>JAUVAS010000036.1 GCA_030591585.1 Flavobacterium sp. | reverse complement strand
TCATTCCCGTGAAAACGGGAATCTAAATAACATAATTTCGGTTTTTAACCTTTTTTGGTCAAAATGAAACGAGCGAAATACCTCTATGGCTCTGCCTCGAGGATAGTTCGTTTCAAGAAATTATTTAATTTAGGAAAATCTAGTATTTCAGCCTTCAGTCAGAACCTTCTATTTTTCAAAAATTTCAACTTTAAAAAGTTTATCCCAATTTTTTCCAGTGATGTATAAGATGTTTGGTTCGCCTTTATAGGCAATTCCGTTTAATACATCGAGTGCGTCATGTTGAGTCACGTGAGATTTTAAACTTGTAAAATCAATAACCCCTTCCACAGCACCGTTTGTAGGGTTTACAATGGCAACAGCATCTTTTTGGTAAATATTGGCGTAGATTTTCCCTTCTACCCATTCCAGTTCGTTTACACTTTTAATTTTACTGGTATTGGTGTAGAGTTCAATATAATCTACTTCGCCAAGGGTATTTGTGTTTAATTCCCATATTTTTTGAGTGCCATCACTTTTATAAATTTTGCTTCCGTCATTACAAAGTCCCCAGCCTTCTTTGCTTTTTCCGTATACAAATGAGCCAGTCTTTTCTAAAGTTTCAAGGTTATAAATAAAACCTAATTTCTCTCTCCAAGTGAGTTGGTAAATTTTATTATTGATGATGGTTAGCCCTTCCGCAAAATAGTAATCGTCTAAAAGTTCTATATTTTCAACTTCTCCTGTTAAATAGTTAGTTTTTCTTAACGAAGACATTTTGTATTGTCCAGTACTTTCGTATAAAATACCCTTATTAAATTCTAAGCCTTGTGTGTAGGCTTCAATGTCGTGTGGATACTCTTCAATAATTTTATAAGTATATAGTTTTGGAGTTATAGTTGAAAGAATAGTTACTTTAACAGCTACATCAAATTTATTTCCGTCAGAATATAAGTTAGCGTGTAAGGTTCGCACTCCAAGTTTTTGATTTGCTAACGAGATAGTTGTTTCAGAAAGAGAGGTAGCAGCGCCTATTCTATCTTTATTTAGAGTATAAACAACAGAGTCAATTGCGCTGTTTTTCTTGTTGATTACCGAAATTGTAAAGCTATCACTAGTGGTGTAGGTTTTCTTTTCGTTTTTTATGGTAATATCAAAAAGGTCTTGACTAGACGCTACTTTTTCTTCACAACTCAAGTAAAAAAAAGCTACTGTAGTAATAATTAATAGGTTGAATACTTTCATTTCTAATTTTAATTTTTCGCAAGATATTTATTATTAATCAACTATAATAATTCTTTAAGTATTTAAGCTAAAACATTGTGAAAATTGTAAAATACTTTATCTTTGCAGCGGCAAGTCCTACACAACTAGCTCCTGTTGAATCCCCCAGGGTGGGAACGCAGCAAGGGTAGACGGTCGTAGCAGTGTGATGTAGGTAGCTTGCCATTTTTTATGCCTAATTTTTAATTTAAAATTAGGCATAAAAATTCCGATGAAAATCGGAATCTTTTAAATTTAGCACGTTATTTTTTTTTATAATCAGAGTTCTCTTTTTCTAATAATTTTGTCATTATTATTTAAATTCTAAATTTAGAGTATAACCTTACAATTAATTATCTTTGCTTAGATGTCAAAAGTTGTTTTAATAACAGGAGGCTCTTCCGGAATTGGAAAAGCAATTGGAGAATTTCTTTCAAAGAAAGGATTTACCGTTTACGGAACTAGTAGAAATCCTGAAAATAATAATAATTTTCCTTTTACTTTGCTTAAAATGGAAGTGACAGATGTAAATTCTATTTCTGAAGCAATAGATTTTATTATAAAAAAAGAAAACCGCCTCGATGTTGTCGTCAATAATGCAGGAGTTGGTATTACAGGTCCTATTGAAGAAACTCCGTATATAGAAATTAGAAAAGCTTTTGATATTAATGTACACGGTCCTATAAATGTTATTAAAGCTGTGATACCACAAATGCGAGAACAGGGGAGTGGTCTTATTATTAATATCACCTCTATTGCAGGGTATATGGGTTTACCCTATCGAGGTATTTACTCGGCAACAAAAGCAGCATTAGAAATTACTGCAGAGGCTTTTAGAATGGAAATAAAGCAGTTTGGTGTTAAAATGACCAATATTGCCCCTGGTGATTATGCAACTAATATTGCAGCTGGAAGATTTCACGCACCTGTATTAGAAAACTCACCTTATAAAGAGGTATATAGTAGTACTCTTAAGATGATGGACGAACATGTGAATCACGGAGAAGATCCTATGAAGTTAGCACAAGTGGTTTTTGATGTTATCAATGAAAAAAAACCAAAGGTTAGATATAAGGCAGGTTCTACATTACAGAAATTTTCTATCGTCTTAAAAAGAATACTACCCAGTAAATGGTATGAAAAAATGTTGATGAAACATTTTAAGATTAAGTAAATATTCCCTCTTCACTTTTATTAACATTATTTAATTGTAACTTTTTAAAGTAAATGTTTCAAGGCTTTTTATACTTATGTATTTTAGCCGAAATTAATTCCAACTCATTCAAAATAATTACATTCTATGAAATTCTTTGTCGATACTGCAAACCTTGATCAAATACGTGAAGCTCAAAATTTAGGAGTTTTAGATGGCGTAACTACCAACCCTTCTTTAATGGCAAAAGAAGGAATTACAGGACGCGAAAATATATTACAGCACTACGTTGATATTTGCGATATTGTGGATGGCGATGTGTCTGCTGAAGTAATTGCAATAGATTTTGACGGTATGGTTAAAGAAGGAACTGAACTTGCTAATTTACATTCGCAAATAGTAGTAAAACTACCTATGATTAAAGAAGGTATTAAAGCTGCTAAATATTTTAGTGATAAAGGAATTAAAACAAACGTAACCTTAGTGTTCTCTGCTGGACAAGCATTGTTGGCAGCAAAAGCTGGAGCTACGTATGTGTCTCCATTTATAGGAAGGCTAGACGATGTTTCTACAGACGGATTGCATTTAATTGCTGAAATACGCCAGATTTATGATAATTATGGTTATGAAACTCAAATTCTAGCCGCATCAGTTCGTCATACAATGCACATTATAGATTGTGCTAAAATTGGCGCAGATGTAATGACAGGACCTTTATCATCAATAGAAGGTCTCTTAAATCACCCATTGACCGATATTGGGTTAGCAAAATTTTTAGAGGATTATAAAAAGGGGAATTAAAAGGTTATTGGTTCAAATAACCCAACAAAAAGCTTTCAATATTTTTATTGAATAGGTTTGCGCTACCATTTATAATTACACCGTTTTCGTCCACAATAATAGCTTTGTTTACGGAATAAATTACTAAAGATTTTTCAGCTTTTGAAATATTTTCAAACTGATATTCTTTTCCTTTGTTATAGCCTAGTTTAGAAACAACCTGTATCCAGTTTTTATAATTTGTATCAGTGTTTATACCAATAAAATCGTATTCTGGAAATTTTGAATTTAATTCTTTTACTCTGTAATGAATATTTTTACAATGTTTTTCAGATTTTCCAGACCAAAGGTATAGTACAGTTGGATTGTTAATTATGCCTTGTAATGTTTTTAAAGTATTTTCTGGTGTTACTAACGATAGGTTTGGTATTACATTTCCAGGAGTAAGTTTTTTAGAGGCATTCGCAAGTTCGGTAATTTCTTTTTGGTGATTTTTATTAGTAGTAACTTCAAGAAAAAGACTTAGTATTTGCTCTTGTTGTTTTTTACTATTACAATTTAGTAAATATCTACCAGCAATACTTTTTACCATGCTATTCTTTAAAGAATCGTTTGTAATCGTACTGTCAATTATTTTTATTTTGCTATAGTTATGAGTAAACGAGTTTTTGTTATAAAAATTTAGTTCGTTATTTTTTTCTAAAGCCATATTATCAAAATAGCGAAATAAGAATCTATAATAAGGAAAATAAGAGCGTAAAGTTTCACTTCCAAAATCGATGTCTTTTCTGTAATTATAAAAACTCTCTGGAATCTCTATATAGTTAGTGTGTTGTTTTTTACTAGAATTTGCAGTGATGTAAATTTCTTTTTTCGAATAATAATCATAATTAATACTCGCTTTAGCTACTAGTTTAAATTCTGAATTTGGTTCGTGCTTTACTACGTAATCATCGTAAATAATGGTTCGTATCGTTTTAAGAGAATCTAAAGCTAATTCAAAATCTAAAGGAGGCAGCTTGTAAAGTTTAGGCATTAGTTCTATTTCGGCTTCATTTAAAAGAAACATTTCTATTAAAAAAGTATTTCTTTCAGCACCTGTTCCTGTAAAGGATAGGGATTCGTCAAAATCTATAGTATTCACCCGAATCATTAAACTATCTGAAGGTTCTAAATAAAACACTTGAAATTCTTTATGGCTAAAAGAATACAATCCCGCTTTTAGGTTTTCAACTTTATATAGAAAGTGATTTTGATCGTCTAATTTAAGACTATCAATAACGTATCCTCCTTGATAAAAAATAACATAATCACCTACAGGGTTTACAATTTCACCTCCAATCCAAGTGGTATTAGGGAACTCATTATCACTGTTTTTACAAGAGAATAATGTAAAAACTAAAGTGAAAATCAGAAGTAGTTTTTTAATCATATAATGAGTTAAATCATCTATTACAAAAATAAAATCTCTTGATTACCATTCTGTTAATTCTTAGTTAAAAGAAATTAAAACTTTTCTAATGTTATAATGTCACTTAAATAGTTATTTTTGCGCAAAATTTAAAAAAAGGAAAAGACTATGCTTTCAATTTCAAATTTATCAGTACAGTTTGGGAAACGTGTTTTATTTGATGAAGTAAATACAAAATTTGTACAAGGAAATTGCTACGGAATTATCGGTGCAAACGGTTCAGGAAAATCTACATTATTAAAAATAATTTCTGGGAAACAAGATCCAACTTCTGGACATGTTCATTTAGAAAAAAGCAAAAGAATGTCTGTTCTAGAACAGAACCATAATGCTTTTGATGATTTTATGGTGCTTGAAACCGTTGTAAAAGGGAACAAAGAACTGTATGCAATTAAAACTGAAATTGATAAATTGTATGAAAATTATACCGATGAGAATGCTGAAAAAATAGGAGAGCTTCAAATAACTTTTGAAGAAATGAATGGATGGAATGCTGATAGTGATGCTGCTACATTATTATCTAATCTAGGGATAGGTGAGAAATTTCATTTTGCATCTATGGGTGATTTAGATGGTAAACAAAAGGTACGTGTGTTATTAGCACAAGCATTATTTGGAAGCCCTGACCTTTTAATAATGGATGAGCCTACCAACGATTTAGATTATGAAACAATTTCTTGGTTAGAAAACTTTTTGGCAAATTACGACAATTGTGTAATTGTGGTTTCTCACGACAGGCACTTTTTAGATGCAGTTTGTACACATATTAGTGATATTGATTTTGGGAAAATAAACCATTTTAGTGGTAACTATACGTTTTGGTATGAGAGTAGTCAATTAGCAGCAAGACAAAGAGCACAACAAAATAAAAAGGCAGAGGATAAGAAAAAAGAATTGGAAGATTTTATTCGCCGTTTTTCTGCAAATGTTGCAAAATCTAAACAAGCTACTTCTCGTAAGAAAATGATTGAAAAGCTTAATGTTTCAGATATAAAGCCATCAAGCAGAAGGTATCCAGCCATTATTTTTAAAAGTGAAAGAGAAGCAGGTGACCAAATATTAAATGTAGAAAAGCTTTCTGCTTCAATAGATGGAGAAACTATATTTAAAAATATTGATATCAATTTATCAAAAGGAGATAAAATAGTTTTGTTTTCTAGAGATTCTAGAGCCACCTCGGCTTTTTACGAAATTTTAAATGGTAATTTAAAGCAAGAATCAGGAGAATTTAGATGGGGTGTTACCACTTCACAAAGTTATTTACCATTAGACAACCACGCCTTTTTTGAAGAAAAAATAAATTTGGTAGACTGGTTAAGACAATGGGCTAAAACCGAAGAGGAGCGCGAAGAAGTTTTTATACGTGGTTTTTTAGGGAAAATGTTATTTAGTGGAGAAGAAGCATTGAAAATGTGCGATGTATTGTCTGGAGGTGAGAAAGTAAGGTGTATGTTAAGTAGAATGATGATGATACGTGCCAATGTATTGATGTTAGATGAACCTACAAACCATTTAGATTTAGAATCTATTACCGCATTTAATAATTCACTTTCAAAATTTTCAGGAACTGTTTTGTTAACAACACATGATCATGAATTTGCTCAAACGGTTGGTAATAGAGTGATTGAATTAACTCCAAACGGAGTGATAGATCGTTATATGACTTTTGAAGAGTACATGGGCGATCCTAAGATAAAAGAGCTTAGAGATAAAATGTATACGGTGAAAGCTTAAGCTTTTAAAGAATTTAAATAACTATCGATTATAGATTGAGCGATAGTAAGCTCTTCATTTCTAATATACATTCTAACTTGCCCAGGAACTCCAGTTGCAAATCCACTCATAATTCCACTCTGGTGATCATCTCTAATTATAGGATTGATGTCTATTTCATTTAAAGCATTAATTAAAGGCTGTGCCTCTATTGCTGAACCTGTGAAAATTCGAGTTGTCTTTTCTTCTTTGCTCATAATAAATGGTGTTTAATGTTCTATCTAAAGATACTACAAAACGCAGAAAATTGCAAGGGTAATAATTAAATTAGTGCTAAAGCTATATTTAATATTTTGAAATAATTTATAAAAGAGTATTCTATAAAATACTAAAAGAGTTACAAATAATATTGATTACAGCACATTAGAGAAATTTAATCCTAAATGTTATTTGAATTTTGTACCGAGAATGGGAATCGAACCTGCCTGCCGGCAGGCAGGCCCACACGATTGTTTAAATTAGCAGTTTTAGTTTCTCTTTTCCAGTACCAGATTTCCAATATTTTTCTCTTTTTCTTGCCTCAATTCTAGAGCTACAAATTTCTTTAAAGATTAATTTGAAAGGAACATAAGGTTTTGTAGTTTTTTCATAGCCTTTATTGTGTTGAGAAACTCTTCTTTCCACATTATTAGACATCCCTACGTAAATATAATTACGATTTACACTAGAAATGGCATAGACATAATACATTTTTAAAAGAATGTAAATTGAAAATTTGTACCGAGAATGGGAATCGAACCCACACGCCCTAACGGACACATGGCCCTCAACCATGCCTGTCTACCAGTTCCAGCACCTCGGTATTTTTGAAAAATAATGATACTAAAAAGTCGAGGCTTAATGCTCGACTTTTTTAGTGACCTGGCTGGGGCTCGAACCCAGGACCACCTCCTTAAAAGGGAGGTGCTCTACCAACTGAGCTACCAGGTCTTCCTTACAATGCTTGCCTTTCTTTCGGTAGGCGGGTGCAAATATACTATCATTATATTTATATTTCAAAGGTATTTTAATTAAATTTGTAAAATATTTTTTAGACCTTATTTTTAAACAAAATACTATAATTTAAACAAATGAAAATAGTTTTAATTGGCTATATGGGAAGCGGTAAGTCCGTAGTAGGAAAGCAATTGGCTTCTAAGTTGAACTTGGGTTTTAAAGATCTAGATACCGAAATAGAAACCGTTGAAGAGAAAACAATTCCGCAACTATTTTCTGGAAAAGGAGAAATTTACTTCAGAAAAAAAGAAAGAGAGATATTGAAGTCTATTTTAGATTCTAAAAATAATCTTGTGTTGGCTACAGGAGGAGGAACGCCTTGTTATGGTGATGTGATAAATTTATTAGTTTCAGATAAAAAAGTAAGGACAATTTATTTAATGACTTCTTTAAAAACATTAACAGAACGTGTTTTTAATGAAAAACGGAATAGGCCTTTAATTTCACATATCAAATCTGTAGATGAATTAACAGCGTTTATCGCAAAGCACCTTTTTGAACGCTCCCAATTTTATAATCAAGCAAATTTTACAGTTAAAACAGATGGCTTGACTATTGAGGAAGTAGTAGATAAAATTATTCAGAAAGTAAACTAAGATTCTTCTAAAAGTGCGTAATAGTTTCCTTTTTCAAAAATGACAGAAATATTTTCATTGATAGAGGTAGATAATGAGATTCCTTTAAAATCTGCTTTTACAGGATACATTTTATGGTTTCTATCTATCAAAACTGCCGTATGTAGTTTTTTTAAAGGAACATCTAAAAAATGCTTGATGCCATAAATAAGTGTAGCCCCAGAGTGTAGTACATCATCAACTAAAACCACAGATTTATTTTTATATTCTTTTGTTTCTAATGAAGTTTGAATAACATTTGTAGGTTTCTTTTTATCTATAATTACCTTACAAAGAGTCACTTTAATTGGAGATATTTTCTCAACAGCAGATTTTAGTTTTTTAGCAAAAAGAAATCCGTTTTCATAAATACCCGCGATAATCACTTCTTTTTCAGAGATGTTAGTTTCATAAATTTGATAAGCAATACGCCTAATTTTATGATCTATTTGTTTTTTATCAAGAATAATGCTTTCGGTCTGGGTCATAGCTGTATGAGTTTTTTCAAAGATACTAAATGCTGAGATTAATCTTCAGCTACCGAACCCGTAAAATCTTCAAGATCTCTACGGTCTTTTTTACTAGGCCTTCCAGTTCCTTTTTTGCGATAGTAATCTTTAGAATATTTAAGTAATTCTAACTTTTCAAAAGCTTCTTTGGGAGTAGTGTCTTTTCTGTACTGATCTACCAATTTTGCGCCAAGCCTACTTTTGGGTATGTCTAAAATTAGAAAAGTATAGTTAATTTGACTAATCCTAACTTGAACTTTATCTCCTGGATAAATATCTCTAGATGGTTTTAAAACTACCTCGTTAATCTTAACGGTACCTTTTTTGCAGGCATTGGTTGCAATGCTTCGGGTCTTAAAATATCGCAAACACCATAAATATTTATCTATTCTCATACTATTAAAACTACGTTAATCTAATATGTAAAAGTACTAGAAAATTGTATCTTGCGAACTGATAAAAAATTAAAATGAAAAGAATAAAATATTTATTACCAATAACAGTACTGATTTTTTCTATATTATTCTCATGCTCTGATGATGATGATGATGGTGTTATAGTTATCCCGCCAAGGGAAAGAGATGAAGAGTCTTTGGTAGCTCAAGATGAAATTGAAGAATTTCTTCAAACACATTTTTATAATTATGAAGAGTTTGAAAACCCACCCTTAGATTTTAATTACAGAATTGTTTTTGATACTATCGCAGAAGATAATGCATCTAAAACACCATTAATAGAGCAAGTTTTATCTAAAGAGGTAGATGATATTTTTGAAGATGGTCTAACGTATAAATTATATTATTTAAAAATCAGAGAAGGAGAAGGAGATGAAATTGGTTTTACAGACATTGCTTCTTTGAGTTATGAAGGACGATTTTTAACAGACCTTTCTTTATTTGATTCATCAGTGTCGCCTATACGATTTGATTTAACGCAAATAATAGATGGTTTACAATCTGCACTCACTGAATTTAAGGGTGCTACTGGATTTACTGAAAACCCAGATGGCACTTTAACTTTTGATGACTATGGAATTGGGGCAGTTTTTATACCTTCTGGTTTGGGATATTTTAACACTCCTCCATTTGGAAGTTCAATTTCTTTTTATTCGCAATTAATTTTTACATTTTACCCCTATTTAATTGAAAAAGGAGATCAAGATGGTGATGGGATTTTGTCAGTATTTGAAGATTTAGACGGTGATGGACTTGAATTAAATGATGATACTGATGGTGATGGGGTTCCGAATTTTGCAGATCCAGATGATGATGGAGATGGTAGATTAACAAAAGATGAAAATGAAAATAAAGAGTACGTTATAAATATTGGTGATCCAGATCCTGAAATGGAAGAAAACGAAATAGAGATGTATAGAGATACAGATGATGATACAGGAGAAACAACCATCTACACTGTTGTGTTTACAGATGCCAATAATGATGGAACTCCAGATTATTTGGATGATAATTTATAATAAACAACAAAATAGTACCATTAAAAAATGCCTCGATAATCGAGGCATTTTTAGTATCTAATGATAATAATATAATTATTTTCTAGCAATCACTTTCAATGATGCTTTTACAATTGCATCTGCATTCAATCCGTATTTTTCCATCAACTGTTCTGGAGTTCCAGATTCTCCAAAAGTATCTTGAGTAGCTACAAATTCTTGTGGCGTTGGATTGTTTGTCGCTAATACTCTTGCGACACTTTCTCCTAATCCACCTAACATATTATGTTCTTCAGCAGTTACAATACAGTTGGTTTTAGCGACACTATCTAGAATTGCTTTGTTATCTAAAGGTTTTATTGTGTGAATGTTTATTACTTCAGCAGAAATACCTTGATTGTTTAAGGTTTCAGCAGCTAGTAATGCTTCCCAAACTAAGTGACCTGTTGCGACAATAGTAACATCATTTCCTTCTTGTAGTTGAACTGCTTTTCCTATTTCAAATGTTTGGTTTTCTGGTGTAAAGTTGGCTACTTTAGGTCTTCCAAACCTTAAATAAACAGGGCCGTCAAAATCTGCAATAGCTAATGTTGCTGCTTTGGTCTGGTTGTAATCACATGTGTTAATAACGGTCATTCCTGGTAGCATTTTCATAAGACCAATGTCTTCTAAAATTTGGTGTGTTGCTCCATCTTCACCCAATGTAAGTCCTGCATGAGAAGCACAAACTTTCACGTTTTTATTACTATAGGCAATACATTGACGAATTTGATCGTACACACGGCCTGTAGAGAAATTCGCAAAGGTTCCTGTAAATGGAATCTTTCCTCCAATAGTCATTCCTGCAGCCATACTCATCATATTTGCTTCTGCAATACCTACTTGAAAAAACCGATCTGGATGATTGGCTTTAAAATCATCCATTTTTAAAGACCCAATTAAATCGGCACAAAGTGCAACCACATTTGGGTTTGTTTTTCCTAACTCAGTAAGTGCTGCACCAAATCCAGAACGAGTATCTTTTTTTCCACTATCTATATATTTTTTCATAGTATGCCCGTGAAAACGGGTATCTTTATAATAATTAATTCAATTTTAATAATCCCCTAAAGTTTCAGGATTCTGAGCTAAAGCATTTTCTAATTGCTCGTCGTTAGGTGCTTTCCCATGCCAAGCGTTGGTGTGCATCATAAAATCTACCCCATTTCCCATTACCGAATGCATTAAGACACAAATAGGTTTTCCATTTCCAGTTTTTTCTTTTGCAGATTTTAATCCTTCGATTATAGAATGTAAATCATTCCCATTATCAATATCAATCACTTCCCAATCAAAAGCTTCAAATTTTGCTCTTAAGTTTCCGAGGGGAAGTACGGCATCTGTGGAGCCATCGATTTGTTGCTTATTATAATCTACAGTTAAAATCAAATTATCGATTTTATTTCCTGAAGCATACATAATCGCTTCCCAGTTTTGACCTTCTTGCAACTCTCCATCACCACAAAGTGCATAAATTAAATGAGGGTCGTTATTAAGTTTTTTAGCTTGTGCCGCACCAATAGCTACAGAAATCCCTTGACCTAAAGAGCCAGAAGCCATTCTAATACCTGGTAAACCTTCGTGTGTGGTTGGATGCCCTTGTAAACGGGTATTTAGCAATCTAAAAGTATTTAACTCTTCCACCGGAAAATATCCAGACCTTGCTAATACGCTATAAAATACAGGAGAGATATGACCGTTCGATAAAAAGAAAAGGTCTTCGTCGTTTCCGTCCATAGAAAAAGTATCTTTTCTATTTAAAATTTCTTGGTATAGTGCAACTAAAAACTCTGCACAACCTAAGGAGCCTCCTGGATGCCCCGAATTCACTTTATGTACTTGTCGTAAAATATCTCTACGAACTTGTGTTACTAAATCATTTAAATAGTTAATGTCTGGCATATTGATGTGTTTTTCAGGTTCAAAAATAGCCTTTTGATATTCCTAGACAAAATGGAAAACAAATAGGTTATTAACGATTTAGGTGTTTTAATTAACAGTTATGAAGAAGTATTAAAAATATAAATAATTTTTTAGTAGAGATTTTTAGTATTTAGTATAAAAACGACAAATCATTTTATCTTTGCTAAATCTTTTAAAAAATGAATTGATTCTGAAACATCAATGTATTAGGAGCAGTATAAAATAATAACAAATGAATTTCGAATTAAAAGCTACAGATACTAACACAGATGCTCGTGCTGGAACAATAACCACAGATCACGGGACTATTGAAACGCCTATTTTTATGCCAGTGGGTACTATAGGTACCGTTAAGGGAGTTCATCAAAGAGAATTAGAACAAGATATAAATCCAGATATAATTTTAGGAAACACCTATCATTTATACTTGCGTCCTAAAACTCCAATCCTTGAAAAGGCTGGTGGAATCCATAAGTTTATGAACTGGAATCGAAATATTTTAACCGATAGTGGCGGGTATCAAGTGTATTCTCTTTCTGAAAACAGAAAAATTAAAGAAGAAGGAGTAAAGTTTAAATCACATATTGACGGAAGTTATCACATGTTTACTCCAGAAAATGTGATGGAAATTCAACGTATCATTGGAGCTGATATTATTATGGCTTTTGATGAATGTACACCGTATCCTTGCGACTATAACTACGCAAAACGTTCTATGCATATGACGCATCGTTGGTTGGATAGGTGTATCAATCATTTAGAAAAAACACCTTTAAAATATGATTACGAGCAAACTTTTTTTCCGATAGTTCAAGGGAGTACCTATAAAGATCTTCGGAAACAATCTGCAGAATATATTGCTTCGGTTGGAGCAGAAGGGAATGCAATTGGAGGTCTTTCTGTGGGAGAACCTGCCGAAGAAATGTATGAAATGACTGCAATTGTAACTGAAATTCTTCCAAAGGATAAACCAAGATATTTAATGGGAGTAGGGACTCCAATTAATATTCTTGAAAATATTGCCTTAGGAATAGATATGTTTGATTGTGTAATGCCAACGCGTAACGGAAGAAACGGAATGCTTTTTACAGCCCACGGAACCATTAATATTAAAAATAAAAAATGGGAAGATGATTTTTCAGAAATTGACTCAATGAATATTACTTGGGTAGACACCGCTTATAGTAAGGCATACTTACGTCATCTTTTTACCGTTAATGAAATGTTGGGTAGACAGATTGCAACCATTCATAATCTAGGATTTTATTTATGGTTGGTTCGTGAAGCAAGAAAGCATATCTTAGCCGGAGACTTCAGTAATTGGAAAAAAATGATGGTACAACAGATGGATAAAAGGTTGTAAATAGATGCTAAGCATACTCGATAAATATATTTTAAAAAGGTACTTAGGTACTTTTGTTTTAATGCTATTGCTTTTTATCCCAATTGGGATAACAGTTAACCTTGCCGAAAAAATTGATAAAATTCTTGAAAATGAAGTGCCTTTTATTGAAGTTGCCAAGTACTATTTAGACTTCACTATTTATTTTGCCAACTTATTATTTCCATTGTTTTTGTTTCTATCTGTTATCTGGTTTACGTCAAAACTAGCGAACAACACAGAGGTTATCGCATTTTTGAGTAGTGGTGTTTCTTATTATCGTTTCTTAAGACCTTATATGATTGGTGCAACCATAGTTTGTGCAGGGGCTTTAGTTATGGGGATGTATTTGGCACCCATGGCAAGTCAGGGATTTAATGAGTTTAAATATAAGTACCTGAAAAAAGGAAAAAAAGATAGAACACAAACCAATGTATATCGACAGATAAATGAAAACGATTATATATATGTTAGCTATTTTAATGTAAATGAAAGAAAGGGGAACAATTTTACTTTAGAACATTTTAACGGAAATAAATTAGAATATAAATTAAGAGCTAATAGAATAGAATATAATGAAGCAGATTCTACCTATACCCTTTTTGGTTACTTGAAAAGAACAATTACTGAAGATGAAGATATCTTAGAAAGAAAGAAAAAATTTGATACGATATTTAGTTTTGAGTTAGAAGACCTAACCCCTGTTGAATACATAGCTGAAACATTAAACTACGCAGAGCTTAACTCCTTTATAGAACGAGAAAAAAAACGAGGATCTTCTTATATTAATAGGTACGAAGTTGTAAGGTTTAAACGCTGGAGCCTACCAATTTCCGCCTATATATTAACTATAATAGCGGTGGCGGTTTCTTCGATTAAACGCCGTGGCGGAATGGGAGTAAACCTTGCCATTGGAATGAGCATAGGGATGATTTTTATATTTTTTGATAAAATATTTGGCACCATGGCAGAGCAAAGTGATTTTTCTCCGTTGGTAGCAACTTGGTTTCCTAACTTTGTTTTTGCTATTTTGGCGGTATATTTATTGAAAAATGCGAAACGATAAATTATTAAATTACCTCCACTTACATTTTATAGTATTTATTTGGGGGTTTACAGCGGTGCTTGGAGCGCTAATATCATTAGATGCTTTTCCGTTGGTTTGGTATAGAATGTTATTAGGGGCTTTTTTTGTATTAGTATTTATAGCCTTTAAAAAAGAACGCTTAAAAGTTTCATTAAAAACATTGTTAAAGTTTGCTTTTGTGGGCTTGTTAATCGCCCTGCATTGGTTAACATTTTTTTCTGCGATTAAAGTCTCTAATGTATCTATAACATTAGCAATGATGTCAACTGGAGCTTTTTTTGCATCCTTGTTAGAGCCTATTTTTTTTAAAAGAAAAATTATTAAGTATGAAGTAGTTTTCGGTTTAATTGTTATCGTAGGTTTATATATAATTTTTAGAGTAGAATCTGAAAATTTATTAGGAATCATACTCGCTCTATCAGCTTCATTTTTAGGAGCGTTATTCTCAATATTTAATGGAATCTTAGTAAAAACTCATACATCTTCTATTATTTCATTTTATGAATTGTTTTTCGGAATGTTATGTATTACACTCTATTTTTTATTTACGGGGAGTTTTGATAGTTCATTTTTCAGCCTAACGTTTAACGATTGGATATTCATAACCATTTTAGCTTCTTTTTGTACAGCGTATGCTTTTATAGCACATATTTATGTAATGCGATGGATTAGCCCATACACGGTAATGCTAACCACAAATTTAGAACCTGTCTACGGAATTATTTTAGCGGTATTAATTTTAGGAGATAAAGAATATATGAGTCCAACTTTTTATTTAGGAGCAGTGATTATTTTGATTACTGTTATTCTTAATGGGGTCATTAAAACTAGAAACCTGAAATCTAAAGATTGAAACTCTAAGCATTAAAATTTATACCTTTTAGTATAGTCACTACTAACAAAGTTTTATATTTGTAAATTAAATTCAAATAATACAAAACAGATTCTATGGAATATCTTGATTTTGAATTACCCATTAAAGAGTTACAAGAACAATATGAAAAAGCTTGCAAAATAGGTGAGGAGAGTGATGTTGATGTAACAAAAACTTGTTCAGATATTGAAAATAAATTAGAAGCGACCAAGAAAGATATCTATAAAAATCTTACTCCTTGGCAACGTGTTCAATTATCCCGTCACCCAAACAGACCTTATACTTTAGACTATATTAATGCTATTTGTGGAGATTCTTTTCTAGAACTACACGGAGATCGAAACTTTAAGGACGATAAGGCCATGATTGGAGGCTTAGGTAAAATAGGGGATCAATCTTATATGTTTATTGGACAGCAAAAAGGATACAATACTAAGACAAGGCAATATAGAAATTTTGGAATGTCTAATCCTGAAGGATATAGGAAAGCATTGCGATTGATGAAGTCTGCTGAAAAGTTTGGAATTCCTGTTGTTTCTTTAATTGATACACCAGGAGCCTACCCAGGACTGGAAGCTGAAGAAAGAGGTCAAGGTGAAGCAATAGCTAGAAATATTTTAGAAATGACCCGATTAAAAGTTCCTATTATAGTTGTAATTATTGGAGAAGGAGCCAGTGGAGGAGCCTTAGGGATAGGTGTAGGAGACAAGGTGTTAATGCTTGAGAATACTTGGTATTCTGTTATATCTCCTGAAAGTTGTTCTTCTATTCTTTGGAGAAGTTGGGAGTTTAAAGAGCAAGCTGCTGCTGCTTTAAAGCTTACTGCAACAGATATGAAGAAACAAAAATTAATCGATTTAATTGTTAAAGAACCTCTAGGAGGAGCTCATAATAATAGAGAAGAAACCTTTCAAATTGTTTCTGATGCTATCAAAAAGGAATACAATAAATTAAAGAACTTATCCCCAAAAGAATTAGTAAAAAACCGTATGGATAAGTATTCCAAAATGGGAGTTTATAATTCTTAGTTTCAACAATAACAATCCTTTAAGAAAATCCGAACTAAAAACTTCGGATTTTTTTATGCTTATTAACATTTTTTTTAAGTTGTTAACAGTTTAATTGTTGATGAACGGTTAATATAGAAAAACAGATTTATATGGTAGCTCGTAACAATTTGTTTTACATTCGCTCAATGGAAAAATTAAAACCTCAATCCAATTTTAAAACACATAGCCCCCAAGTTATTCCACTTGAGAAAGGAAAAATACCACCACAAGCAATTGATTTAGAAGAGGTTGTGCTAGGGGCAATGATGATCGATAAACGAGGTGTTGATGAGGTGATTGATATTTTACATTCTGAAGTTTTTTACAATGCTGCACATCAAAAAATATTTGAAGCAATACATAATCTTTTTAAAGAAGGGCTTCCAGTCGACTTATTAACAGTTTCGTCAAGGTTAAAAAAGGATAAAAATCTAGATGCTGTAGGAGGGGAGTTTTTCCTTATTCAGCTTACTCAAAAAGTATCTTCGTCAGCACATATTGAGTTTCATGCAAGGATTATAATTCAGAAATATATTCAACGTAGTTTGATAAAAATTTCGAACGAAATAATTGAAGATTCTTATAATGAAAGTACCGATGTTTTCGATCTTTTAGATACTGCTGAATCTAAATTATACGAAATTACACAAGGGAATATTAAAAAATCTTCAGAAAGTGCTCAAGACCTTGTAATTGAAGCAAAGAAAAAAATTGAAGAGATTGCCAATAAAGAAGGGCTATCAGGAATTCCATCAGGGTTTTCAAAATTAGATAAACTAACTTCTGGATGGCAGCCAAGTGATTTAGTGATTATAGCAGCACGTCCTGGTATGGGTAAAACTGCTTTTGCACTTTCTATGGCTCGTAATATCGCGGTAGGACATAATATTCCTGTTGCTTTTTTCTCTTTAGAGATGTCGTCTATACAGTTAATTACCCGTTTAATATCTTCTGAAACAGGATTGAGTTCAGAAAAATTAAGAACAGGAAACCTTGCAAAACATGAGTGGGAACAACTTAATGTAAAAGTGAAAGGGTTAGAAAAAGCTCCTTTATTTATTGACGATACTCCCTCGTTATCAATTTTTGATTTACGTGCAAAAGCCAGAAGGTTAGTCTCTAAACACGGCATTAAACTGTTAATGGTAGATTACTTGCAATTAATGACAGCGGGTGGAGGTCAAAAAGGAGGAAATAGAGAACAAGAAATATCTATGATTTCTCGTAACCTCAAGGCATTAGCAAAAGAGTTAACTATTCCAGTAATTGCATTATCTCAACTTTCTCGTGCTGTTGAAACTCGTGGTGGTTCTAAACGCCCATTATTGTCGGATCTTAGAGAGTCTGGAGCTATTGAGCAAGATGCAGATATTGTTTCGTTTATCTACAGACCAGAATATTATAAGATTGATGAATGGGATGATGATGAGCACAGTCCAACAGAAGGTCAAGGGGAATTTATTGTAGCAAAGCATCGTAATGGTGGTTTGGATGAAATACGATTAAAATTTGTAGGGCATCTTGGTAAATTTGAAAACTTAGAAACCTTTGATTTTTCTACAGAATACCCATCTCAAATGAATGCTGCTGCAAACGATGATACTTTTAAAGCCTCGCCAGACCAAGCTTTCGGAAGTTCAATGAACGATGATTTATCTCCTGAAGCTGGAGAAGATGTGCCTTTTTAGTAATTTATTTTTTAGGGCAGTTCTTTATTTTTTCTTTTTAGAACTTTCAGAAATGATTAACTAAAAAGTTACTTTCGGCTCATGAATAGTCAGTACCTTAGCGCTATGAGGAAGATTTTAATTTTACTATTTATTTTATTTGTTACATTTCCGGTTTCTGCATCCTATATTTTAATTCCTATGGATGCTAAAAGTCAGAATGAGCATTTAAAAGCCTACGGAATTACGTATTGGATTCTTGAAAAACAGCAAAAAGTTAAATGGCTTTTAAACTATAGAGGAGGTTCTTTTTTATTGACATATACAGACGAAACTAGAAAGGAATGCCAAATAAGAGGGGTGTCTTTTGAAGTGCTTTCCAATGCTAAAACAGACGAAATCTTAACGTTAATTAGTAGCCCTTCACAAAATATGGAAGCGGTAGTTTTAGAAAAGGCTCCACGAATAGCTGTATATTCCCCTAAAGGAAACCAACCTTGGGATGATGCTGTTACTATGGTTTTAACGTATGCAGAAATTCCCTATACCGTAATTTATGATGAAGAGGTATTGAGTGATCAATTAATTTTATACGATTGGCTGCACTTACATCACGAAGATTTTACGGGACAATACGGGAAGTTTTACAGAGCGTATCGTTCAGCTCCTTGGTATATTGAAAATAAAAAAAATGCAGAAGCTTTGGCTGCTAAATTAGGATATGATAAGGTTTCTGAATCTAAAAGAGATGTTGCCTTAAAAATAAGAAATTATGTAGTGGGTGGTGGATTTATGTTCGCAATGTGTAGTGCAACAGACAGTTTTGATATTGCATTAGCTGTAGAGGGCGTAGATATTTGTGAAGCTATGTTTGATGGAGATCCGAGTGAATCTGGATACCAAAGCAAAATAGAGTATAGTAATACTTTTGCCTTTACAGATTTTATATTAGAACGAAGCCCTATGGTATATGAATTTTCTTCTATAGATATGACTTCTAAACGTAAGATTTTAAAAGAAATCGATTATTTTACTTTGATGGATTATTCGGCTAAGTGGGATCCTATTCCGACAATGTTAGTGCAAAATCATACTGCTTTAGTAAAAGGATTTATGGGGCAAACAACAGCCTACGCTAGAGAGCAGATAAAAGCAAATGTGTTAATTATGGGCGAGCAAAAAACCAATGGTGAAGCACGTTATATTCATGGAATAAAAGGAAAAGGCTTTTTTACTTTTTATGGAGGGCATGACCCCGAAGATTATCAACATAGAGTAGGAGATGCTAAAACCGAATTAGCATTACACCCAAATTCTCCAGGGTATAGACTAATCTTAAACAATGTATTGTTTCCTGCAGCTAAAAAGAAAAAGCAGAAGACATAGAAAACCAACAAATGAAAAAGCAAGAATAGTTGGATTATAAAAAAAATAAACTAAGGAAAAAAGAATGAACGAAAGAAGAACTACAAATATACTTTTATTAATAATTGTGATTCCAATAGTATTTTATATGCTAAAAATATTGGATTTTATTTTTATACCCTTAATATTCTCTATGTTTATTACATTACTTTTTTTACCATTAATGCGCTGGTTAAAAAAGAAAGGAATACCAAAAGCAATAAATATAATGATTGTATTTTTTATTATTGCAGGCGTTGTGAAAATTGGAGCGATATTAATACAATTGTCTACTAATGAAATACTTTCTTCAGATGCAGTGTTTTATAATAATATTGGAGAAAAATTTACAAGATTAATAAGCACCTTTGAAGGGTTCTTTGGAATAGAAAATACAGAAGGTAATTACTCTATTAAAGATTATTTTCAGAAAGAAAATATTATTGGAAACTTTAGCCTAACCCTTGCTATTGTAGGTAATGCAGTAACGATGATTTTAATGACAGTGTTTTTTGTGATTCTTTGGCTGGCTGAATCTATTAATTTTCAAAAAGTAATGAATAGTACCATATTAAAACAAAAACACTCTTCTGTAAAAGCGTTTATGAAAATGGAAAAAGACTTGATGACATTTATAAAAGTTAAGTTTTTTGTGAGCTTGGCTACGGGAATTGGGATTGGTCTTAGTTGTGTGTTTTTTGATGTTAGTTTTCCTATATTTTGGGGGCTTTTTGCTTTTTTAATAAACTTCGTGCAAATGATTGGATCTTTTATCTCTGTTATTTTATTAACACTCTTTGCTTTTGTAGAATTAGAAATCTCTAGTACATTACTGTTTTTTGTAATTTCTATAACTGCCGTACAGGTGTTATTCGGAAGTGTTTTAGAACCAATATTCATGGGAAAATCTTTCTCAATTAATGTAATTACAATTCTAGTAATGCTTATGTTTTGGGGGTATTTGTGGGGTGTTCCAGGCTTAATAATGTCAATTCCTATTACTGTTTTTATAAAAATAATTTTGGAGCAATATTCTAGTACTAAAGTTATTGCAGGTTTGATGGCTGGCTCAAGTAGGTAATTTTTTATTAAATCTCAGTTTTTTTAAGCAATGATTTGTAATATTTTTTAGATGGTAAGACAGTGATTTCCACCCTTCGATTGAGTTGTTTGTTGGGAGTATTATTTTTTACTTTAGGTTTGTTTTCTCCATAGAATTTTAGTTCAAAATCATATAAAGTTTCACTATTAAAAAGATACTTCAGGTTTTTTACAACACTTTTAGACCTTTTTTTAGAAAGTGTTAAATTATAAGAACTATCTCCATCATTATCTGTATGACCTTCCACTAAAATTGTAGTCCTGTTAACTTGCTGAATTATTTTTGCTAAACTATCTAAAATTTGATCAGCAGATTCTTTTAAAATAAATTGCCTCACATCAAATAAAACATCGGTATTGATGCTTAATTTTATAACTGAATTAATAGCACCAATTGCATCTATATCTGCGCTTGCAGTTCTGCTGTTATAGACTTCTTTAACGAACATAGTAAAAAATAGTTTCAGTTGAAATGTTTTCGGTTTTTAAATCTATAGCAGATTTTCCTCCAGTTATGTTTCCAGCGAACAACCAATCAATTCCGTTAGAAGAGACTTCTACTTTTACAGCTTCTTTAGAAGATCCCACTTCAAAAATATAAAGATCGTATCCTGGCAGGTTAGTAAAACCATTGTCTGTAAAAGCGACTGTTAGTCCTCCTTTGCAACCTAATGACAAATAGGTAGGAGAACTATAAGTAATGTAATTTGGTTCGTGAAGGCAATTAGAAACATCACTGTATTTTTTATAGGGAGAAGGGGGTGCTCATTTTAAAATCTACCACGCTATCTGCAAAAGAAATTTTCCCTAATGGTAAATAGATGGAAGTAAAGCTGTCTGTTTTGTAAAGATTTTCATAATCTATTTGGGCAAAAAGAGAGTTTGCAAAAACAGAAATAATAATTGTTAAGATGAATATTAGAATTTGCATCACTAAATATTCAACCAAGATAGTTACTCTTTGGCTTATTATTTAAATAGAGTTATTTGCTAAGTTAAGGTTATAAAAAAACCTGCTCTAGAGCAGGTTTTTTTATAGTGAAATATATAGTTGTTATTGTCTTATTTTACTTTGTTTACGATAGCTTTAAAAGCTTCTGGGTCATTCATAGCTAAATCTGCTAAAACCTTACGGTTAAGCTCAATGTTATTAGCTTTTACTTTCCCCATAAATTGGGAATAAGACAAACCGTGTAATCTGGCACCCGCATTAATACGAGTAATCCATAAAGCACGAAATGTTCTCTTTTTTGCACGACGGTCTCTGTAAGAATAAAGCATCGCTTTTTCTACAGCATTTTTTGCAACTGTCCATACATTTTTACGTCTCCCAAAGTATCCTTTGGCTTTCTTCATCACCTTTTTTCTTCGGGCTCTCTTAGCAACTGAATTTACTGATCTTGGCATAATTTTATTTTTTTTTGTAGTAGGCGACTCATTTTCTGAATACTTTTATTGCCTTACTCCAGGGTTTTACAATTTGTTTTTACCGGTTAAGATTACTTCAAACGGAGCATTTGCTTAACGTTACTCATATCTGCTTTATCAACTAAACCATCATGAGTTAAAGCTAATTTACGTTTTTTAGACTTCTTTGTTAAGATGTGACTTTTAAACGCATGCTTTCTTTTAATTTTACCTGTACCAGTAACTCTAAATCGTTTTTTGGCACTAGATTTTGTTTTTTGTTTAGGCATTTTTCCTAGTTTTTATCTATTTATTTCACATTATTTATTCTTCTTAGGGGCAATGAACATAGTCATTCGTTTCCCTTCTAATCTGGGCATTTGTTCTACTTTTCCAAACTCTTCTAAATCTTGAGCAAGGCGTAACAATAAAATCTCTCCTTTATCTTTATATATAATAGAGCGCCCTTTAAAAAACACAAATGCTTTTAATTTTGCTCCATCACTTAAGAATTTTTCTGCATGTTTCTTTTTAAATTGATAGTCATGGTCATCTGTATTTGGACCAAAACGAATCTCTTTAATAATAACCTTTGTTGCTTTAGATTTTAAAGATTTTTCACGTTTTTTTTGTTCGTAAACAAACTTTTTATAATCCATTGCTTTACAAACAGGAGGAGTTGCATTTGGTGATATTTCAACTAAATCAACCTCAAGTTCTGTAGCTATTTCTAATGCTTTTCTTATAGGATAAACACCCACTTCAACATTATCACCCACAAGTCTTACCTCTTGAGCTCTAATTTTCTCATTGATTTTGTGTTTGTCTTCTCTAATTACCCTTGCTGGGCCCCTACTTCTTTTTCTACGTATTGCTATGGCTATAAAATATTTAGTTCTTGTTTTAAAACAAGGTTATTAATTATTGAACTCTACTGAATTCTTCTTTATTTCATCATTTATTAGTTGAGAAAACGCTTCTATCGACATAGAACCTAAATCTCCTTCGCCGTGTTTTCTAACTGAAACTGTTCCTTCTTTCTCCTCTTTCTCTCCTAGAATCAGCATATACGGGATTTTATTCATTTCGGCTTCCCGTATCTTCTTGCCAATAGTTTCACTTCTGTTGTCTACAAGGGCGCGAATTTCGTTATTTTCAAGCGAATTTAAAACTTTTTCAGCGTATTTTTCATATTTTTCGCTTAAAGACAAAATACTTACTTGATCAGGCACTAACCATAACGGAAAATTTCCACCTGTATGTTCTAGTAAAATAGCAACAAATCGTTCCATACTCCCAAATGGAGCACGATGAATCATTATAGGACGGTGCATTTCGTTATCACTGCCTTTGTATTCTAATTCAAATCGCTCTGGAAGGTTGTAATCCACTTGTATAGTTCCTAATTGCCAACTTCTGCCTAAAGCATCTTTGACCATGAAATCTAACTTAGGGCCATAAAAAGCTGCTTCACCAGTTTCAATTGTATAATTTAATCCTTTGTCTTTAGTGGCATTTAAAATTGCTTGTTCTGCCTTTTCCCAATTTTCATCACTACCAATATATTTTTCAGGTTTTTCAGGATCTCTTAAAGAAACTTGTGCAGTAAAGTCTTCAAAGCCTAATGATTTAAATACATAGTTTACCAAGTCAATTACTTTTTTAAATTCTTCGTCCAATTGATCAGGAGTACAAAAAATATGGGCATCATCTTGTGTGAAACCACGAACCCTCATAAGCCCATTCAATTCGCCACTTTGTTCGTATCTATAAACGGTACCAAATTCAGCAAAACGTTTTGGGAGATCTTTATAAGACCAAGGTTTTGAATTGTATATTTCACAGTGGTGAGGACAGTTCATAGGTTTCAATAAAAACTCTTCCCCTTCATTTGGTGTTTTTATGGGTTGAAAGCTATCTTCTCCATATTTTTCATAATGGCCAGAAGTCACATAAAGTTCCTTGTGTCCAATATGTGGAGAAATAACCATTTCATAGCCTGCTTTTTTCTGTGCTTTCTTTAAAAAGTTTTCTAATCTTTCACGAAGTGCTGCACCTTTTGGTAACCATAAAGGTAATCCTTGCCCAACTTTTTTTGAAAATGTAAAAAGCTCTAACTCCTTTCC
Source organism: Flavobacterium sp. (assembly GCA_030591585.1). Classification (GTDB taxonomy): domain Bacteria; phylum Bacteroidota; class Bacteroidia; order Flavobacteriales; family Flavobacteriaceae; genus Marifrigoribacter. Next base: position 349 of record JAUVAS010000036.1, on the reverse strand, counting down.
TAATTTTCTATGATCCCTTTTTTTAGCTTCTTCGAGTATTTCTAAATATTCTTTTAATTCTTTTTGCTTCGGAAAACTAACGCCATAAATACGAGTAAGTTGTGTGTTGTTTTCATCACCTCGCCAGTAAGCACCAGCAATACTCATTAATTTAATGGCTTTAACAATTCCGGTATTAGGAATGTGTCCACCTCTACATAAATCTGTAAATGAATCGTGATCGCAGAAAGTTATGGTGCCGTCTTCAAGGTTTTCAATAAGTTCTACTTTGTACTCATTCCCTTGTTTTTTATAAAAATCTAAGGCTTCAGCTTTAGAGGATTCTCTTAAAGTAAATTCGTGTTTCCCT
>JAUVAS010000057.1 GCA_030591585.1 Flavobacterium sp. | reverse complement strand
CAATAATTAATATAAAACACAAAATAAATGTCAAGAACAGCCACTATCGAAATCGACGGTAAGAAGTATGAATTCCCAATAATTGAAGGAACTGAAAATGAATTAGCCATAGATATAAAGACCCTTCGAGGGGTTACAGGTGGGGTAACTACATTGGATCCTGGTTATAAAAACACAGGTGCTTGTGAAAGTGCAATTACTTTTTTAGACGGAGAAAAAGGAATCTTAAGATACCGAGGATACTCTATTGAAGAATTAGCAGATAAAGCAGACTTTTTAGAAGTAGCTTACCTTTTAATTTTTGGAGAACTTCCAACAACAGAAGAACTAGATAAATTTCATTCAGATATTAAAGAACATTCTCATGTAGATGAAGATGTTAAAAAAATATTAGACGGATTTCCAAAATCTGCACATCCAATGGGGGTTTTATCGTCTCTAACTAGTGCTTTGGTAGCTTTTAACCCCTCTTCGGTAAATGTAGATTCAGAAGAAGAAATGTACAACGCTATTGTTCGTATTCTAGGAAAATTTCCGGTATTAACTGCTTGGGCTTTTAGAAAACATGCAGGATTGCCATTAGATTATGGAGATAATTCTTTAGGTTATGTAGAAAACTTCATAAAAATGATGTTTAAGAAACCTACCGAAGACTATGAATGTAATCCAATAGTAGTAGATGCTTTAGATAAATTATTGATACTTCATGCAGACCACGAACAAAACTGTTCTACTTCTACGGTACGAATAGTAGGATCGTCTAATGCTGGATTATTTGTTTCTATTTCAGCAGGGATTAACGCATTATGGGGACCACTTCACGGAGGAGCGAACCAAGCGGTTATCGAAATGTTAGAAGCTATTAAAGAAGATGGTGGCGATACTAAAAAATATATGGCAAAAGCGAAAGATAAAGAAGATCCTTTCAGATTAATGGGCTTTGGGCATAGAGTTTATAAAAATTTCGACCCACGAGCTAAAATTATCAAAGTAGCTGCCGATGAATTACTAGAAGCATTAGAAGTAGAAGATCCAATTTTAGATATTGCTAAAGGACTTGAAAAAGAAGCTTTGGAAGACCAGTATTTTGTAGATAGAAAATTATATCCAAACGTAGATTTTTATTCAGGGATTATTTACAGAACTCTAGGAATTCCTACCGAAATGTTTACACCTATGTTTGCTTTAGGAAGACTACCTGGATGGATTGCACAATGGAGAGAAATGCGCTTACGTAAAGAACCAATTGGAAGACCAAGACAAATCTATATTGGTGAAACACTACGTCCATTTAAGAAAGTGGAGAATAGATAAAATAAAAATGCAAATCCTAAAAGCGTGTCCTATTTAAAAGTAGTCACGCTTTTTTAGTATCTTCGAATGATGAAAAAATCAATTAAAATAATTAAAAATAGGTCTGATATTGGCGCAGGAACACGTGGTTCTGATATGGGAATTGATGCCATAGAAATTGCAGCTATCAATACTAAAAACGATTATTTTAGTTTGTTTGAGTATATAGATGTCGAAACAGAAAACGAATCTATTTATAACAAAGTCACCAATCCATTTGGGAAACGAATCAACTATGTGCTTAATCAATGCACTCGATTGAGTACTGTGGTAAAAAACACTTTGGAAGCACAAGAGTTTCCGTTGGTGCTTTCTGGGGATCATTCTTCTGCTTTAGGAACCATTTCTGGTATAAAAGCAGCCTATCCAACAAAAAGGTTGGGAGTGGTTTGGATAGATGCACATGCAGATATTCATTCGCCCTATACATCGCCCTCCGGAAATATTCACGGAATGCCATTGGCAGCTGCGCTTGCAGATGATAATTTAGATTACCAAGTAAACGAGGTTACAGACGAAGTGAAATCTTGTTGGACTGCTATGAAAAATATAGGCTGCGAAGGAACTAAGGTTTTGGCCGATGACCTAGTCTATTTTGGAGTACGCGATACCGAAGCACCCGAAGAAAAACAAATAGAAAAGCTAGGCATTAAAAACTACATGGTAGATGAAGTACGTTATCGTGGCTTAGAAATTTGTGTTAACGAAGCTTTAGAAAGATTGGCTAATTGCGACCATATATACATCTCTTTTGATGTAGATAGTATGGATTGCGACTTAATCTCCTACGGTACAGGAACACCAGTGCCAAAAGGTTTTGATCAACATGAAATTATTGCCATTATCAATCAAATCACCGCTTCTCAAAAAGTAGCAGCAATAGAGTTTGTAGAAGTAAATCCACTCTTAGATTTTAAAGGAAACAAAATGGCAGAAACCGCTTTTGAGGTGTTGGATGCGGTGACGAAATCGTTAAAATAATTTAGCTGGTTTTAATGGTGTTTATTTGCTGTTTTTTGAATCTTGCACTAGTATAATAAATTCTCGTGAGAAACGGTATACGTCCCCTGGCCATCTTGCAGACAAATAATTTCTATCCTTTACTACAAAACCTCTTTTTAGATGTTTATGACTATCTCTTAAAATAGGACTTGTCCCTTTAAGATAATTGTTACGATCACATAAAGTAGACTTAACCTCATCTTCAACAGTTAACCCAGGGTAAGTAAGGTAATACTCTTTTAGCCTGCTTTTTGTTAGTTTATAGGCAGTTATTTCTTGTGATTTAAGTAATGATGTTGTTTTGTACTTATAAAGTACTGATTTTTTTGTTTCAGGATTAATACTTCTTGAAACTAAAACGACGCCGTGGCAAATAGCTCCAACAGGTTTTGCTGCTTTAAAAAAATTGACAATAAGATTCTGTAATACTTTTGATTCTAAATATTCTTTTACTCCTTTATCGTGTCCTCCTGGTAGAAATACTGCATCAAAGTCTAATTCTTGCACATCAGTATATTTTAGAGGATTACAAAACGATTCGTTTTTTTTTAAATCAGCGTATGCACTTACTGCGTCTTGTCTGGCTTGTAATAGAAACTTCCAAAAGCCTAAATTCTCTCCTTTTAACATTATGACATCAGCAGATGCTTTTTTCCCATTAGGGGTAGCGAAAATAACCGCTATATTTTTTTCAGTCATTTGTTTCCAAGGTATAGCAACTTCTGTTGGATCAAATCCGTAAGAAGGAATGGGTATCAATACCTTTTTTATATTCATATCTTTCTTTTTATCAGTTTTAGTATTTTAATTTAAGCCTCCGAAAAGCTATGGAGGTACTGGTTGGTAGTGTTGCTTGACTTTATCGGCAGTTAAACGAAGATACCATTTTAGGGATAAACTTCAAGAGGAAAAGCTCCTTTTTTAGTATTTTTGAGCTGATACAAAAACAATGCAAAAACAACTCACCAATACCCTTTTAATGATTCGTCCTGTAGCCTACAGAATGAATGAGCAAACAGCTGTGAATAATTATTTTCAGAAAAAAATAAATTTGAGCAATGATGAAATCAATAAAAAAGCTCAAAAAGAATTTGATAATTTTGTAGAAAAATTGCGAGGGGTTGGAGTAGATGTAATCGTTGAAAATGATTTATTAGTGAGGGACACGCCAGATTCTATATTTCCTAATAATTGGGTGAGTTTCCATGAAAATGGCGATGTGGCATTGTATCCTATGTTTGCTGAAAATAGACGTAAAGAGCGTCGAGAAGATATTTTGATTAGATTAGAAAAAGAAGGGTTTGTAATTGAAAACATTATTGATTATACCACGGCTGAAGAGGAAGGCTTGTTTTTAGAAGGCACTGGAAGTTTGTTGTTAGATAGAGTGAATCGTAAGGTTTATTGTGCATTGTCGCCTCGTGCCGATGAAGATTTAATCATCGAGTTCTGTGAAGATTTTGAATATACTCCAGTTATATTTAGTGCTTTTCAAACAGTAGAGGGAAAACGGCTTCCTATCTATCATACCAATGTTCTTATGGCATTGGGAGAAAATCTTGCCATTGTTTGTTTGAATGCTATAGACAGTAAATCTGAAAAGAAAAACATCATTCAAAATTTAAAAGAAGACGGAAAAGAAATTATCAAAATCTCCGAAATACAAATGAATCAATTTGCGGGGAATATGTTGCAGGTAAAAGGAAGAGATGATAAGAAATATATGGTGATGAGTACGGCGGCGTTTAATAGTTTGACTTCGGAACAAATTGCTGCGATTGAAAAACATTCCGATATTTTAGACAGTGATTTAACCACTATTGAAACTTGTGGTGGTGGAAGTGCTCGTTGTATGATGGCTGAGGTGTTTTTGCCTAGAAGGGTTTAAGAGTGATTTTTCTCTGTGTAACTCTGTGATTTCTCCGTGAATCTCTGTGTCATAGCCATTTCAAAAATGTATATTTGCAATCTTAAAATAACACTCAATGACGCTTCAGGAAACTTTAGAAATACAAATAAAAAAAGCCATACAAAGCTTATATCATGCCGATTTAGAAACGGTAGAATTCCAAGCTACTCGCAAAGAATTTGAAGGTGATATAACCGTGGTAGTTTTTCCAATGTTAAGAGTGGTAAAAGGAAATCCTGTGCAAATAGGAGAGGCGATTGGTAATTATTTAGTGGAACAAGTAGCAGAAGTTTCAAAATTTAATGTGGTAAAAGGTTTTTTAAACTTAGTGTTGAGTGATGCATATTTTCTTGACTTTTTTAATGAAGTGGGAGATTTTTCAAACTTCGGAAAAGTATTGGGAAGTGAAGAAACCATTATGGTAGAATACTCTTCGCCAAACACTAATAAACCTTTGCATTTGGGGCATGTTCGTAATATATTACTAGGATATTCGGTAGCAGAAATATTAAAAGCTTCCGGAAAGAAATCTTATAAAACACAAATTATCAATGACCGAGGGATTCATATTTGTAAAAGTATGTTGGCTTGGAAAAAATATGGTAACGGGGAGACTCCAGAATCTACAGGGTTAAAAGGAGATAAGCTAGTTGGGAATTATTATGTAAAGTTCAACGATGTTTATAAAGAGGAAATTGCCCAATTAATTTTGGAAGGGCTTTCAGAAAAAGAAGCGAAGACAAAAGCTCCATCATTATTAGAAGCACAACAAATGCTGTTAAAGTGGGAAGCAGGAGATGAAGAAGTTGTGGGGCTGTGGAAAAAAATGAACGACTGGGTATATGCAGGGTTTGAAGAAACCTACACCTCACTAGGAGTAGATTTTGACACACTATATTACGAAAGCAATACTTACTTATTAGGGAAAGAAGTGGTGCAGTTTGGATTGGATAAGGGGGTTTTTAAAAGAAAAGAAGACGGCTCTGTTTGGTGTGATCTAACCGATGAAGGACTTGATGAAAAAATTGTACTTAGAAGTGACGGGACAGCAGTGTATATGACTCAAGATATTGGTACTGCTATTCAGCGTGTGAAAGATTATCCAGATATTACGGGAATGATTTATACGGTTGGAAACGAGCAAGATTATCATTTTAAGGTCTTGTTTTTAATCTTGAAAAAATTGGGCTATAACTGGGCAGAACATTTATTTCATTTAAGTTATGGAATGGTAGATTTACCTTCAGGGAAAATGAAAAGCCGTGAAGGAACTGTTGTTGATGCAGACGATTTAATTGCAGATATGGCTGCGACCGCAAAAAAGATAAGTGAGGAGTTAGGGAAGATTGATGACTTTTCGGAAGCTGAAAAAGAGAGCTTGTATCAGACGATAGGTTTAGGTGCTTTAAAATATTATATTCTAAAAGTGGATCCTAAAAAACGAATTCTTTTTAATCCAGAAGAGAGTGTAGATTTTCAAGGAAATACAGGTCCTTTTATACAATATACGTATGCGAGAATTCAATCTATTCTAAGAAAAGCGAACACTACCAAACTACTAAATGATGGGTCATTGAGTATAGTCGAAATACACCCCAAAGAAAAAGAATTACTAAAACAACTTCAGTTATTTCCTGAAACTATAGCGCAAGCAGCAGCACAATACAGTCCAGCTTTGATAGCTAATTACACCTATGAATTAGTGAAATTGTTTAATTCTTTTTATCAGAATGTTTCCATTTTTGGAGCTGATAATGATACTGAGAAAAACTTTAGAGTACAACTTTCTCAAGCGGTATCTGATGTAATTAAAACAGCTTTTAGCCTGTTAGGGATTAGTGTTCCTGAGCGGATGTAAATTATTTTTTAACTGAATATTTTTCAACAATACTGGATACATCATCAATTTTATTCCATTTTTTTGGACGCTCAAAATCTTGACCAGATTTTAATATTTGTGCTTGTGGATACTTTTTTTTGATAATAGCCCAAGTAGTATCTTCCCAATTGGCTTTATCTTTTTCTAATAATTCTACACCCTTTAGAGGTCCAGAAACAGCTTTATCAATTAATGGCCACCATAGGCTTTCGGTTTCTCTGTTTTGATTTCCGATTTATTATTTTCTACAATAACTTCATTCGTTGTGTTTTTACAAGCCACAATTGCAGGAATCACAAAAATACCTGCTCCCACAATGATATTTACAATATTAGCAGATAGTCCAAAAACACCCAACTCTCTTTTTAAGCCTTCTTCTTTTTGGTTCATATTTTTATTTTAAGATTATAAATAACTGAGCCACCATTTGTCTTTGTTTTTGGCTTTATAGTTCATGTATTTCTTACTTAAAGGGTACAATAATAATACGATACCGATCCAAACTAAATATACGACCGCCAAAGAATACCCATAACCAGCCATTTTATTAGGAGTTAAGGTCTCTGTATTCAAAATCAGATCTCGCCAATTTTCTCCTAATAGATAATGTACTATTAAAGCGGTTAGATGAATAACAAAAATATGCAACACATAATAGAAAAAAGGAACCCTTCCAAAAACTAAAAAGAAATTAGTTACTCTGTTTTTAAAGTTCTCCGTTACATATAAAAATATAAATGCAGGCCCTAATGTAATTAGCAGAAACAATAATGATGGAGGATATTTAGTAACGTTAAAAAAGGATAAAATTGTAAATACAGTATTTTTTTGTATTGACCAAGGCACCAGATCTCCATACACATTAATACCTCTTAGAATGAAAAATAAAGTAATAGATCCAAACCCCAGACTTAAGAGCCATTTTTTTCTTAGCTGTGTATCGAATTCTTTGTGATAAAGGCTTCCAAAACAATAGCCAAGTACAATAACACCAATCCATGGAATTATTGGATAATAAAAGGCAATTATATGATCCGGACTTATCTGAAGAGATTTTTGTTGATGTAATATATACCAAAGGATAGAAGAGAAGTTACTTCCTTCCGCAATGATTCCATCTAATAAATTGTGTCCAAAAACTAGCAAAAACCCTATTATTAAAATTATTTTTTTAGACAGCATGGTGATAAAAGAAAGCGTAATCATTGATAATCCAATAGCCCAAATTACTTGTAGGTATATAAATTCATAAGAAATATCGAACCACCATAAAAAATTTATCACACCAACTTCAATAAAAATGAGCCAGATCCCTCTTGAAAATAAAAATTTAAAAAGATCAACTTTAGTTTTGTTTTTACCATATAACATAGCTGAAGTACCTGCCAGAAATACAAAAACAGGAGCACAATAGTGCGTAATAAAACGGGTAAAAAATAAAAATGGTGTGGTCGTTTCTAGGTCTGTTGGATCTCCTACTAAGGCTCCTAAATGAAAATAATCACGGACGTGATCTAAGGCCATAATGACCATAACTACTCCACGGAGAAGGTCGATAGATTCAATTCTTGTTGATTTGATTAGTGACATGATAAATTGATTAGTGAATTATAAATATACTATAATTTTAAAAATGAGAATATTACCTTTCCTTTAGCCTTATTGTTAAAATTGAAAATAAATAAACTGCTCACCACTTCCTTGAGAAATAACAATCAAGAAAAACATCACTGCCCAAACAATGCTTAATAATAAAGGAGATATTTTTGTGGAAACTTCTTTTACAGAGGTGTTTCGCATCAACCAATGAGTTACAAACAAAAATCCGGTAAGGATCATTACCTTAACAATATCGAAGGTTTCTAAAACCATAGTTCCTTTAGGGTTTAGGAATAACATCGATTGTATCATATTCCAAGCGGTTTCAGATTCTCTGGCTCTAAAAAATACCCAGGTAAAATTAACACAGGTAAAAGTTACGAATGCTAAAAGCATTCCGTTCCAGGCAGTTATCTTAAAAGGAAGGTATTTCTTCTGAAGCTTTTCTAATATCAAATACGTTCCGTGCAATCCTCCCCAAACCATAAAAGTCCAAGCGGCTCCGTGCCACAATCCTCCTAATAACATCGTAATCATTAAGGCTGCGTACATTCTTGTGATTCCGTGGCGATTTCCACCTAAAGGGATGTATAAGTAATCTCGCAACCAACTTGATAAGGAGATATGCCAGCGATCCCATAAATCTGAAAAACCTAAAGAAGCATAAGGATATCTAAAGTTGTCTGGCAGTATTATTCCTAACATTAATGCAATCCCAATCGCACAAGTAGAATAACCTGCAAAATCAAAAAATATCTGTCCCGAAAAAGCTAATGTTCCACTCCAAGCATCCCAAAAGTTTAAAATTTGTCCGGGTTTAAAAACGGTGTCTGCCGTATTTGATAAAAGTGTATCTGCCAAAACTACTTTCTGAAAAAGCCCCAAAGTAAGCAAGAACATTCCCCAAATAAACTGCTTGATGGTTGCTTTTTTAGGTTCGTAAAATTGGGTTATTAAATCTTTTGCTCTTACAATCGGCCCTGCTACTAACTGCGGAAAGAAGGTTACATATAATGCAAAATCTAAAAAGGTTCTGGCTCTTTCAATTTTCTTGTTGTACATATCAATGGTGTACGACATGGTTTGAAAAGTGTAAAATGAAATCCCCATAGGAAGTATGATATCCATAGGCCTTGCTTGATATTCAACACCAACACTATTCATAAACAAAGTGAAATTCTCTAATAAAAAATCTCCATATTTAAAGAAGCCTAAAAACCCTAGGTTTACAGCCATACTTAGGTATAGCCACATTTTACGTTTGCGTTGATTTTCTTCAACGGCTAATCTTTTTCCAGCAGTCCAGTCAATCATGGTGGAGATCCACAGTAAGATGACTAATGGCGGATTCCACATTCCGTAGAATATATAACTGGCTAAAAGTAGCAGTCCTTTTTTAGATTTCCAATTCAAGAAATTTGAATAATAAAAAATCAAAACCACTACAAAAAATACGATAAAACTTAGTGAGTTAAAAAGCATGATTTTTGGTTTTAGAGTTAGTGATTGCTTGGTCTTCGATCATAATATTCACCAATTCTTTGGTGAAATATTCCGCGTCTTCTTTGCTTAAATGTGATTCCTCTGGGCAAGTCAAATTTTTGAGTTGTGAGTAATCTTCAAAATGATAATTTTTTATAGGAAGAATTCCAATTAAAGAATCCCAAAACCGTTCTCTTTGTAAAAACTTATTTTCAGCGATTCTATTTCCTCCACTAGATGGAGGTCTTACTAATATTAGATTTCCCCCACGAGCAATAAATTTTTCAGTATCTTTTACAAAATATTCGGTAGTAGCATTCTTGTCTGGTGGAGGAGCTCTTTTTCCGAAGAAACCCCAAACTCGAATAATAGAATTTGCAAAGGCAGTATCGGTAGCAGTTCTTTTAGACATAGCCATACCTCTATCGGAAGTTACATCACCGAAATTGTAAAAGGGAGGCATTACAGGGCTTTTGGTTCTTTTTTCTAAATTAACTTGTTTTAATAAGGATTTTAAATCGATATCATCTGCCCATTCTTCTTCATCTGCCGACATTAATACCAAGTTTTTCTGAAGCGGAACCGATAAAAAATAATTGGCTTTTTGTGCATACGTCATATTGAAATAATAATCTACTTTCGACTGCATTCTATTCCATGGTGGAGCCATTGGGAAAGTTGTTGAAAAAAACAATCCTGGAGTTACACCAACAATTACAGTACCTTTAAAATTGGTATTTTCAACAATATCGTGTAAAACAGGAAGGGGAGTAGATCCTGCTGAAGCCAACTGAATGGGTTTAATACCCGTTTCTTTTTCCCAAACATCTTTCTGAAGATCAAAATACGCTCTTGAAGATCCAATGATAACGACATCTTTTTCGGTGGCATTCTCAAGCTTAGCTCTTTCTTTTGCCCATAAGGCTTTTTCGTCGCTTAAATTTGGATAATACCCTTGAGAACGCCAATAGGCTTCCCAAGAAACGATAGCAACAATACTTAAAATGATTGCTATTAGTAGTGATTGTTTGAGTTTCATTTTAATAAGATTTAATTATTTAATAAAAAACACTTTTTTGATTTTGTTGTTTTCGATATGATAGATAGCTATAGTATCGTCGATGTCTACGTTATTTCTAGTTGCTGGAATTCTGAAGAAATTACCGGTATGGGTTCCTTTAAAGTTCCAGTGTTTTGCGATGTTATCGTCTTAACCAAATACACTTTTTATAGTGAATTCAATATCTAAAAACCCAATCAAATAGTTGTTGTAAAATTCTTTAGCAGCTTCAATGCCTACAACATTTTCTGGAGACATAACAAGAGTGATATTGGCGTCGAAATTATCTTCATTAAAACAATCTAGATTTCTGTTATTGATAATCTCATCCCAAGTATGGCTGTACATTTCAATATCTTTGTTAAGTTGTTGGTCTGCACAAGAGCTTAATAAGTAGTGCAATTGCTAGACTAAATACGAGTGTTAATTTTTTCATGGTTTTTAGTTATTTAAATTTTGTTTTTCAACATAAATTTCTCCATTCTTCATAACAAAGACCACATCAAAAATGGTTTTTGAAAAATCGTTTATGATATCTCCTTTTACTGCAATCATATCTGCGAATGCTCCTTCTTTTATAATTCCGAGTTCCTCTTCTTTGTCCATAAATTTTGCAGATAAATAGGTGGAAGATCTTAAAATATCAAGAGGTTTCATTCCTTCTTCTTCATAAGCAATTAATATGTTTTTGGCGGCTTTGCCTTGTGGCATTTCAAAATCTATATAATTATCAGATCCTGTTACAATTGTCACTCCTGCTTTGATTGCTCTTTGCAACCTGTCCTGGTATCTGTTTTTAGCTCTTTTAATTGCAGGATCCTTATCCTTTTGATAATCTATTATATCGAGCAACTTGTAAAAAAGAGGTTTTGAGATATCTGTTGGGACAAGTACAACTCCTTTTTTTGCCATAAGAGTTAGCGTTGTGTCAGAAATTTGATACCCATGTTCAATGCCGTCTACTCCAGCAGTTACTGCTTCCCAAACGGCTAGGTCGTTTGTTGCATGTGCTGTAACTTTCTTGTTATAACGATGTGCCATTTTTACGATAGCTTTCATTTCATCAATAGTTAGGCTCGTATTATTGGGTGTGTTATTTGCACAAATCTTGATAATATCGGCACCATAATTAACGTGTATTCTAACAGCATTAATCGCATCATCTACATTTTTAACAATAGTATATTCATCATCGATTACATCTCTATGACTTTTTAATAAGCCTGGGACTTGTCCGCCTTCAGAAATTATAATAGGTCCAGACACAAACATTCTAGGTCCAACAACGGTTCCTTCATCAATCGCTTTTTTTAAGGCAACATCCAAAAAACTTCCAGAATCTCCTAAGTCTCTTACGGTAGTAAAACCATTTTCTAACCAAGATTTAGCACGTTTAGAGCCCCGTAATACTCGTAATGCATCACCTTCAAATAATAGTTTTTCTGCCATTGGTTGATCATCATTTAAGTCGTCCAGCGTCATTAAATGGGTGTGCCCATCTATTAATCCAGGTAGTACAGTATAATCTGTTAAATCAATAATTTTTGCATCTTCGGGGATTGAAATATTTTTTCCTACTTCAGTAACTTTATTTTTTTCAATTTTAATGATGTAATTATTGAGTATTTTTCCATTTCCGGAATCAAATAATTTTCCTGCTTTAATGTAGGTAGTTTCACTTTCCTTCTCTGATTGTGCAAAAGAAGTCTCTGTAAATGAAATAAAGTAAAACAGTATTAGTAAGTATGTAAGTTGTTTTTTCATTATGTTATTTTTTTAAGCGGTTATATTTTTTAAGGGTTTTAATTAGTAGGTCGTGGGGTAAGGCATAGGCTGTATTTCCATTAATGCCCTCCATTGTTTCTGCTGCAATCATAGCATTAATAATTGCCTCTTCAACAGCCTGTACTGTTGCTTCAAATAGACGGGATATTTGATCATTCGATAAAGTTTCAACAGTTGTGTTTTCTCTTCTATTAAATGCGTCTTCATTTGCTGTAGAAAATGCAATAAAGATATCTCCAGAACCATTACTTCCTCTTCCTCCTACGATTCCAATTCCTAAGGGCACTCTTTGGGCTATTCTCTTTAATTGATGCGGCAGCAGTGGTGCGTCTGTAGCAACAACCACGATTATAGAACCGTCTCCTTCTTGACGTCTAGATTGTGGGGGTGCATTGTATTTGTAATTTAAGGTGTCTTTTAATTCTATTCCAACAGGCACTCCTGCAATGGTTAAATTCCGTTTAGCACCAAAATTAGATTGGACTATAACTCCTACGGTATATGTTGAATCTTTAATTTCCACTATTCTAGACGAAGTTCCGGTACCTCCTTTAAACCCTAAACACATCATGCCGGTTCCTCCTCCAATATTTCCTTCTGCTATTTTACCGCTTTTTGTATTATTGATGGCTTCTAACACATGTTCTTCTTTTACGTGAAATCCATAAATATCATTAAGAAATCCATCGTATGTTTCTGCCACGACAGGATAAGTGTACCACCAATCATCACCGTTATACCAATCTGTTTCGACATACCATTTTAAAACAGCATCTCTTACAACTCCAACACTATTTGTGTTTGTAATCATAATGGGTGTTTCTAGAAATCCAGATTCGGTTACCCAAGTAGTTCCTGTCATCTCGCCATTACCGTTTAGGCTGTACCAATTTGCATAAACAGGACTAAATTTTTTCGCTTTTCCTCTCGGGAAAATTGCTGTTATTCCTGTTCTAATGGGGCCATTACCAACACTGTTTTTTCCATTTCCTGATATAATTGTGCTATATCCAACTTCTACTCCTTTAACGTCTGTAATTGCATTAAATACACCAGTTTTTCCAGTAAATGGAACTCCTAAATCTCTTGCTCTTGGTTTTTGACCGAATGAATTGAAACAAGTGAGAATTATAATAACCGCAGTAATTAATTTTATCCGAAACATTCCTGCCTTGAATAGTTTTGTGATATAGCTACCTGTTATGCTGGAGCCTTCTATGATATCTTTTTTTTTCATATTGATTTTTTAAAAAAAAATAAAAACCAACACCCTAAAATAGGATGCTTGTCTTTTTGGTTAGTTAACTTATTCTTTGTGCTGTTTAATGTTTAAAGAATCTAGACCTCCGCCTAATCCTTTTACTTTTACATCTTCTGAAAGTTGCGCATTCATTGTGGTAACATCTCCTTTTTGTAAAGCATTTACATAGTTTTTTACTAGTGCTACTACAGACTCTGCGTTTTCAAATTCTAAGGTGCTTTTTTGAGCAGTTGAAATATTTGGAGATAGCAATAGAATAATTGCTAAGACGACCGTTGTTTTTAATGCCTTCATAATTTAATTTTTAGTACTCTGTTTGTAAATGAATCACTACATTTTTTCTGTAATGGTGGATTATTCTATTTAAAAATGGGGAGAATTAAGCTTGTAATTATGAACTTTATTAGCTGTGTTGTTTTTTTATTAAATTTATGTATAAAGAATTTATGCTAAAGTAAAGCGAGAAATGAATATTGTCAACCACATATTAATGTGATATTGATACAAGTAAGTTTTTGTATATTTGAAATGTTTGCTTACAATCACTAACTAAACCAACACTTTGAGGAAAAATTCTACTATATTTTTTTTTCACATTATATTTATAATGATGTTGGTTACTTCTAATGTATCCTCCCAAAACATTCCTCAAATTGAAATTTTAACTACCGAGCAAGGACTTACCTTTAGAGACGTTCGTGCCGTGGCTCAAGACACTATGGGATTTATGTGGTTTGGAACTCAGCAAGGGTTAAACCGTTATGATGGTTATAGTTTTAAAGTATATAATAGTAATAAGGCCAATCCAAATTTTATTGAAAACGATAAAATTACCTCCAATTTTAAAATTGTTAACAGCACAAACGATCTTTGGTATGTAGCCAATGAAAAAATATTTCGTTTGCAACTTCAAACCGATTATTTAACCAATTTTTCTGAAACAGAAGGGGTTAAAGGCGATGTTCTAATGCTGTATAAAGATGAATTAGAACAAATTTGGATTATAAGCGATGACTATTGGAAAGCTCCTGAAGGAAAAGCAAAACAATACCTTCAGAAATACGATGGAAAAAATGGCTTTACCGTATTTGCTGAAACACAAAGGGGAACAAGAGAATTTACACATATCACTACCGATAAAGATCATAATGTATATTGGGGAACTATTTTAAAAGGAGTATTAAAATTTTCTCCAGATGGAAAATTACTAAGCGAGCAAAAGTTAGGTAGTTTTAATTGGTATGGTGAAGAAATGTTTTTTGGGCAATCATTTTTTGATAAAGCTAATAATCATTATTATTTTACTAAAGGTAAAGGAACACGAGGGGTTTTAAAACTTAATAAAGCTACTCAAAAATTCGATCAATTTCTTGAGGTACCAGAAGTGATTTATCACGCTATTGAAGATAGTCAAGGTAGTTTATGGTTTTCTGCAGCACAAAATATTTACCGAATAGATGCAGAAGGTAACTTTCAAGATTTCACAAATGAATTAAAAAAACATTTCAATTTTACTTTTATTAATGCTCTTTTTCAAGATTCCAATAATCTACTTTGGGTGGCAACAAACAACGGATTGTTTAAAATTAGAATAAAAAAACAGTTGTTTAGTCAACTATTTAAATCTGATGAAGATGGTTGGGGAAATACTTTCAGGAGTATTTTTGAAACTAAAGAGGGTACTATCATTGCTATGTGCGAAAGTCAGAATAAATTAGTAGGTATTGATACGCTTGGGAATGAATTTGAAATCCCTTTAAAATATAAAATAAACAATGGAGGATCTCCTTTGTCTGCCTCTCGCTTTTTTATATTTAATAAAGACAAAACCGCGGTCTATTCAGTTAATGAAAATTTAATAAAAATTAGACTTGATGATGGTTTGCTAACTCACTTTCCAGAGTTTAATTCACGGTTAAATATAACTGGTGGGAATCCTTTATTGGGACTGAATGATGGGAGTTTGTTGTTTGGATATTCCTTATCAAAACTTACTGTTTTCAATCCTGAAACTAATGAGAGTCGCTTCGTTTTTCCAACGATAAAAGCAGCTGATAATATTTCGGAATTACGTTATTTCTTCCAAAGTAAAGATCCTAATATAGTTTGGATTGGTACCCAAAATAAAGGTTTGCTAAAGATTAATTTGAAAGGGACAGTTGAAGCGCAATACGATACACGATCTCTACCAGCTTTGTCTAACAATACTATTTTAGTTCTCTTTGAAGAAGATGATAAATTATGGATTGGAACCTATGGCGGAGGTTTAGATTGTTTATTAATCAACAAAAATAAAATCACTTCATTTAATAAAGAGCAAGGTCTTTCAGATAATAATGTAGTGGGAATTTTGCCTTATCAAGAAGATCTTTTGTGGCTGAGCACCTATAATGGTTTATCGCTTTACAATACCAAAACAAAAGATTTTCAGAACTTTTTTGAGGAAGATGGTCTTACGCATAACGAGTTTAATTACACTTCTTTTTTTATAGATAGTAAAGGTAATTATTACTTTGGAGGGATGAATGGTGTTACCAAATTTGATCCACAACCTATCCTTCAAAAAATAGAACAACCACCTTTGCGTTTTACTTCATATTCAAAATTTAATAGTCGAAGCAATCAAATTTATACAATAGATTGGGCTCAAAAACCGATTTCAGCTATTGAAATTTCACCTTACGATCAATATTTCACGGTGAATTGGATGATGCCTAATTATTTTCAGAATTCAAAAAATCAATACTATGCCAAGTTAGAAGGTTTTGAAGATCGTTGGTTTTTTCAAGGAACTTCAGCTTCTATTCGCTATAATAAATTGCCTGCTGGAGATTATATTTTAAGAATTCGTGGAGCAGATTCTAATGGAAATTTTAGTAGTGCCGAATTAGAATTGCCAATTTCTGTTCGACAAATATTTTATAGAACTTGGTGGTTTATTAGCTTGTCTTTACTTTTTATTATTGTGATTATCTATTCGGTTTTCAATTATAGATTACAACAATTAAAAGCGATGGATCAATTACGAACTAAGATTTCTAGCGATTTACATGACGATGTGGGGTCCTTACTTTCAGGCTTAGCAATGCAAACAGAAATGCTAGAACTAAGGGTAAAGGAAGCCGATAAACCGAAATTGCAGAAGATTTCTAAACTTAGTAGAGAAGCCATCACCAAAATGAGAGACTTGGTATGGAGTATCGATAATAGGAGAGAACGTACTATAGATTTAATTGAACGCATGGAAGAGTTGGCAGACGAAATGTTATTACCCAAAGAGATTACATATAAAATAAATAAAGGGAATTTAAATACCAATAAAAAACTACCCATCGCAGTAAAACAACATTTGTTTTTTATATATAAGGAAGCGATTACCAATATTTTGCGACACTCTAATGCGACTAATGTGCGGGTAGATTTTAAAAATAATAGCGGACTTGGCTATTTAAAAATTAAAGATAATGGGACTGTAAGTTTACAAGAATCAAAAACAGGTTTAGGCGTAGAGAATATGAAAATGCGTGCCGAAAAAATGAATGCAACTATTAATTTCTATACGATTGATGGCTTTACAATTTTAATAGAACTACCTTTTGCATTGTAGATAAAACCGCATTGTTATGTTATTGCAATTAAAAGCTAACCGTTGTATTTTTATATCTAAAAAAAGAATCTAAGAAATGCATTCAATTTATTTAGCTATTATAGAGGATGATTTGGTAGTGCAGGAAAGCTTGGTTGAGTTTTTTGGCTTACAATCTAATATTGAAACGGTATTGGTTGCTAATTCGGTGGAGCGTTTTTTTGAAATGATTGATGATTGCGAAAAAACTCCAAGTATTTTATTGTTAGATATCAACCTTCCTGGGATATCTGGATTGGAAGGACTTCCGTTAATTAAAAATAAATTACCAGCATTAGATGTGATGATGCTTACTACTTTCGATGAGACAGATAAGATATTTAAAGCACTTTCTTGTGGTGCTTGTTCGTATATGTCGAAACGTATTTCACTTCAGAAAATACTAGAAGCTGTTACCATAGTAAGTCAAGGAGGCTCGTATATGTCACCAGCCATCGCAAGAAAAATCGCCAATTATTATGCGCCAAAAAAGAAACATTTGCTTACAGACAGGCAAATGGAAATAGTAGAGGGTATTGTTTCTGGGAAAAGTTATAAAATGATTGCTGTAGATTTATTTGTATCGATTGATACGGTAAGAAGTCATATCAAAAACATTTATAAAACATTGGAGATAAATTGTAAAGCAGAATTAATTAGAAAATCATTTAATAATGAGTTGTAATTAATTCTGCTTAAAAAAAAATTAATTTTCGCTAGGACTTGAAGCTTTCATTTCACCATCAATACCACTTAGATCTTCTCTAAAATTCAATATTTCTGTTCGTTTTCCAATGGTTAGTTTTTCAAATTCTTTAAGAAAATGTTCAAAGCTTCCCTTCCCATAAATAGCATCATAATTTTTAGGGAAATCTCCTGTTTTTCCTAACCAGCTAGAATTTTCATAAAATGAAACAACTGCTAAATCTTTTCCGTCTTTAT
>JAUVAS010000001.1 GCA_030591585.1 Flavobacterium sp. | reverse complement strand
TAGAAGAAGCTTTTGCAAAACCTTATAAAGAATATATTATTAAGTCTCCAGTGGTTTTTGAAAGCCCAGATGACTATTATATAGTTAATTACTGGAATGAAGAAGATTATTCTACAGGCCATATAACAGGTGCTGTTCAATATCAACCTAAAGCTTCATTCTCATCTACTACAGACTTATATACCCTACCTACAGACAAACAAGTATTAGTGTATTGCTCTACTGGTCAAAGCGCAGCTTATGTAGTTGCTTACTTAAACCTAATTGGATACGATGCTGGAAATTTAGCATACGGAGCAAATAGCTTTATGAATAAAACATTAAAAGAAAAAGGGTGGAATGGATTTTCTAAAAAGGAAGTCAACATGTATCCTGTAATTGAATAACAAAAACATTTTTATACATTTTTTAACCAACTAAAATTATTTATCATGAAAAAATTATCATTATTTCTTATCGGATTATTGTTGATACCATCATTACTCCTTACTTCTTGTGACAGAGGTGATGATTTATCAGATGGTTCTGTAATCACCACGCCTGCATTTTCACTTATGAAAGATTATATGCTTGCCAACGACTTGGACTTAGATAAAATAATCGTCAATGCAGAAGGCGCAAAATTTGTTACTGGCGCACCTGAAGAAGCAGACTTACAAGTTTTTTTAGACAAGTATTATATTATTGATATTAGAAGTGCTGCCGATTTTGGCACAAGCCATATAGAAGGTGCTAAAAATGTTCCTTTTGCAAATATTTTAGACGAGGCTCCTGTAGCTGGTGGACAACCTATTTTGGTGGTTTGTTATACAGGCCAGACTGCATGTTATGGAACTGCGCTATTACGTTTATCAGGATATAGTAGTACGCAAGCATTAAAATGGGGTATGTCTGGATGGAATTCAGCTACAGCAGGTGCTTGGAATGGTGCAATTGGTGATCCTGCAGCAGGTCATGCAAATTGGGATTATGCAGATGCAACAGCAGCACCAGTTTTTGGAGATCCTGATATTTCCAGTTTTGAAACAGAAGGAGAAGTAATACTAAATAATAGAATTGCACAGGTTATTACAGAGGGGTTTAAAGGGTTTTCTTCAACAGAAGTGCTTGATTCTCCAAGTGATTATTATATAAATAATTATTTCAATTCAACTGATTATACTGGGTTTGGACATATCACTGGTGCTTATCGTATACTAGAAGACCTATTGCTTGCTGGTAATGGATATCAAGGCTTAGATCCTGACGCAAATGCTGTTGTTACTTATTGTTATACAGGACAAACTTCAGCAGTTGTAACTGCTTGGTTAAATGTGTTGGGTTATGATGCATATAGTTTAAAATTTGGGATGAATGGATTGTACAATTCAAACCCTGCTTGGGTTTCAAACCAATGGAGTGAGTCTGTTTCAAAAAATTTACCGCTAGTAAATTAGTAGAATATAAATAATAAGCGAGATGAAAAATAAAATAATATTAACAGTTGCACTAGTATTTATGTTTCAAATAAATAATGCCTTTTCGCAAGGTTGTGATGGGGATGATGCATCAACATCTAATGATTCTATAAATAAAAAAGTAATAGTATTTGGTTTTTTACAACCACAATATGAATATACTTTTAATGATGACAATGAGAATACTTTTAAATTTAAAAGAGCCAGAGTAGGAGTTAGAGGTGAAATTTATGAGAATTTCCATTACTACTTTTCTTTAGAAACTAGTCCTTTTGTAAGTGGTACCGGGAGTGTTGTATTGCTAGATGCCTTTGTAAGTTATAGAAAGTATAACTGGGCTCAAATGTCTGTTGGTTCGTTTAAACAACCTTTTAGTTTAGAGGTGTCAACACCATGTCATGCGCTTGCAACAATTAGTCGATCTGTTGTGGTTAACCAGTTAGTTGCTCCACAAAGAGATTATGGTATGATGGTTTTTGGCGGAAATAAATTTACAAAGTTTAATTATGCTGTGGCATTGATGAATGGTAGTGGTTTACTTACTTCAGACAATAACTCTAAAAAAGACATTATAGGTAGAGCTACTTATAAGGTTTTAGATTATGTAACTGTAGGGGGTAGCTTTAGATATGGATACCCAACTAATATTGATGATTCAAGAACTACATATGGAGTAGAAATAGCAGCTGAATATAGTAATTTCCATTTTCAAGGAGAATATATTTATGACGAAGGCGCTTTTAACAGAGGAGCCGGTGGTGGTTGTGGAGATGTTCTTGTTGAATTAGGCGAAGAAAGAGCTGGAGCCTATGCAATGATTTATTATGATACAAAATGGAACCTACAGCCTGTCTTTAAATATGAGTATTTTGATGCCAACTTGGACGTTTTAGATATTGGTTATCAAGAAATGATGACTATTGGAGCAAGCTATTTTGTAGGAAAAAATATTAGATTTCAATTAAATTATCAAGCTCATATTGAAACCGATGTCAATATTGACAATGATATGTTTTTAGCACAAGTGCAAGTGAAATTTTAAATAATTTTGTTTTCATTGGTTAGTTTTTATTGGAAGAGGCTGTCTGCCCCGAAATTTCGGAAGACAGCCTTTTTTTTCGTAAATTTGCAATAATTAATGATTCCAAATATGCCTACTAAAAAAACCCTAATCGAAGAAAAATTAAAAGAAAGTTTCTCTTCAATTTTTGAAACAGACCTCATCAATGAAATTATTGAAATAGGTGAGTTTAAAACTCTAAAAAAAGGAGAAACACTTATTGATATAGACGATGAAATGACACACATTCCTTTATTGGTTGAAGGTGTCGTGAAAATTATGCGCGAAGATGAAAAAGGAGATGATATTGTTTTATACTATTTAGAAAAAGGAAATACTTGTGCCATCTCTTTTGCAAACTGTATCAATAGAAATAAAAGCATGTTCAGAGGAGTAGTTACACGAGATGCTGAAGGGGTATTTATTCCTGTTAATATGGTTGGGGAATGGTTAAAAAAATATGATTCTTGGCGGCGTTTTATTATTGATAGTTATCATTTTCGTTTGATAGAAATGGTAGAATCCATAGATAGACTTGCCTTTTTAAATTTACAAGATAGACTTTACAAACACTTAATTGATAAAGTTAAAATTGCAAAAGACAATACCCTTGTAATCACTCATCAAGAAATAGCAGACGACATCAATACCTCTAGAGTTGTGGTATCTCGTTTATTGAAACGCCTTGAAAATGAAGGGCAAATAACCATTCGCCGTAATAGAATTATTGTTGAAAACCTTGATTAGATAATTGCTCTAACAAATTAAATGAAAGAGGCTCCTAATAGTAGGAGCCTCTTTTGTGCTATTTTATATTGTTTAAAACTTATATTGAATAAAAGCTGTGAAGTTTCTTCCAGGATCATTAATAGGCTTCCGTATAAAGTCTTCTTGATTCGTATAAGAAAAGTTTAAATGATTATTATATTCTTCATCAAAAATATTTAAAATCGCTACACCTAGTGTAAGTTTTTCTATAGGAATTATTCCAAATCTAAGATCAAAAGTAGACCAGCCCTCTGTTATAGTTTCTCCAAAAGTCTCAGCTATATTTGTTTGTTCTGCTACTATATTATATTGACCGTTTATCCAATACTTATCCGTTTCATATCCCAAAAACAATCTTGTTGTGAGAGGTGGAGTTAGAGGAATAGATTCGCCATAATCTTTATTCTCTGTATAAACATAAGCCAATTCTGTTTTAAAATAAAAGTCATCAAGAAAATCTAGTTTAGCCATAATTTCAAAACCTGTCTTATAAGCGTCATCTATATTTCTAAATACTTTTGGATGAATAGGCTCCAACATAGGGTTAAACTTTCTAATTAAGTCTTCGTCTATTTGAGCTACAATAAGGTTTTCAAAAAAAGAATAATAAAAAGAAGCATCATAACTAAGCCTATTAAACCCTTTTTTTAGATCTACTTTACCTTTAATCCCAATTTCAAACTGGTTATTTACTTCTGCTTTTAAGCCTGGGTTTCCTATATATTCATAAGGGTCTTCTCCTATTGTAAAATGATTGATAAAGCGTTCGGTCATATTTGCAGAACGCACTCCTCTTCCGTACGCAGCTTCAAGAGTGACATTATCAGACACCAATTTTCTAACCGAAACCGTCCCACTTACATTATTTTCTGTACGCTTTTTTAAATCATACATTTCAGCAAAATCTTCTTCTGGGTCTTGAATATCTGAAACTACTAGATCATACCGGATTCCACCCGTAAAAATAGTGGTGCTATTTGCATACCATTTTGTTTCAGTAAATATCCCCATATCATTAATATAGGAATCCTGCCAAACTTTATCAACAAACTCCATTGGCATAGGTAATGGCTCTCCATTCATAATTTTTACAAGTCGGTTTCTTACACCGTCTCTTCCTATATGAATAAAGTCAAGTCCGCTAAAAAGTTTAAACTTGTTTGAAGGATCTAATACAAACTCCAGTTTTCCGCCTACAGTTGTAGCTTCTACTGGAGAAGAGGCTTCCATCATCATAAAAGAAGGTCTGTCATAATTATTCATTAGATGATCTACATAACTATAATACGCTTTTGCGGTAACTTTTTTAATAAACTTTCCAATATGTAAATTATAGTCTAAAGACAGGATACTACTATTATCATAATCTGTATCCATCGGCAATCCTGCATGTTGTACATCTCTACCAAAAGATTGTCTCCATGTAAGTTTAATACGCTGATCATCTGTAAAATTATACCCAAATTTTATTCCATAATCTGTACTTCTAAAGGAAGAAGGGACCTCTGTCCCGCCTCCGTCTTCATAACTTCCGTAATCTCGATAACCAAAATTTCCAGCTATATCATATTTATTAGTAGCTTTTTGAAGACCTAACATAGTTACAAAAGAGTTCCCGTTGGTTTCATAACCTGCTGAAATATTTCCATTAAACCCAAACTCTTCTGAACCTGGTTTAGTGGTAACCACATTGATGATTCCTCCAAATGTAGCTCCATAACGTACAGAGTATGGGCCTTTTATAACTTCAATTTTAGTAACCTCTTCGGGAGTAACATGGGTTGTTATTGGGTCCATTCGATTTGGACAAGCATTGACAACTTTAGTACCTCCATCGTACATAATATTAAGTTGCTCGTATTGAGCTGCTCTAAAAGAAGGATCCATTGCATAACTCCCTCTTTTTATCGTTGAAATTCCGTTGATGCTTTCAAATAATTCAGCAACATTTTTTGGCTGTACAACTCTCTCGGCATAATTATTAGAAACTGCTGAAAATACAGGATCTATTGTAGCATTTCCCACAACGATAACCTCATCAATTTCAATTATTTTTAATGCACTTGTGTCTTTAACTTTTTCATTTTTATCTTGTGAAAAAGCGCTATTGAATAACAGTATGCAAAGGAGCATACTAAAAATATTTTTCATTTTATAATTTTTATTTAATGTGAAATAATAACGCTAGCAATTAGTAATGCTAGGCTTTGGTATAATGTACCTGCCAATACACATAGTAAACTAAATCGTTCCTTTCGTTTTATAGAATAGAACCCTAAATACAGGAAAATCCCACAAGAGCATAAATCCAAGACTTAGTATTTCTTTCTATTAAAATAACATGTGTTTTGGGGATTTAATTCACACCTGTGGAGGGCGATCTAATGAGTAGGTTCGTGTATAGGTATAGAAATTAAAATACCACTCGGGTTGTTGCTTTATTTCTATACTTTCAGAGTTTAAATTAATGTTTTTGATGTTTTTAAAAAATAGTGTAGGTTCTTCTAAGACAATCATATTTAGTGGTACATCTTCATTCGCTGTCTTCTTCTCAACAACATCTTTAAGGTGGCACTTCCCATTACATTTCATTTCTGGTTTGTCAATATTTCCACAAAACCGTTCTATAAAACCAGGTTGATCTACATAATAATAAGCATAAGTTAAAGACACGTAAAAAGTGTTCCAAAAAAGAGCAAATAATAATAATAAAGAAAAAATGGTTTTCTTAAAATACATAAGCTACAAAATTACTGTCATTCTAATTTTTAAGAGGTGACAAAAATCATAAAATCAGAAATATTTCATTCAAAAATATCTTATCCTTAGATGCTTTTTCCTCCAACTGATAAATATCATTTTACTTTATTAAAACATTTGTAACTTTGATAATCGAAAATAATTAAAAACTAATCATATGATTCTTCAAAATATTGCACTTTACAACTATTCTAATGGGGTAATAATGATTGGGATTTTTGCTTTAGTTTGTGTGGTTCTTGTTGTTGTTTTAATTTCTTTTATGAATAGCGAAAAAAAGAAATAAACTTCTACCGAATCACATAAGAAGCATTTATAAAAAAAATTTGTCCCATTCTTGGTATATTATTCCAATCTGCATAGGTTGAATAAGAGGTGTCAAAAAGGTTTTCAACTCCTACTTTTACATATAAAGACCATTGTAAAAGCTCTTTTTAAAATGAGATGCTGCTTTATATACAAAAGGGCTTATTAGCGGTAAATTATTCCTTGGTATCTTTCCCTATATTATATAACCCAACATTCCCCTTAAAGTTCCCGAAGGAACATTTTATAAACAACATTGATACTGATGTTTAAAATAAACGCATTTTCTAAAGCGGTTTAATTACAAACACCATCTGCTCCAATTGTCATTCCAATTAAACTTGTAACTTTTCTTTCATTTTAGCACTCTGTTTATGGATAGTTTTACCTTTACTTGGATTTAAAATCAAATTGAAAAAAAATGTTTTTAATTTCTTTTTTTATTTTTTATGTTAATTAACTTATACAAAATCTTAGGATTTCTTGTATTGACATTTACCCATGCGGTCAATATTGTTGATTGATTAATTGAACTAATAACAACACAGTTGTTATTAGTTTTAGGACTGCTTATTTCAGTTGAAATTTTGTTTTCAATTGTTGATTCTATAGTTTCTAGCATTATTTTTGTATATCCTTTATCTTCCAATTCATAATATTCCTCATAAACAATATAATATCTCCCTTTATTAGCAATCATTTGAGGATGAAGTCCTTCTTTACTTAAAAATTTTCTGTCAGTAAACTGTTCATTTACATAATTTGAAAAGAAAATTCCTGGACTATTATTTGCACCTGTAAACCAAACCGCTGCTAAATTAGAATTAGTTTTAGCCAATGACGGTCCTGTGTGCGGACAGCCATTAATCTGCCAATTGTCTTTACTTATAGGTATCGGTTCTGAAAAACTAGTTCCATTATCTTGAGACGATACATAATACATATCTCTAATTTCTACATTACTTAAAGTGAAACTAGGATTTGTAAAATCTTCTTCCCTTTCTATAATATTCCGATAAGCTATATGTATTTTTTTTTGCTGATCTACATAAATTTCAGTTCTACAACACTCACAGGTAGATCCAGCAATTGGTGATTCCTCATAAAAACCTCTATCCGAATTTGTTTTAGCAAAATATAATGTTTTCCCTTTTCTGTCTTTATGAATAGGCTTTCTATTGTCTAGCCACGTTATTCCCAATTCGCCATCTGGTAACAAAGCGATATCAAAAAAACTTTGACTGTCTGAATTTTTATCTGCTACTAATTTAACATTAGGACTCCATGTTAAACCTCTATCAGAAGAAATAGTGTAATACACACTTCCACCAAACATATTTTTCCTAGATTTAGATTTTACTCTAAATACCGCATAAAGTATACCTTTTGATGTTACGCCTACTTTTGCCATACTCTCAGCATGGATTTGAAGTCCTTTAGAAGGAGTAACAACAATTGGCTTTGAAAATTTTTGTGAATTCTCATCAAAAAAAGCAAATTTTAATACATTTTGCTTACTGTCTTTATACCATTCTGTCCAGTTTATCAATATATCTTTACCTGAATTAAAGATAAAAGCACCTTCAGAATTTACATTAGGTTTAGTAAGCATATAAATGGTATCCTTTTTATTACCCTCTATTGTATTTACTACATTTTTTTTGTCATCCAATGAGGTCCTTTTCTCTCTACAAGATTCTATAGAGGTAATTATCAATGCTATAATTACTATAAATTTAATATTCTTCATTTTATTTTTTTATAAAGAGAAGTACTCGCTTTACTTCCCTTTTATTTAGCTATTACTCTGTGATTAAAACTTATAATTAACACCGAATATAAAAGTACGTGGCATTCCTGGTGTATAAGTTGTTCTACCCCAATCTGTATTGGCCCTTGTTGCATATAATTTATCCGACAAATTCATTACATTCATCCAAAAACCAAAGTGTTTAATATCATAACCCAATCTTGCATTAAAAGCATCATAACCTTCATAAGTATATTCATTTTCTTGATCTGTAAAATATTCACTTACATGTTGCCACTCTAATCCTATTCTAAAGCCTTTTAAAAAAGCCTTTGGTTTATAATCAATTCCTGCATTTGTTACCCATTCTGGTGCTCCCGGCATTTCATTACCACTATAATCTTTGACAGGTTCTCCATCTACTATTTTTGTTACAAAATCTATATATTCATGTTTAGAATATGCCCCATTATAACGAATAGATAAACCTTCTATAGGTTTATAATTAATGCCAAATTCAACACCATTGTGTTTGGTTTCTCCTACATTTTTATTCTCTCTCATTGTAATTTCATCTTCTTTTATGGTAACTGAAACTACTTCATCTTTTCCTTTTAATGAATACACAGCAAAATCTAAAAATAGTTTATTATTATATAACCCAATCCAACCGCCTAATTCTATATTATTAAATGTTGAAGGATCTAATAAAGGCACATCATCTTTTCTAAATAAATCTCCAATACTAGGTGGAATAAATCCAACACTATAGTTTGTATATAGTCCTATACTTTTGGTGAAATTATATACAAATCCTATACGTGGTGTAATTGAAGTGAAAGTTTCCTTTGCATCTTTTGATGAATAATCAGAGGCATCATCTAATTTATTTCTAAAATCATAGCTATAAATATCATATCGGATACCAGCATTTATTTTAAAATTATCAAAAGGCTCCATGTCACCTGTTAAATAAAATCCCGTATTGACAATATCTGTTTCATAATCTGATTTATACACTCCTGTAGCTGTATAGGATTCAAAAAAACCGTCATCATTACGGTATACATCTAATAGTTCAGCAATAAAGGTTTTAGGACTTGAATCTAGGTTTGCTCCTACTATTAGATTTGACTTCATTACATCAAATTTAAAATTGTGCTGTAAATAAACTGCAAAAGTTTTAAAACTATTGTCGTTTAACTCTCCTGTTGTGTATTCTCCAAATTCAGTATCACTAGCAATTCTATAACTGGGGTTTTGCCTCATAGTGTTATCACGAAATATTAAACTTAACGTAGAGATATTATGATCATTCCATTTTCCGTTTAATGTTGAATTAAAACGCAAAGCTTTTGCATCTCTAAAAGTAAAAGTATGATAAGAAGAATAATCTTCATTTTTAAATTTTTCCTCGTCTAAACTACCACTCATTTCACTAAAATAATCTACATAGGTTAAGGTGTTTGACCAATCTAACTTGTCAGAAAATTGATGTGTAACTTTACCAGTTACAGCTAATTTATCATAATCACCATAATCCCGTATTCCGTCTTTTATGGCCGATTTGTAAACCGCTAAGTAAACTCCTGTTTTTCCAAATGTTTTTGATATTTTAAAATCGCCTCTAAAGTATCCATCGGTATGCCCTCTTAAACCTAATCTACCTGTCAACGCTTTACTCGGTTTTTCTGTAATAAAATTAATAGCTCCACCAATCGCTTCACTACCGTATAAAGAAGAATAAGGGCCTCGTATAATTTCTATATTCTCAGTGGCCAACATATTCATTTCCAATAAAGCATTGTGGTTAAAAACTCCTGTGGGTCTAATGGGAATTCCATCTTCTAGATAAAGATATAAACTTTTGGTAGATATTGGCTGACGGATAGCCATCATATGTTGCTCATTTCCTAAGTCGATCATATGAACCCCTGTTTTTTGATTTAAAGCCTGATCTATAGAAATAGGATTTACTTCATCCATTGTCAAACGTGAAACAGATGATATCGCTACGGGAAGTTCTTTACGTCTCTGTAGCGTTCGAGAAGCACTTACAACCACCATATCTAGGTCTGTTGTAGCTTCATCCATAGTGACATACACCGCATCTTTTGCCTTAACTGAAGATGTATTATGTCCTATAAATGAAAAAATTAACCATTCACCTTCCTCTATATTTTCTAGAATAAAATTTCCAGTCTTATCTGTTGTTGTTCCTTTATTTAACTTTTTTGATTTGATAGAAACGCCCTCTAAAGGTTCATCAAAAGCGTCAACTACAGTTCCTTTTACTGTAATTTCTTGTGACCAAATTGATAAGGTGCTAATACATAGCAATATTGTTAAAATGTATTTTTTCATGATA
The DNA here is from genome assembly GCA_030591585.1 of Flavobacterium sp. Lineage (GTDB taxonomy): Bacteria > Bacteroidota > Bacteroidia > Flavobacteriales > Flavobacteriaceae > Marifrigoribacter. The sequence goes on along the minus strand of JAUVAS010000001.1, from coordinate 175,566 downwards.
TTATTATTTTTGTTTGCGTCAGCTAATTGATTTAGTGACGGCTTTTATTTTTGAATTGAATTTTAATACCCTCCACATAATACCTAGGGTTTACATCCTATTATTTTAGAACATAAACAGATTCCTATATTGAATTAATCAATATAGAATAGTGAAATTTGTTTATTATGGAAAATGAACTACCTCGACCCAAGAGTACGAGATATCAAAAAGGAATTCCCTTTTTTATTTCGACGCAGAGCGACGGGGAATTAAACCTGAAAATCGATTAAACTTGAGGAGGTTGATACAAGGAATATTCTCTTAAGTAGGAGTAAAGATTGTTATATATTTTTACTTCCTTTTTGTTATAAGTAATATAGCCAAACTCTAATTTTTCTTTTTCTTGAACAAAAAATGTAACGTCTTTTGAAGTAATCATTTTTGAAGGAGCCTTATCATTAGTTGAATCCTTTTGGGCAACATCTTTTAAATGACATTTTCCATCACATTTTAATTCTGGCTTTTCTATATTGACGCAGAATTGTTCTATAAATCCAGATTCATCTAAGTAATAATACCCATACGTAATTGCTACATGAAAAACATTCCACAACAATGCAGTTACGAGTATTAAAGAAAAAATGCTCCTTTGTCGATTCATAATTTGCAAAAATATATAACTCCAATAAAAAAAAAAGTGACATTTGTCATTTTACGTAACAATTATCACAAAGCTGAATAACTAATGTTTCTTTAGGTTTATAATCAAGAGGAATTCTTTTTTACTCTCAATAGCCTACAAAAATTCTTTAGGCACCCATTTGTAACAAAAGTTGCTGTAACCACTTTGTCAAGGACTTACCTTGTTCCAAAATAAATTATATGGCAAAAATTGTAGTTTTAGGAGCTGGTATTTCTGGACATACCGCAATATCCTATTTAAGAAAAAACCTATCCAAAGAACACGAAGTTGTCGTTGTTTCACCAAACAGCAATTATCAATGGATCCCTTCTAATATTTGGGTTGGAGTAGGTAGAATGAAACCTGACCAACTTATTTTTCCATTAGCTCCTCTTTATAAAAAAAAGGGAATTACCTATATTCAAGCTAAAGTCACCACCTTTTATCCTGAAGGAGATAATGAAACAGACAAAGGTTTTGTTAGTGCTGAATATGTAACTGGTGAGCAAAAAGGAGAAACCATTAAAGTTGACTACGATTATTTAATTAATGCCACAGGTCCAAAACTTAATTTTGAGGCAACCGAAGGCTTAAAACCTGGAACCAATAAAACTGCTTCCGTTTGCACCTATGATCACGCCCAACACGCATGGAATGATTTTGAAAAATTAATTACCCGTATGAAAAATGGTGTAAACGTTAAAATACTAATTGGAACTGGTCATGCAAAAGCTACTTGTCAAGGTGCCGCTTTTGAGTATATTATGAATGTTGAACAAGAATTAAACAGGCATAAAGTAAGAGATAAAGCTACTGTGACGTGGATTTCTAACGAATATGAAGTTGGGGATTTTGGAATGGATGGATTAATGGTGACTATGGGGGGAAAATTAACCACATCACAAGAACTCATAGAAATGGTCTTTGAAGACCGTGGAATAGACATTATTAAAAGAGCTGGTGTAAACAAAGTAGAAGACGGTATTGTCCATTATGAAACATTAAATGGAGAGCATAAAACGGAGGAATTTGATTTTGCTATGTTAATTCCAGCATTTTCGGGTCATGGGTTTAGCGCATATGATAAAAATGGTGATGATATTACCCAAAAATTATTTAATGGTTTTATGATTGTAGATGCTGATTATACTCAAAAACCTTATGAAGAATGGACAGTACAAGATTGGCCAGAGACGTATCAAAACCCAAGTTATAAAAATATTTTTGCCCCAGGGATAGCATTTGCTCCTCCTCATGGGATTTCAAAACCAAGAAAAAGCACCAATGGGACTCCTATTTTCCCAACTCCTCCAAGAACTGGAATGCCTTCGGGGATTACTGCAAAATTAGTGGCAGACAACATTGTGGAAATGATTAAAAAAGGAAATGATGAGTTACACCATCTAGGTTCAATGGGTAATATGGGTGCTGCATGTATTGCTTCAACAGGATTTGGAATGCTAAGAGGGAGAGGGGTTACCATTACTACTAATCCAATTGTTCCAGATTATAAAAAATATCCTGAAACAGGAAGAATAAACTCTAAAACTATTGGAGATCTTGGATTAGCAGGTCACTGGGTAAAACTTGCACTGCATTATGCTTTTTTATACAAAGCTAAAATGAAACCTTTTTGGTGGTTAATTCCTGAATAAACAAAACTTAAAAAAATATAAATGGCTAAAAAAATAACTCGTTTTCAAAAATTCATAATGCACAACCCTATTATTCAGTTTTTTAAATTCATTTACTTGAACTTTAAAATTCTGAATGTAGTGGCTATGGGACATGGAGGTACTCGAAGTTCGGAAAAAATAAAATAATTTTTTTTAATAACAGGATTGACTCTCAATTAAGTCCTTGTCTCATCTTTTTTTATGTAACACAGTATTGTATCTAATGTTACCGTTAGCTTTAGTTTATCGTTTTATTTTTGCGCCAAATAAAAAAGTAAAATGAAGAAATACCTATATATAATCAGTTTTGGAATATTGATGTTTTCAGCATCTTTATTCTCACAGGAATTAAAGCCTATTACCAAATCTGAAGTCTTATCTAAAGTTCTTGAACAGAATACTTCTTTGAAGATATCTGAACAAGAATTTTTAAAAGCAAGAGCAGAATACAGACAAACCAACTCTGTTTTTTTGCCAAATATTTCAGCTTCACATTCTGGCGTTGCTACAACCAACCCGTTAATGGCATTTGGAACAAAACTAAATCAAGGTATTTTAACTCCCGAAGATTTTAATCCAGATCTATTAAATAATCCGGATGAAGTAACCGGATTTGCAACAAAATTCGAAATTCAACAACCCTTAATCAACCTTGATGGTTTTTATCAACGTAAGGCTGCCAAAAACAAAATGGATGCGGTAGAACTTCAAACTTTACGAAACAAAGATTACCTAACATTTGAAGTTGAAAAAGCATATATGCAACTACAATTAGCTTATAAAGCTGTTGATGTTTTAGAAAAATCTTTTGAAGCTGCCCAAGAAAACAAAAAAAATGCAGACAATAGTTTTAAACAAGGTTACCTGCAAAGAGCCGATGTTCTTTCGGTAGATGTTCGTGTAAGCGAAGTTCAGAATCAACTTCAGTCTGCAAAAAGTAATGTGAAAAATGCGTCAGATTATTTATCCTTTTTAATGAATGAAAAAGAGGCTTCGGTTTTTATCCCTTCAGATAGCCTGAGTGTTTCTTCGCTTTCGTTAACTAATAGTGAAATCATTTCAGAAAAAAGAACAGACATAAAAGCAATGCAATTAACAACCGAAGCTTATGAATCTATGTACAAAGCAGATAAAATGGCATTTCTACCAAGATTAAATGCTTTTGGAAGTTATGAATTGTACGATCAAAATATTTTTCAAGGAAGTGCCAATGGATATTTAGTGGGTGCACAATTAAACTGGAATCTTTTTGAAGGCTATAAAAATGTTGGGAAAGCTCAAAGAAGCAAAGCACAATACAATCAATCCATGTTAGAGTACGAGCAGTATGTTTCACAAAGCACACTTGACCTTAACAAAGCAAATAGGATGCTAACAGATGCCGATAATAAATTAAAACTAACCTCTTTAGCCTTAGAACAATCTGAAGAATCCTTACGTATTAGAACCAACAGATTCAAAGAGGGTCTTGAAAAAACCACCGATTTATTGTTGGCAGAAACTCAATACGCACAGAAACAATTACAATATTATCAAACCATTTTCGAGTACAATTACGCATACTTATACTTACAATTTCTAACCAAAGAATAAAATCATTATGAAAAAATACATCACTCTTGTTGCTTTATCACTTTTACTTATTAGCTGTGGTAGCGACAAAAAAGAAACTACAATTAGTAAAACACCTGCGATTGCTGTGACGGTAAGTTCTGTAAATTCAGAAAATAACAGTCCGTTTTTTACAGCCAGCGGGAAAATTGAAGCAGAAAATAAAGTTACATTAAGTACTAGAACCAGTGGTTATGTAGACCAAATTTATGTAAAGGTTGGAGATAATGTTGCTAAAGGGAAACTGCTTTTATCTATTAATAATACCGATTTACAAGCAAAACGAGCACAGGTTAACGCAAGTATAACCGAAGCAAGTGCCGCCTATAATATTGCTGAAAAAGATTACAATCGCTATAAAAACTTGTTTGCTGAAAACTCAGCTTCTCAAAAAGAAATGGACGATATAACGGCAAATTTCGAAATGGCAAAAGCGCGATTAGAGGCTGCCAATCAAATGAAAAACGAAATCAATGCTCAGTTTAAATATGTAGATATTAAAGCTCCTTTTAACGGAGTGGTGACCAATAAATTTATTGATGCTGGTGACTTAGCAAATCCTGGAATGCCATTAATATCTGTAGAAGCTCCAGGTGATTTTGAAGTTACATTGACAGTTCCTGAAAGTGAAATATCACAAATTAAAAAAGGAACTAAGGTAAATGTCTTGGTGAAATCTATTTCAGAAACACTTAAAGGAGTAGTTACCGAAGTTAGTACCTCAGCAAGTAATACTGGTGGTCAATATTATGTAAAAATTAAACTCGATAAAACCGAAGTTTCTATATTATCTGGAATGTATACCAGCGTGATGTTTCCAACAAAAAGGAAGTCTAATACAAGCATTGTTTTGGTACCTATAAATGTTATTGTTCACAGAGGGCAACTATCGGGTATTTATACAGTAAGTCAGAACCAAACTGCATTATTGCGTTGGTTACGATTAGGAAAAACCTATGGAGATAAAATAGAAGTGTTATCTGGTTTAAATGCTGAGGAAGAATACATTGTTTCAGCAGAAGGAAAATTATACAACGGAGTAAAAATTTCAATACAATAAAAAAGTTGATCGAAATAATTTTGGGATATAAGATGGTAAACATCCCCCTAACCCCCTTCAAAGGGGGAATTATTTCGGTAAAACTTCAAAATATTTAATTATGAAAGAAGGATTAGCAGGTAAAATAGCAAAGGGCTTTATTGGCTCAAAGCTTACGGTGCTTCTAATGATCGTGTTTATGGTTATTGGAGTGTATAGTTCATTTTTAATACCTAGGGAGGAAGAACCACAGATTGATGTGCCAATGGCAGACATATTTGTGGGTTATCCAGGCGCAAGTCCTACCGAAGTGGAATCAAGAGTAGTAAAACCTTTAGAAAAATTAATCTCAAACATTAAGGGCGTAGAATATGTGTATTCAACTTCTATGAAAGAACAAGGAATGGTCATTGTTCAGTTTTATGTGGGTGAAGATATTGAACGTTCGTTTGTAAAACTCTACAACGAAATCAATAAGCATATGGATATTATGCCTGAAGGGGTTACGATGCCATTGATAAAAACACGTGCGATTGATGATGTTCCTGTTTTAGGATTAACCCTTTGGAGTGAAGCCTATGACGATTATCAACTAAAACAGATTGCTCAAGAATTATCCGATGAGATTGAAAAAGTAAATGATGTTTCGGTTACCAAAAGAATTGGTGGTAGAAACAGACAACTTAGGGTTGTTTTAGATAAAGATAAAATGGCTGAAAGCGGATTGGATTTCCTTTCTATTTCACAAATGATCAAGTCTAACAATCAGCAATTAAGTTCTGGTAGTTTTAATAGCGGCGATACAGAGTTTAGTGTAAATACTGGAGACTTTTTAAAAACAGTTAAGGATGTAGAAAATTTGGTAGTAGGTGTTCAACAAGGTCAACCTATTTATTTAAAACAAATTGCGACTATACTTGATGGTCCAGAAATTTCTAAAGCATACGTAGCATTAGGATACGGAGTCGCTAGTGAAAAATCTGAACTTTATAATTCTGAATATCCTGCGGTAACCATATCGGTTGCAAAACGAAAAGGTGCAGATGCGATGAATTTATCCAACGTTATTTTGGATAAAGTGGAGCACTTAAAATTAGATTTAATCCCAGATGAGGTTCACGTAGAGGTAACTAGAAATTACGGAGAAACCGCTTCACAAAAAGTGTCAGAATTATTAATGCACTTAATGGGAGCCATTCTTGCGGTTACTTTAGTGGTAATGCTTGCTATGGGATGGCGTGGCGGATTGGTCGTGTTTTTATCGGTTCCAATAACGTTTGCATTAACGCTCCTTAGTTATTATATGCTGGATTATACGCTGAACCGAATCACACTGTTTGCATTGGTATTTGTAACAGGAATTGTCGTCGATGACTCTATTATTATAGCCGAAAATATGCACCGGCATTTTAAAATGAAACGATTGCCCTTTAAACAGGCAGCATTATATGCAATTAACGAAGTAGGAAATCCAACAATACTCGCAACTTTTACAGTAATCGCTTCAGTATTACCAATGGCGTTTGTTTCTGGGATGATGGGTCCTTATATGGCACCTATGCCAATTGGAGCCTCTATTGCAATGATACTTTCTTTGTTTGTGGCTTTAACCATCACACCGTATTTAGGATTTATTTTCCTTAGAGAAAAAGATAAAAAAGGGAAGAAAGCAAAACCAGTAAAACAATTAGAGGAAACCTTTATCTATAAATTCTATAATAAAGTTGAATTGCCTTTAATTGAAAATTCCAAAATCCGTTGGATATTTTTAGGAGGAACATTCTTTGTATTATTTGCTAGTATGGGATTGTTTTTTACCAATTCGGTTGCGGTGAAAATGCTTCCTTTTGATAATAAAAATGAATTTCAAGTGGTTATCGATATGCCCGAAGGAACCACTTTAGAACGTACTGCTGTCGTGGCAAAAGAGATCTCTCAATACTTATCTGCCCAGCCCGAAGTGGTGAATTACCAAAGTTATGTAGGTGCCTCAGCCCCTATTACCTTTAATGGATTGGTACGTCATTACGATCTTCGTGGAGGTTCAAATATGGCAGACATTCAAGTAAACCTAACAGATAAGCATGACCGTAAATTACAGAGTCATGAGATTGCTAGTTTGATGCGGCCGGATATTCAGAAAATAGCAGCGAAGTACAATGCCAATGTGAAAATTGTAGAAGTACCGCCAGGACCTCCTGTGTTGTCTACTATTGTTGCTGAAATATATGGCCCCAATTATGAGACACAAATGGATGTTGCCAATCAGATTCAAAATATTCTTAAAAATACAGACGATGTGGTGGATGTAGATTGGATGGTAGAAGCAGACCAAATTGAATATGAATTTGTGATCGATAAAGAAAAAGCAATTCTGTACGGTATTTCGCCACAACAAATTGTCTATACCATGAATATGGCCTTGTCTGAAAGAGCCATCACCAATCTTTATGATGAAAACGCTTCCAAACAAGTAGGGTTAATATTGGCTTTAGACGAAAAAGAAAAATCTACTATTAACGATATTTCACAACTGAAAATAAAATCGCAACAAGGTACAATGATTACCATTGGAGACTTGGTTGAAATTAAAGAAAGCACAAAAGCTAAAAGCATTTTTAGAAAAAATCAAAAACGCGTGGTTTATGTAATGGCAGACATGGCAGGAGAATTAGAGAGCCCTGTGTATGCTATTTTAGGTATGACAGATAAATTAAAAGAAGTGAAGCTTCCTGAAGGATTTACATTAAGCGAATCCTACTTATCGCAACCTGAATATGAAGATAATTATACGGTAAAATGGGATGGAGAATGGCAAATTACCCTAGAAGTATTTAGGGATTTAGGAATGGCTTTTGGAGGCGCAATAATCTTTATTTATATTCTTATTGTAGGATGGTTCCAGAGTTTTAGAACTCCTATGGTAATGATGGTTGCAATTCCTCTTTCGCTAATAGGAATAATTCTGGGACACTGGATGTTAGATGCATTTTTTACCGCAACATCTTTTATAGGAATGATCGCTCTGGCAGGTATTATGGTGCGAAACTCGGTATTACTAATTGACTTTGTTAACCTGAGATTAGATGAAGGAGTCCCTTTAAAAAAGGCAGTTATTGAAGCAGGAGCCGTAAGAACTACTCCTATTTTATTAACGGCAGGAACCGTAGTTATTGGAGCTTTTGTAATATTATTCGATCCAATATTTCAAGGGTTAGCCATCTCATTAATGGGAGGAACCATTGTATCAACCGTACTAACTTTATTGGTGGTGCCGTTGGTTTATTATTTAATAGAACGTAAGAAGCATAATGAATAACGAATCTTTCTTGTCATTCAGAGTGAAGCGAAGAATCTCATAGTAAGATTCTTCGCTTCACTCTGAATGACAGAGACATTTATTAAAATAACAAAACACATGAAACTAGTAATGGTAACCTCGGTAGAAGAATTTCATAGTGATATTCTTCAAATATTTAATAAAGCAGGAATTCAAAACTTTAGTGAATCTGGAATAGATGGCTATAAAAACAAACCAACTATTCTATCAACTTCCAATTGGTTTGCTGCTAATAAAAGTGCCACAAACTCTATTTTAATATTTTCTTTTACGGAAGCAGAAAAAATAGACAAACTCTTTGTATTATTGAAAGAATACAATCAAAATTTAGAAACTAACAATCCCATTAAAGCAGTTGTACTGCCTATTGAAAGATCACTTTAAAAACAATATTATGATTAACAGATTTATTAAAGCAATTGCAGGAACATTTATTATTATTAGTGTATTACTAGCGATGTACGTAAACCAGAATTGGTTGTGGTTTACCTTGTTTGTAGGCGCTAACTTATTACAATCCTCATTTACCAAATGGTGTTTGATGGAAGGAATACTTAAAAAATTAGGCGTGAAAGATGCTGAGGGGGAGGAGTGTTGTTAGGATATAAATTATCCTAATGTTATCTGTATTTTATCTAAAAAAACTGAATTTAAGGGTTAACTTTTAATTTACACGAATTAACATTCCTTCATTTTTAGTTATATGTAGGTTATAGTTAAATGTTGTTCTAAAAGGTATTGTATCTGCATTCAATTCTTGTAATTCGATAACTGGATTCCCATGAGATTCCCAAAGCAAAGAATCTAACTGTATTTCAAGCTGAACTTTTATTATATCATTTAAGTAAATAATAGTTTCATTATTATTTACTTTTATTCTTTTTAAAGTTCCGTTAACTTTTTCCCCTTTTGGGAATGTTTTTTTATAAGTGTCTTTATTAAAAACAATTTCAAAATCATCAACCTTAATAATCCCATTTGGAGTCCTTAAGTCATTATGAACAACTTTATATTTTCCTGAAATTTTAAATGGTTCTTGAAAACTTAGAATTAAAAGTGAAATACTTAAAATTGCAATTAAATTAACTACTCGTTTTAAATTTGAGTTAAGCATCTTCTTTTTATAAATTTCTATCTTACTCTGTATAGATTTCAAAACCCTACATCCTATAAACCCAACTAGCAGGGTTCATCTTAGTGGCATTTTTATATACCAAAAATTTAAGAATTGTTTTTCCAGAGTTAGATTTGGTGTACACGGTTCCTAATTCTTGTTTGGTCGTTACTTTATCTCCTTTTTTTACAAGAACATTGATGATGTTTTGATAAACGGTAATGTAATTACCATGCTGAATATAAATCGCGTTATTAGCTCCTTTTATTTTCTGAATTTCCATCACCTCACCATTAAAAACTGCTCTTGCTTTAGCATTGTTTCCTGTTGCAATTTCTACGCCACTACAGTAGGTTGTTACATTAGGTAATTGTGGGTGTCTTGTGTTTCCGAAGCGTTTAACTACCACACCATTTTTTACAGGCCAAGGTAACTTGCCTTTATTATTGGTAAAGTCTACTGCCAATGCTTTTGCCTCTGCAGTTAACGCAAAAGTTTTAGATGATTTTTTTGTGGTGGTTGCCCCTCCCTTTTTGGCTGCTTTAGCATTAGAAGCTGCAATAGCATCCCGTATTAGTTTTTCTATTTCCTTATCAATTTTACTAGCTTGCCGTTGCTTTTTCTTTATCTGTCGCGCATATTTTCCTTCATCTTTTTTAAGTGTGGCAATTAATTCTTCTTGATCCTTTTTCTCTGCTGAAAGCTTTGTTTTCGCAACTTTATTTTCTTCTATTAAAACCTGCTTTTGTTTTTTTTGGGCTATTAAATCTTTGTTTAATTCTTGAAGTATAATCGTTTTTTCTTTTATACTTTCTCCTTGCAATTTGCGATGTTTTGTATATTGTTTCATATACTGAAATCGTTTATAGGCCTGTAAAAAGTTTTCGGAAGACATCACAAACATTATCCTGCTTTGGGTCGATTTGCTCTTATACGATTTTAATATCATAGAAGCATAATCTTCTTTCAACTCCTTTAGTTCTCCTCGTAAATGATTTATTTTACCAAGATTATCGTTGATTTCTCTCGACAATAAATTTGCTTGTTGGTTGGTAACTCTAATTAAATTTTGACGTGTGTTAATCTTACTCTCCAAATCTTCTACCTGGGATAGCACCGATTTCTCTTCCTTTTGAGCAGCAAACAGCAAGCTGTTAATTTGTTTGATTTCATTTAAAAGCGCCTGCCTTTTTTCTTCTAATTGCTGTTGCTTGTTAACTTGAGCCACGGTAGAAGTGAATAGGAAAAAAGAAAAAACCAGAAATAAGTATGTTTGGAGTTTCGTCATTTAATTCAGTTCTATTTTTTCATAGCTTCTTGGAATTGTAAACGGAAACCGTATAGGAGCGTTGTGATCTATCTTTTTATAATTTACAGCAATCTTAGTTTCCGCACCTTTTTGAATTGCTAAAATTCTAATTTGGGAAGGGTAATGTCCTCCTTCAATTTTTTGGTATTTCCCATAGTTCACAGTAAACATTCTTTGGTCGTTTGGTTGGGATACTGTTTCGGAAGAAATTTTAAAATTCTCAGGATTCAAAAACAGTGAATAAATAAAATTATTCATTTGCGTTTTAGGTTGAAGTTTATATTTATTAACTATCACTGTAGATTTATGCTTGGCACCTAGGTCAAATATAGACTGACCTAACAAAATCGCTTGGGCTTTCTGGAAATCAATTTCAGTCCCTAACCAATCACTTAATAACGAGAAGTCACCATCAAAATACGTATTAGAAATGTTTTCGTAAAAACGTACAGACCCCGGAGTTATTAAAACCTTAGCCAAGGTAATTCCTAATATAGACGCTTTGATCCATATCTTTTTATTTTTCTCCATTCGCAAACTTACCGTAAGACTTTTTAGGTCATCTCCATTTTCATACACCACTTGCATTCGAGCTGCTAATGTAGAAAACTCTGGAGAAGCTGCTAGATGAGTAATGATAATGCTTTTTGAAGAAAGGCTATTATTGGCTTGGTTAGACTCGTTAACAACTTTTCCTCCTCCACAAGAAAACAGTAAAAATGAAACTGAAATAATATATACTAATTTAAAATTCACCTACTTCTTATTAATTTGTTATGTTTAAATCTGCTGCCCTTTGCTGGTACATCGTTGCTTTTTTAACAGCTCCTTTTTGGGTATAGGAAATGATTAATTGCTGGTAAAAGTCATATTCCATTTTTGAATCATCAAACAAATAATCCAATCCTGTTTCTAAGCTTTCTATGGCTTGTTCTGTTTGTTTTAAATAATTATTCGCGACACCATTTATTAGATATAATAAGGGTTGTGCAGGAAAAATATCTAATCCATTGATACTTAATTCTGAAGCATCCTTATATTTTTTAATATCTATCTGAAGCAATAATGCGTTTTTTAATAAGCCGAAATTCTGTGAGTCCTTTTCAATTCCTTTTAAATAATAAGATAGGGCGACCTCTTTATTCTTTTCTGAAAGATAATAATCTCCCAACAACATAAATGCAGGGCTGTCTTCCTGATTTAAAAATGAAGTAGCAATATTTTCTATATCAGGTTTATATGCTGGATTCTTTTGGGTGAAATTTAAAAAATCTTTCAACACTCGATTCTTGCTTTCATTTCCTATTTCTTGTGAATTAAACACAATTACCATAGACTTTATTGCCTCTTGATGATTTCCTTCTTCCAAATAAAACTTGTACAACGCCATGTGCACTAACTGAGAATTAGGCTTTTGTTTTAAAAGATCTTTAGCAGTTTTAAATGCTTTCTCTGAATTTCCTTCTTCACTATAAAGATAAATTAGTTTTAAATATTCTTTCTCACTTTTGGGGTTTGATTCAATTTTAGATTCAAGATTATTAATTTCTTTAGACGTGTTTCCTGTCGTTCTATAAATTTGTGAACGCAAGACATTTCGGTAGCTACTTTCTCCCCATTCTTTGTCTAATTCATCTAAAATTTTCAAAGCTTCATCATATTGGTGATTTCGATTGTATAGGTTTGCTAAATCCTCTTTATAATCTGAATCAAACTCAATCAGTTTTATCACTAAAGGGATGGCAGCATCGTAATTTTTTAGATCAAAATAAATATCATAAAGGGCTTCCAACACTTCAATTTTATTATTGTTCCATTCCAATACTTTATAAAAATTTGTTTCTGCTTCTTCGTAACGTTTCAATTTTGCAAGGTTTTTACCCATTTCAAAATATACAACAGCTTTATTTTCTTCATTATCTTTTGCAGCAGATTCTGCTTTTCTCAGCGCTTTTAATGCCAGTTCATAGTTTTCAATACTCTTTTGCTTAAGGGCTTCGAAAAAATTTTCCTGAAATGCATCACTTACATTTCCTAAATCATCTGTAGCTTGTCCTTGAATTTCTTGGGCGTAAAAGATTGTTTGGAATTGGAGTATTCCTAATAAAAAAAGGAAGAAAAATATAGTTTTTATGTTCAAATTTTTGTCTGGTCGGTCGCAGTCGAGACCTTAATTATAGTTAAAACCCTTCAACACCATTTTAGATATCATTTTATATGTTACTTCAAAGCCGAAAAATCTCCAATACTCACATTGGTAAAATTACCGTCAAAAATCGCATGATTCCCAATCATTGCGCTGTCCAAAGTAGCGTTTTTTATCAGGGTGTTGGTTTGGATTATACTATTTTTAACGTTACTGTTTTCGATAGTGGTATTCTCTCCAATAGATGCATAAGGCCCAACAGTACTATTTTTAAGCACTACTCCTTCAGCAATAAAACAGGGGGCTATAATTTTTGAGTTCTCCATCTTGATGTTTTCTGAAACTGTTTTTTCATCGCCTTCAGCTAAAAAACCTAACATTCTACGGTTGGTTTCAATGGTGATTTCTTTATTTCCGCAGTCCATCCATTCATCTACCGTTCCGGTTTTAAACACTTTACCGTCAGCCATCATTCGTTTAATCCCATCGTTGATTTGGTATTCTCCTCCGTTGATGATGTTATTATCTAAGACAAATTGCAATTCGTTTTTAAGATCCGCCACCTCTTTAAAATAGTAAATCCCTATTACTGCCTGATCACTTATAAAGGCTTCGGGTTTTTCTACCAACTCAATAATTTCATCTTTTTCGTTTAGTTTTACCACACCATATTCCTCTGGATTATCTACTTTTTTGGTCCAAATAACACTGTCTGCTTCTTTGTCTAAATTAAAATCTGCTCTAATCAAGGTGTCAGCATACGCAATCACGGCAGGGCCCGAAAGCAATGGCTCGGCACACATAATTGCATGACCCGTCCCCAACGGCTTTAACTGTCTGTAAATACTTGCTTTTGCACCTAAACTTTCTGCTAATTTTTTTAAACTTTCTACAACCTCGTCACCAAACCAAGCAGGGTCTCCTAAAATAAAAGCGATTTCTTCAATAGGCTCATCCAATAAATTAGCAATATCTGCCACCAAGCGATGGACAATTGGTTTTCCTGCAACAGGAATTAATGGTTTTGGAACTGTTAACGTATGTGGGCGAAGGCGTGAACCACGGCCTGCCATTGGGACTATTATTTTCATATCATGCCCGTGAAAACGGGTAACTTTGTTAAATTATAAATGTTTTTTTAGAACAGTTTCTTTTTGTTGTGGTATTAACGAAATTTCTTTTTCTAAAGAAGTGATTTTAGTTTCTATTGTTGAAATTTTCGAAACTATTTTTTGTTGGTCTTGGATTGTCGGTAATGGGATTTTTATATTTCTAATCATTGTTAAATTAAGCATATCGTATTGACTTAAATCTTTAATAATTTCTAAATACATTGTTTTTAAAACATTATAGATATACCTGTTAAGTATTATGTTTTTATCAATAGATGAAATACCTGCAATATTTTGATTTGTAGTGGCTTTAAATTTTAAAAATGCTGTTTTTCCTTTTGTAGCACCAACCAAAGCTATTAATGTAGAATCAATATCTAACATTTTTGCACTTGATTTTTGGTAACCTAATTCTGAAATAAAATTTTCAGCTAAAAGAACATCTTTTTCTTTGCATACTTCTGACTTTAACCAAGGAATAGTTCCATTTTTCCAATAACCAAGTACTTTCATTGACGGAGTTCCTCCCGAAGAAACAGTTGCTAAATTTTCTAATCGCTCTAACTTGTTGTTTTTTAAACTATTTATTAATTTAGGGATTATATTTTTCAAGTTCTCAATCTCCTCAACAGTCTTTCGTTCTTTTTTCTCTAAAACCTCAATTTCAGAAACTATTTTTTCTTGTATGTTTTTTGGTGGCAGTGGGATTTTAATTTTTGATAAATCATCTCCATATACGTGAGGTTGTGCTTGCCCTCTTTGTAAACCGTAAATTATTTGTTGTATTGATTTTAAAAAGTAAAAAAGTAATTTTGTAGAAATAATATTTTCATCTTTAGAAATTACTGTATTACAATCAGATGCAAATATTGGATTGTCAAAATAATTTACAAATCCAGAATAAGCACCTGAAGCACTTATTGTAATTACATTCCCATTTCTGTTAAACTCATTATGATAATAGGCAGGAGATTTCCCGCCTGCAATAACAGGTATTACACCTTTAATTGATTTAGCTTCTGTTATCGTTTTACCTTTTTTAATTTGAGAAATATCACTTAAAAATTCTAATTTATTAGTTTTCCAAACCGCTTCAAAATCAACTTTTTTTTTAGAAGAAAGTGAAATGTTTTTTTCAAAATCTATTCTATCAAACGTAAGCATATCCACCAAGTTTTGATAGCTTATATTCTTTTGTAAATGTTCTGGTATTTTTAAATCAAATGCATTATCAGTAAATGCTTTTTTAATATAGTAATTTGCTTTTTCTACATTATCTTCATTTGCAAAAAGGCTTGTACATTCGTCTATGCTTTTACCTCTTTGTATTGGGTGTATGCCTTCACTACCTCTACGGTTGCTAAACTCATAACCTAAAAAGCGTTTTTCTTCTTTTTTACTGCCTGTTTTTACCAACACTACTTTTTGAGTGTAAGCCAATATAAAATAAAAGAACTTCTCTTTTTCTAAGGCTATTATTTTAACTCTTTTTTCAGCTTCGTTTTTTGCTTTTATTTTCTTTTTATACTCTTGGTAAATTTCGTGTTGTTCAATAAGTTTGTTAGGTTGTTGTTTTAATAATGTTTTATAATCATCTAACGAAACACCTTCCCAAACGTGTGCAACATATTTGTTTATTGGGTTTTCAATACCGTTTATGGTAACATCTTTAATATTGGAAAAAGCATTGTTTGCTTTTTCTTGTATGTCTTCGGCAAATGTATTTTTTCTGCGTTTTAAAAATAGTACAACCGTATTTGTTCCTGTTGCCATAAAGGTTCCAGAACCTAATTCTGTAATAGCTACAATATCAAAGTCTTTTAATATAATTTCTCTCGCTTTGGTATAAATGCCTGTATTACTTAAAATAGAACTTGGTAACACAATACTTGCTATTCCGCCTTCTTTTAAGAGTTGTTTAGTCCGTTCTACAAACAAACATTCAATTTCTGAACTCCTATCTGTTAAGTATTTAAATAGTTCAAAATCATTATCTGCATTAGCATTTTTAAGATTAGATTTAAAAGAACTTACCGAATACGGAGGGTTAGAAATTACAAAAGAAAACTTGCCATTATTTGGTTTATCTTCTTTTTGTTTTAGTAAACCTCTGTAACTTTTTGAGTTTTTAAAATTATCTAAACCATCTCCGTGAATAATTTGTGCCAATCCATCACCATAGAAATAACAACCAACTTTAGCAACTTTTACCAAGCGGTAATCTTTATCTATTCCATATACATATTTTGAAGCCCAATCGTATTTATCTGATACCCAGTTTTTTACTTTTTTTGCTACTTCTGGATAAAAACTATCTGTTTCTAAGTTATCAATAATGGTTTGATACTCCTCTAACATTTCTGTAATAAAGTGTCCACTACCAACTGCATAATCTATTACAGCAGGTAATTCTGCTACTGGGTTGTCTAATGCTTTTTTTATTTCATTTTCTACAGGAAGTGATTTTATAATGAATTTAGTAATTGGTGGAGGTGTAAAAAATTGCCCTGCCTCTTGTTTTAAACCAGTAGTTAATAATCTTTCAAAAAAATCGCTTAAATGCTGTTGTCTTCTTGGATACCGAATTTGGTATTTATGCAATAACTCTACAACTTCTTTTAATACGATTTGATTGTCATTAAAAGACTCATTATCAACAACTTCTTTTATTGCAAAGACATTATTAAACATTAACCATTTTTTCTTTTGTGCTTCTATTTTTTCTGGAGGGAAATATTTAAAATCGTCTTCATTAATACCCGCAACTTCCTTTTCTAAAAAAGTAAACATTCCTTCTTTGTAAAGATTTATCAATCGTATTTGAAAATCTACAGGAGTATCTCTTTTTTCTCGCCATTGAAAATCTAATTCGTCATTTGGTTTTTTCTTTTCATCAAATATTTTTGCAAGAAATAGATTAAAAATTTTATTAAAAGCATTTGGTTTGTCAGAAACAGAATGTCTCCTTAAAATAGAAAGGAATTCGTAAAAAATAAATTCACTATCTTCTTTGTTTAATGATTTTAACTCTCTTTGTGTGAGTAATTTATTTTGAAAATTATACGCATCAACCCAATCCTCAAAAATACCATTTTGGTTACTTACTTTATTCCACCTATTAAAAACATCTTCTACATTACCAGCGGTTCTATAATTGTCTTCAATTTTTATAATTTCATTTTTATAAATAAGATTTCCATCAATTAGGGATGAAGCATAAAGCATTAAAAATTCTGTATTGGTGTCATTTTGAAAGTATGTGAAAAGTTGTCCTCCTTTTTTATTGATATTTGCTAGTTCTTTGTCATATTCTTTCCCGTAGGTTTTACATTCTATCATTAAAAAAGCTTTCTTATCTTTTTTAACTAAAACATCTAATCTTCCTGAATGCCCGTGACCAGAAGGAAACGTTTTTTCTAATATAATATCTTTAGGGTTATATCCTTTTTCTAAAAGCCTATCTACACATTCTAAAACAACCCAGTTTTCAGCTTGGGAAAAATTTTGTGTTGTCTTACTTTCTGCGGTTATTTTATTTCCGTAGTTGAAATTTTCTTTTTCAAAATCTATTTCAATAGCATATCCATCAGTATATTTTTTAATAAAAATACCCGAGGTGTTTTCTTTAGGAAAAAAACCAAGTTTTAATATTAAATTTTTATAAGGCATTTTCTGGTTAAGTTTTTCAATACAAATTTATAAAATGAATCTGCTTAAATCGCATAACTTAAATAAGTTATTAAAATATTATTCAATGGGGGAAGCTGTTAAAGTTATGGAATAATTCCTATATAACAATGGAATAATTCCATTATTTCGCCCCAGTACTCCCAAATCCCCCTTCACCTCTAGCCGTTTCACCCAACACATCAACTTCCTCCCAATCTGCGCGTTCATGTTTAGCGATAATTAATTGCGCAATTCGTTCTCCGTTTTCAATAGTAAAATCTTCGGTAGAAAGGTTGACTAAAATCACGCCTATTTCACCACGATAATCTGCATCTATGGTGCCAGGAGCATTTAAAACAGTAACCCCTTTTTTTGCTGCCAATCCGCTACGAGGGCGTACTTGTGCTTCAATCCCAACGGGGAGTTCTATAAAAAGACCTGTTTTAACAATGGTTCTTTCTAGGGGTTTTAATCTTATCGATTCTGTTAGATTTGCACGTAAATCCATCCCCGCCGAAGCATTGGTTTCGTAATTAGGTAACTCGTGATTGGATTTGTTTATTATTTTAATACTCGTGAAAACGGGTATCTCTTGATTTTTATTCATTGTTTCTTTTTTAAACCAAACGTGATAAATCACATCTTTTTATTTTTATTGTCAATCTTTTTAAAATTAATATTATTTAGAGATTCTTCGCTATCGCTCTGAATGACATATTAATTATTCTGTTTCAAAATTTGTTTTATTTCCTTCTTTTCAGAAAAATATATCAGTAAAACAAACACCAATAATAGTGCCGTTCCTATCCATAAATCTCCGTCAAAAATATAAAATGAAAGTACCGAAAATACAACAGATAGCAATAGATAAAATCCTGTTTTTTTTAGATCGTACGGAACGGCATAATGTTTCTTTCCTATAAAATAGGAGATCACCATCATACTCCCATAAGCCGCTAAAGTTGCAATAGCAGACCCTTTATAGCTAATAATAGGGATCAATACAAAATTAAGCGTCAAAGTGATTAACGCTCCAATTACCGAGATATACGCTCCAAATTTTGTTTTGTCTGTAACCTTATACCAAACCGAAAGGTTGTGATAAATCCCTAAACATAAATTGGCTAGTAATATAATGGGGACAATAACTAGCGCCTCCCAAAAGGAACTATCTGGAATTAATATTCGTTTAAAAACATCTAGATAAACCACCACAAACAGAAGAATTAAGCTTCCAATTATTGTAAAATATTTGGTGATGGTCGCGTAGGTTTCTTTGGCATTTTCATTTTTTGAATGATTAAAGAAAAAAGGCTCTATTCCCAATCTAAAAGCGGTTGCAAAAAGTGTCATGAAAACTCCTAGTTTGTAGCAGGCTGCGTAAATACCAACCTGAGCTTCAGCTATATCTGAAGGCAATAGGTATTTCAATAAGATTTTATCGAAGGCTTCATTGATAGAAAAAGCAATTCCTGCAACTAAAACAGGAAATGCATACCGCAACATTTTCTTCAAAATAATACGATTAAGAGAGAACTTTATTTTAAAATAGGTGGGTACTAAAATTAAAAATGTAATTACGCTAGCAATTAAGTTCGCTATAAATACATACGCTACTTTGCCTTCTTCTATATATATTGAGTTCCAGATGGAGTCCGTGTTTTTTTCAGCCAAAATGGGTACTACCAAAAAGAAAAATAAATTAAACCCTAAATTTATACTCACATTAACTATTTTAATAACGGCATAACACATTGGTTTTTCATGAGCCCGAAACCATACAAATGGGATTACTACTAAGGCGTCTAGTGCTAAAATTAGAAGTCCGTAGGTGATATATTCAGTTTTAAAATCTAAAAAAGACGCTAGTTGTTCCCTTGTAAATAAGGCAATAGATAGAAATAGAAGTGTTGTAATAGTTAGTGAAGTTAGTGCAGTAGATTGTACGTTGCTTTTATTAAATTCATCGTTATTAATAAATCTAAAAAAGGCAGTTTCCATACCATAGGAAAGCATCACATTTCCTAGGATTAAAAATGCCATTAAAGAAGCATAAATCCCGAACTGTTCTTTTCCTAAAACCAACACATACAACGGCACTAAAAATATTGCCAATGCACGAGGCAATACCGTTGCTAAACCATAAATAAATGTTTGTTTAAAAAGTTTTTTAAAGACGCCCAATCCCTTGAATTTTAATTTTTAAAAGTATTGAATTTCTGTGGGTGGTGCAATATTAATTGCCATTATTGGGATTGCTACTTGGATAGGCTATTACTTCTTTCTCCTCGATATTAGAAAGTTTAAAATAATATTCTACCCCCTTGTAAATGTAACTTAACACCGCTTCGTTTTCATCTAACTGAAAAGGAGATTTCTGTGGAGGCGTATTATTTGCTTCATTAGTGACATCACTGTCCATAATGATCTCTAGTTGTTTATTCGTGAAATATCCAACAAAATTATTGTTTCTCTTTTCTTCAGCAGATGCTATTTTATTTCTGAAATAGATTTTATTTATGAGGGTTTCAGGTTCTAAATTTTTAATAGTTATATACATCTGTATTCCTGATCCACCTTCTTCAACACCTGCCATCCATTTTTGACTATAAACTTCTTCTATTGAAAAAGGAGGGTTTTGTGCAAATGCGTATTCTGAATTGTCTTTTTTTAACCCAGCACAATTAAAAAACAAAACACTTAGAAAAACCATTCCTATAACACCCGAAACTAATTGTAATCTTTTCATAGTATGACTATTTAATACGTTATAAATGTACAAAATGAAGTTAGATTATTTCTAAAATAATGACATTTAGTAACTTTCTATAGTTTATAATTTACACCAAAGAACGGAGTAATTCCTTCTAATGCTTTTTTATTTATTGTAATATTTTTTGCATAAAAATATGGAATAGTTAACTTTAAATAAAGGTTATTCATAATACTATAATTTCCTCCTAAGCCAATGTTAACTATGGTTAACGCACTATTTTGTATAGCAGAACGCGTTAAGTCTTCAAACCCAAACCCATAGCCTAATGTGCAAAAAACATTAAATTTTGATTTGTTAATTATATAATATTGAACAGAAGGCAAGATACCGTATGAATGAATAGTTGTCCCGTTATTGTTTTTAAACATCGTGTTATTAGAGGAGAAAACACCTGTTGCTACAGAGATATTATTAGTGACAAAAACCTCAAAACCAGCAATTCCAATAGCTCCAATATCTTTAGAGTTTTCTCCAGAAATAAATGGCGCTACTTGTAAAAAAACAAACGTCTCTTTTTTTTGATTTTGAGAAAAGCAAAAAGAGGTAAATACTATTGTTATAAAAAGAACTAGTTTATTATGTTTCATAATTATCAATTTAGTTTTGTCATTTATTACAAAAACTATTCCGAAAAAATCTATTTATTTTATGGAAAAAATAAGTAATATCTCCTCACAATAAAAATATGACAATTAACAGTTTTTTGATGTTTTTTCTATAGTACCTTTGTCATAAATTAAAGAAATTGTTATGTATAAATCTAAAACACCAGAAGAAGCTGTTAAGGTTATTAAATCTAATGACCGTGTGTATATTCAAGCAGCAGCAGCAGCGCCACAAGCCCTAATTAATGCGATGTCTGCAAGGCATGAAGAGCTTCGAAACGTTGAGGTTTGCCACCTTCATATTGAAGGAGATGCTCCTTATGCAGATCCAAAATATAGTAAAAGTTTTCATGTAAATTCATTTTTCATTGGCCCTAATGTTAGACATACTTTAAAGGCTGGAAACGGATCTTACACTCCCGTTTTTTTAAGTGAATTGCCTTTATTATTTAAAAAAAATATCATCCCTTTAGATATTGCTTTAATTCAGGTTTCGCCACCAGATAAACATGGATATTGTTCATTAGGTGTTACAGTAGCAGCAACATTAGCGGCAATTGGAAATGCAAAACATGTAATTGCACAAATAAATCCAAATATGCCTCGTACTCACGGTGACGGTATTATTCACTATACAGAGTTTGATACTTTTGTTGAAGTAGACGAACCCCTACATTATCATGAGCCCGCTAAACCTACCGAGAGTGAAGAGAAAATTGGTGATTTTATTGCTGAATTAATTGAAGACAAAAGTACGCTACAAATGGGAATTGGAAATATCCCAAATGCTGTATTAACTCGCTTAGGAAACCATAAAGATCTTGGTTTACATACCGAAATGTTTTCAGACGGGGTCATCGATTTAATCTTAAACGATGTCATTAATGGAAATTATAAAGGGATTAATCCTGGTAGAGCAATGGCTACGTTTTTAATGGGCTCTAAACGTTTATTTGAGTATGTAGACGACAACCCATTTATTGAAATGCGAGAAGCAGATTTTGTAAATAATGTGGGAATAATTATGCAAAACCCTAGAATGGTGGCGATAAATTCTGCTATTGAGATTGATGTTACTGGGCAGGTATGTGCCGATTCTATTGGATCAAGAATGTACAGTGGTGTAGGAGGGCAGATGGATTTTATTCGTGGTGCCTCGTTAAGTGAAGGAGGAAAAGCAATAATCGCTTTGCCTTCTGTAACAAAAAAAGGGGTAAATAGAATTGTTCCTTTTTTAAAACCAGGTGCCGGAGTGGTAACTACAAGAGCACATATACATTATGTGGTGACCGAATATGGTGTTGCTAACCTCTACGGAAAAACAATTAAACAACGTGTTAAGGCTTTAACCGAAATTGCACACCCTGACTTTAGAGAAGGTATTGCAAGAGATTATTTTGATGGAAAAGTGTATTAACAACTCCTGTTTATAAAGCTAAACCCCTTCTGAAACAATTTCAGAAGGGGTTTTTATTAGTAAAATAAGTAATTTCTCTTTTTATATATTTGTTCCTTTAATACCATAACATCAATTTCTGTATTTAATATGAAAAAATTAGTTTTAACCTTAGTACTTACTTGCATTAGCACAATGATTATTGCACAAAAAACCAATATGACACCAGAACGCCTAATTAAATTAGGTAGAGTTAGTGGTAAAGGTATTTCAAAAGATAACAACCATGTTGTTTTTGGAGTTTCCAAATATAGTTTTACAACTCAAAAGAAAACCAACACGCAATATTCTGTTGATATTGATGGTGGAGAAGTAAAGAAAATTACAATAAAAGAAAGCCATCTTCACGATAAAAGTATTTCGCCCAACAAAAAATATAAAATTATAGTAAAAAATGAAAAGTTACAAAAAGTATCGGGTTCAGATTTCCATCCAGATATTACAAACTCTAATGTAATGATATATGATGCGCTTAATTATCGTCATTGGGATTCCTGGGAGGACGGTACTTTTAATCATATAATGTATCGATCTGCTTCAGATAAAAAAGCAAAACTTATAGATATTATGAAGGGAGAACCTTTTCATTCTCCGCAAAAACCTTTTGGTGGATCAGAAGATTATCTATGGTCGCCAGACAGTAAAAGTATTTTGTATGTTTCTAAAAAAGAAAGCGGAACTGCATACACAATTAGCACCAATGCCAATATTTTTCAATATGAATTAGCTACTGAAAAAACCACCAACTTAACCAAATACAATAAAGGGTACGACACTTCTCCAGCATTTTCAAGTAATGGGAATTTAGCTTGGTTACAAATGAAACGTGACGGTTACGAATCTGATAAAAACGATATTATTGTTCGTTTAAAAGGAAAAGACATCAATCTTACAGAAGCTTGGGATGGAACCGTAAACAGCTTCCTTTGGGCAAAGAATGGAAAATCTATATTTTTTGTAGCTCCTGTTTTAGGAACAGTACAAGTTTTTGAAATTAAGATTGCTTCTTCTTCAAAAAAAATAATAAACACCCCTCGGCAAATTACCAATGGACAATTTGATGTGTATTCAATTATTGGACAAGTAGATCATAAACTTGCAGTTTTAAGAAGAGATATGAATCATGCTGCTGAAGTTTATTCCTTAGATATAAAGTCAGGAGAAACGCAGCAGTTAAGTCATGTAAACGACAAAGTTTATGCGAAAACCAATCTTGGTAAAGTTGAAAAAAGAATGACCAAAACCACCGATGGGAAACAACTTCTTTCTTGGGTAATTTATCCTCCTGATTTTGATCCAAATAAAAAATACCCAACCATATTATATTGCCAAGGTGGGCCACAAGGAGCATTGAGTCAGTTTTATTCTTTTAGATGGAATTTTCAATTAATGGCTGCCCACGGTTATATTATTATTGCACCAAATAGACGAGGAATGCCAGGATACGGAGTTGAATGGAACGAACAAATTAGTAAAGACTATGGTGGTCAAAATATGGACGACTACCTTTCTGCTATCGATGATATTTCTAATGAAAACTATGTAGACGCTAATAGATTAGGGTGTATTGGAGCAAGTTACGGAGGGTATTCTGCTTTTTATTTAGCTGGAAAGCACGAAGGAAGGTTTAAGTCGTTTATCTCTCACGATGGGATTTTTGATTGGCGAAGTATGTATGGAACCACTGAAGAGATTTTCTTTCCTGCATGGGATTTAGGTGGAGCATATTGGGATAAAAATAATAAAGATGCACAAAAAGCATTCAATGAATTTAATCCAACTACCTATATTGATAATTGGGATACGCCTATTTTAATTATTCAAGGAGGAAAAGATTATCGTGTACCAATTGGTCAAGGTTTAGCAGCTTTTCAAGCAGCACAATTAAAAGGTATTAAAAGTAAACTAATATACTTCCCAGAAGAAAACCATTGGGTATTAAATAATCAAAATAGTTTGATTTGGCAACGTGAATTTTATAGGTGGTTGAAGGAAACGATGTAGCTAGATGAACTATAGCTATTATAACTTAAAAGACCCTTCTGAAAATATCAGAACGGTGTTTTTTGCATTTATTCTTTTATTATTTTTTTTATCAATTTACCTTGATCGGTTTGTATCGTTATAAAATAAACACCTTTTTGTAAATTCGTGATAGCTATTGGGGTTTTAAAACCTTTAATATGTTTTACCAATTTTCCTTGAGCATCACTCATTTTTATATAATCGATACTGTAATTCTCTTTATTAGTAATATTTAGTAGTGTATTTGCAGGGTTGGGGTAAAGCTCTATTTTTAAATTTAATACCTCCTCCAAACCAAGTATGGTTAAATTTTCATACCAAGCTACCTTATCATCGTTTTGTGAGGCAGAGAGCACATCCATATCACCATCATTATCCAAATCAGAAGCAATAACCCATCGAACAGAATCTGCATTGCTTGTTATTATTTGTTCTGTAGAAAAATCACCCTCTCCGTCAAGGTTTTTATACCAAGCAACCTTATCATCACTCGCAGCAGCAGCTAATACGTCCATATCGTTGTCATTATCTAAATCTGCTGCAAATACTGAAAAAACAAAATCAGCTTGAGTGGTTATTATTTGTTCTGCTCCAAAGTTTCCTAAGCCGTCCAAGTTTTCATACCAAGAAACCTTATCTTCTACTGTTGTAGCTGAAATTATATCATTATCAAGGTCTCCATCCAAATCTGCTGCATAAATTGATTGAACTGTAAGTGTACTACCCGCAATTACCTGTTGTTCTCCAAAGTTACCCAAACCATCTAGGTTTTCGTACCAAGATACCGTCACTGATCCCGAGGATGAAGCAACTATATCTAAATCGGTGTCACCATCTAAATCTATTGCCATAACAGACCGAGAATTGGAAACTGATGCATTTATTACTTTTTTAGTACTAAAAGTGCCTAAGCCATCTAGGTTTTCAAACCAAACTAAGCCAGAAGATTCTGTACCACAAACTACATCTAAATCTAAATCTCCATCAATATCTACTGCTTTTACATCGTAAGGACCATCCAATTCATTATCTATAATTATTTGAGTACTAAAAGTACCTTGACCATCTAAATTCTTATACCAAACAAGTTCATCTATAAATAAAGCTGTAGCTAATACATCTAGATCGTTGTCTCCATCCAAGTCTCCAGCAAATATAATTTTTGGTTGGTTTAGTGTGGCTATAATCTGTTGTTCTCCAAAGCTACCATCTCCCATATTTTTATACCAAGTAAGATTATAACCAAACTTATTGGCAGAGAGTACATCTTTAAAAGTATCTCCATCCAAATCTGCAGCAAAAACACTTTGAGGGCCATCTCCTTCTGTAGAAATTACCTGTTGTGGACCAAACTGTGCGCTAACTATTGTTGGTATAAAAAATAAAATATAAATTATCCTAGTCATTATTCTCTTTAAAAATTACTGTTTCTTGGGAACTACCGTCATCATAGGTTTTCTCTATTTTATACAAACCAGACTCCAAATTATTTATAAGTTGTGGGTTATTTATTGCTGTAGAATCTTGCGAGCTTATTGTAACATTAGTGTTAAAAACATCATCGTTAAACTTTATAACACTACCACCATTAGGAGCTCTGTTCCAGTTATCATAACATTTTTTGGGTCTTGGCCAAAATCCATTATCTGGTGCTCCAGTAGAAATAATTCCTATTGCGGTATGGTTAGGGTGTACAATGAGGTCATGGTGTCCTTCGTTTGCATCAATTTGTAGAATAACATTATTAATATCATAAGGAAATGTATTGCTTGTACTATAAGGTTCAGGTGTTGATAAAGGGCTTTCGCATTCTACAAAACGATACTCAAAACCAGGCTGAAAATGAGGTGGAATATAATTATTTGGTAGTGGTCCAGCAATATAATACTCGCCTTTATAAGGCTCGTACAAGGAGGCGATGTCTGTTATTGCTTCTTGATATGTACCATAAGGATCCCAATTATTCGCTTCACGCATCCTTATATACTGCCCAATACTAAAATTATTCCTGCATTCTTTTTTCGTATTGGCATGCATAAAGTTTTGAACATCACTGTCACCTATTTCAAATGGTGTTCCTTGACAATCAGCATTTTCTCCAATATACGAACAGTCATCTATCCAATGAAACTTATATCCTTCTTCTTCTGTAGAGCAATCTGCTTCTGTGTCGTTTAAAATACAATATTCATTCCTAAAATTAGGTACAGCAGCAGTATCTGGAATTTGATCACCTTTTACATCTGCATTGTAATAATCTTCATCATCTGTGTTACGGGTTACATGTTCACAATCTTCATAATTAGGGTCTGGTTCTCCATTTTCTGTTAAACTAGTCCAACCTGTTTCGGTGTGGAAAAGTGCAAAATTATGCCCCACCTCATGTATTAAAACTGGGTTCGTTAAATTTACTGTGGGTACAAATAAATAAGTTTCAAGAAATGCAGATTTCCCTGCAAAATTATCGGTACCATAAGGCACATACACATTAAAAGCATCTTCTTTATAAGCACCTATGTTTTGTGCATGTTCTAACAAATCACCTGTTTGACAATGATTTAAAATCCCATAACCATTAGTGTCATCTATTTCATTATGTATAACACAAGTTAATTCTCCAGAACTATTTAATTCATAATTAACATATGTTACATGCTCTGGACTATCTAGTTCTCCAAAACCTCTATATTTAAAAAAGATGTTAGCAGGGTTAAACTCTATATTTAAATTTGCAACTGCATTTAATACAATTTGTTCTGTTAACGGTTTCTCATTATTGCCGCCAAATTCATTTACTTGCCAAAAATAAATATTAAATACTACAGGTCCGAAGCTAGCTAAATCTTCTGGGTCAATAGAATGAGTGAAAGGAGTCTCAGAAAATTCAAATTGTGGTGGAAGTGTTGCGCATTTGTCAATTTGTGCATGTACATTTATAATCATTGTTATAAATATACAAATAAATAAGATTTTATTCATAATAATAAATTAAGGGTTAATAAAAAGTTCACCTTAATTAATTGGGGAGTTTTATTACAATTATTATGAATAAAATTAAATTTTAGTAATCATTACCCTACAAAGCTGAAAAAAAAAACGAATTAGCAAAGTTTTTAAGAGAAAACTTTTAAAATAGATAAAAACTAATAAGCCTTCTAAAAACTTAGAAGGCTTTCCTTTTAAATAGTTTGTTTTTTACTAACCTGCTAACGCTTCCGCACCACCAACAATTTCTAAAATCTCGTTAGTAATAGATGCTTGTCTTGCTTTGTTGTACTGTAAGTTTAGTTCGTCTCTAAGCTCTGTTGCATTATCTGTTGCTTTATGCATTGCTGTCATACGGGCTCCGTGCTCACTTGCAGAGGAGTCTCTAAGTGCCTTAAATAATTGCATTTTTAAACTCTTCGGAATTAATTCTTCTACAATTTTTTCTTTTGAAGGTTCAAAAATATAATCTGCTGTAACTGTTTTCTCTTCAGAATTACTCACTGAAACAATTGGTAAAAATTGCTCTGTAGTGATAATTTGAGTGGCAGCATTTTTAAATTTATTATACACTAGCACTATTTTATCGTACGTGCCTTCAGTAAATAAATTCATTAAATTTTCAGCGATTATAGCATTGTTATCAAAAGTTAAATCATCAAATATTTCAGTATTACTTTCAATAACTGTGTGGTCTTTTACAATAACATCACCTGCTTTTTTACCTAAAGTAATAAAATCAACTTGTGTGTTTTTGTAAGACTCCTCAATTAAAGCATTACACCCTTTTACAATGTTTGAATTAAACGCTCCTGCTAATCCACGATTAGAAGAAATAGCAACTAGTAATACTTTTTTTACTTCTCGTTGATTGGTATAATCACTACCTACATCGCCATCTAAACTTGCGCTTAGATTTTGTAATAACTCGGTTTGTTTATCAGCATACGGACGCAATGTGGTAATTGCATCTTGTGCTTTTTTCAGCTTTGCAGCAGATACCATTTTCATGGCACTAGTAATCTGCATCGTTGAAGATACCGAAGCTATTCTATTACGTATTTCTTTTAAATTTGCCATTCTTTTCAGTACGCAGTATTCAGTATTCAGTATTCAGTCAATTTATTTCTGCTGACTAAATACTGCTAACCGATTACTTCTTTTTAGTTATATTTAGCAGTGAGGTCTTTTGCTACATTAGTTAAAACAGCAATCACCTCATCGGTTAATTTTCCTGCTTTTAATGTATCTAAAGTATCTCTATGCTTTGCATTTAAGAATTCGATATAATCTGCTTCAAATTCTTTAATCTTAGTAACTGGAACGTCGCGTAATAAGTTTTTAGATCCTGCATAAATAATTGCAATTTGATCTTCTACTGTAAACGGATCGTTTTGTGCTTGTTTAAGGATTTCAACATTACGTCTTCCTTTTTCAATTACGTTAAGTGTCGCAGCATCAAGATCAGAACCAAATTTAGCAAACGCCTCAAGTTCACGGAACTGTGCTTGATCCAGTTTTAATGTACCCGCAACTTTCTTCATTGATTTAATCTGTGCATTACCTCCCACACGAGATACCGAAATACCTACGTTAATTGCTGGACGTACACCAGAGTTAAATAAATCTCCATCTAAAAATATCTGACCATCTGTAATCGAAATTACATTGGTTGGGATATATGCCGAAACATCTCCCGCTTGTGTTTCAATAATAGGCAGCGCTGTTAATGAACCTCCTCCTTTAACTTTATCTTTTAAAGACGCAGGAAGGTCATTCATGTTTTTTGCAATTTCATCGTTATTAATGATTTTTGCAGAACGCTCTAATAACCTTGAGTGAAGGTAGAAAACATCTCCAGGATATGCTTCACGTCCCGGTGGGCGACGTAATAATAATGATACTTCACGATACGCTACTGCTTGCTTTGATAAATCATCATAGACAATTAAAGCAGGACGACCTGTATCTCTAAAATACTCACCAATTGCAGCACCTGCAAAAGGAGCATATACTTGCATTGGAGCAGGATCTGATGCGTTTGCCGCTACAATAGTTGTATAGGCTAGCGCTCCTTTTTCTTCTAATACTTTAGCTATATTCGCTACTGTAGAAGCTTTTTGACCTATGGCAACATAGATACAATAAACAGGTTCTCCAGCATCGTAAAATTCTTTTTGATTTAAAATGGTATCAATACAAACCGTTGTCTTACCTGTTTGACGGTCACCAATAACCAACTCACGTTGTCCTCTACCTACTGGAATCATCGCATCAATTGCTTTAATTCCTGTTTGTAATGGTTCTGTTACTGGTTCTCTAAAAATAACCCCTGGTGCGATACGCTCTAGTGGCATTTCAAAAGTTTCCCCTGTAATTGCTCCTTTACCATCGATAGGATCTCCTAAAGTATTTACTACACGACCCACAATTCCTTCTCCAACATTGATAGATGCAATACGTTGTGTACGTTTTACAGTAGCTCCTTCAACAATATCTGTTGAATGCCCTAATAATACTACACCCACATTATCTTCTTCGAGGTTAAGTACAATCCCTTCTAATCCGTTTTCGAACTCAACTAATTCACCATATTGAACATTAGAAAGTCCGTAAACACGTGCAATACCATCACCTACAGTTAATACACTTCCTACTTCGTCTAAAGAAGCGGTAGATTCGTAACCCGATAATTGTTTCTTTAATATTGCTGATACTTCAGCTGGTTTAACTTCTGCCATTTTAATTATATTATTCAGATTAGTATCTGAAATTTATTTATATACTTTTACTAAATTCTCTTTTTATTCTTGCCAGATTATTTGAAATACTAGCATTATATTGAAGGTCACCTATTCTAAGAATAAAGCCTCCTATTATAGATTCGTCTATTATGCTTTCTATGGTAACTTTATCACTCCCTGTAAGCTCCTTAATTTTTGCCAAAACCTTTTCTGAAAGTTCATCTGTAAGAGCTACAGCGGTTGTTACTTGTGCTATTTTTACTCCTTGAGCTTCATTGTACAAATCAATATAGTTTGTTGAAACATCGTCCAATAAACGGGTACGTTTGTTTTCTACCAATACTTTAATTAGAGATTTGGTTGCATCTGATTGATGTTCAAAAATTGCTAACAAGGCATTTTGTTTATCGCCTGCAGTAATTACAGGGCTACTAAGTACCATTTGTAATTCTTTACTTGCTTGGATCGTTGCATGTACGCTTTGCATATCATCAAACACAACGTTTGCGTTATTTGCATCGTTAGCTTGTTGTAAAACTGCTCTTGCGTATCGTATGGATGCTCTGCTTCCGCTCATAATTATTTTATCTAATTTAAAGTAGCATCTCCTAACATATCTTCAACCAATTTTAATTGCTTGTCTTTGTTAGAAAGTTCTTCTTTAACTACTTTTTCAGCTATTTCGATAGAAAGTGATGCGATTTGATTTTTTATCTCTGCCATTGCAGATTTCTTTTCGTTCTCTATTGCTTGTTGAGCTTGAGAAATCATATCGTCTGCCGCTAGTTTAGCTTCATCTTTTGCAACTGAAATCATTTTAGTTTTAATTTCACGAGCTTCTTTTATCATAGTCTCTCTTTCAGAACGAGCTTCTTGTAATAATTTTTCGTTATCTGATTGAAGGTTTTGCATTTCTAATTTTGCGTTTTCCGCTGCATCTAATGCTGCTTTTATCCCTTCTTCTCTCTCATCAAGAGCGTCTAAAATAGGTTTCCAAGCAAACTTTTTTAATAATAAAAGTAATAGCAAAAAAAGTGTTATCTGCCAGAAAAAAAGTCCAAAAGAGAAATCGTTAATTAACTTTTCCATGAATATATTTTAAATAATTTTTTTAATTTTAATTAAACAACAATTGCAACCAACCGTTGCAATTGTTGTTTGGGTTTTGTTAAACTGCAAATAATGCAGCAAATCCAATACCTTCAATAAGCGCTGCTGCAATTAGCATTGCTGTTTGAATTTTTCCGTAAGCTTCTGGCTGACGAGCAATAGCGTCCATTGCTGAACCACCAATTCTACCGATACCGATACCGGCACCAATTACTACTAAACCTGCACCTACAATCGCTGGGATCTCCATAATATATATAATTAAAAATTAAACATTAAATATTCAAATTTATTAATGAGCTTCATCGTGCTCTTCAACAGCAAAGCCAAAATATAAGGCTGATAGCATGGTGAAGATATATGCTTGTAATAAAGCTACTAAAAGTTCTATCATTGAAATGGCAAAGGATAACACGAATGTTAAACTACTACCTATCCAATTCTGGAACACAAATATTAAACCTATCAAACTCATTAACACAATGTGTCCTGCCATAATGTTTGCATACAAACGAATCATTAACGCGAAAGGTTTAATCATTACTCCTAATAATTCTATAGGAGCTAAAATAATTTTCATTGGCACTGGTACTCCTGGCATCCAAAAAATATGTTTCCAGTAATTTTTATTCCCCGAAAACTGAGTGATCACAAAAGTAATCAATGCTAAAGCAAAAGTAACAGCAATATTACCTGTAACATTTACGCCAAGAGGGGTCAATCCAAATAAGTTTAAAAACCATACAAAGAAAAATACCGTTAATAAATAGGGCATATATTTTTTGTGTTTTTTTACACCAATATTTGGAATAGCAATCTCGTCTCTAATATAAAGTATGATCGGTTCTAAAAATCGTCCAGCACCAGTAACAATTGGTCCTTTTTTGAAGGATTTTGCCATACCCACAAATGCTAAAAGCATAAGGATACCTGTAACAATTATCATCAATACACTTTTTGTGATTGAAAAATCTAAAGGTTTTGCTTGTGTTGGATGATGATGGTCGTCTAAAGTAATGGTTCCTTCTGCATCTGTTTTATATACCTTATTATGGTATAATTTGTAGTAATTACCATTGTTTTCGGCTACAGTTTCACCATGATGAAATTTTGATGAAGAAAAAAGTTGTAATCCATCTTCTTTATCCCAAAGAATTACAGGAAGTGAAAAACCATAATGTTTTCCTGTTTCGCTATCACTAAAAAAAGTAAAATCATGCGAATCTAACAAGTGATGATTTATACTTTCCTTGATTTTTGCTTTAAAACTAACATCTTCTTTTGTTGTTTGAGGTTCTTCATGTTGTGCCTGCACATTCATGCCAAAAACTAAAAGTATGATTGTAAGGAATTTTACTAAATAATTGCTTTGCATAGTAAACAAAATATATTGGCTTTAAAAATCGGTGCAAAAATACTGTTCTTTATAAAAAGAAAAAACTATTTGCACTTTTTTTTAACTCTCCTCGATTTTATTAATTCGCCTGATTATTAAGCTGTTTAGAAAGGTACATAACTTCGGCAATCAAACAGATGGCATACGGAACAAAAAAGGCAGTAAATTCTATCACATCCATCTTGTCATCTGCTTTATATACTGGATAGAACACTAAAAAGAACACTAAAAATTTTAGCGCGCTTCCTGCCATAAAAACAAAGCCTGCTTGAGCAGAATTATTACTTAATGTTTTCTCAACTACTAATAAAACAGTTGCCGCTAATAAATAATTAACCACATAAGAAAGTAAAATTTGGTTTCCGAAAAGAGGATTACCCGTAAAATGCAATGCAAAAAGATGAATTGCAAAACTCAATACTAATAATGCTAATAACAATAATAAAAAGAGAAGGCTTGTACGTTTCATTTATTTAACTCGTTAGTTTGTTTAAGCACTAGAAATAATGAAACTGCAACTCCAAGAAGTGTGAAAATAATTGTAAAAAGCTTTTCGCTGTGATTGTACGTGCTATCTATCCAGACACCTCCTTTTACAAACAAAAATATAATAACACCCATTTGTATTCCTATACCAGACAGTATTGCCCAACGCCTAATGCCTTTTTTATCATTATTAGACATCTGTTATGATTCGGTCTTTTCTGGGGTAGCGGTTTTAATTCTTTGCTGGCGAAGGTAAGAGTTTGTTTTCAACACCTCTTCTTTGTCTTTTGGCAATTGTTGTTCTGTAACTGTTCCTTTCATTAAGCAAGTCGCGTTAAACGTTGCTCCTGGTTCTACCGCTAATTTCCCAACGACCACTTCTCCTTCAATATATGCGGTAGATTTAAGCGTAAGTGTTTCTGAAATATTGAGAGTTCCTTTTATTCTCCCTTCAATATCAGCGTTTTTACAACTAAGGGTTCCTATAATAACACCTGTTTTTCCGACTACAACCTTAGAGGGTGTTTTTACATTCCCTTCAATGTTCCCGTCAATTCTAAAATAACCATTAGAGTTTATATCTCCTTTTATATTGGTTCCGTCATTGATACGGTTTTGGCTTGTTCCAGGGTTTTCTATTGATTTATCTTTTTTATCTGAAAACATGATTGCTAATTTAATTAATTATCCTTTTTTATCTGATTTCCCTTTACCTTTACTTTTTTTAGTTTCTTTTTCCTGCTTGTTGGTTTTGGTTTCTATTATGTTTTTTTCGGTTCTTTTCTTCTCATTATTCCCACTTTTACTTTGGGTAGGTTTTGACAAATCTGCTATTAAATATTCTTCTAAATTTTTATGTATCTGGACTATTTTATAGTTTGGTGAAGAGATTTCAAAAAAGGGATTCTTTAGTTTAATTTTTTTGTTTTCTTTTAAAACTTCGGCAAAACCACGGGCTCCTAATCTAGAATTTAAACCGTGAATAATAACAAATAAAGTGTCTGGATTGTAATAATCTACCGACGTAGACATCGTATCATAATGAAACAATTCGATAGCTTTAATTAATTTTTCTTGTAGTTTCTCAGCTGATTCTCGAGAATCACTATTAAAACTATAAACTATTTTCCATCTATCACTTTCTTTATCAGATAAAAAGTTTTTGTTGGCAATTTTTGGTAATAAAGTAGCGTAAAGTTTTTGAGCTTGTTTCCCCTCATCTGAATTAGGGTAATTTAATGAAACAAAATTGAGCGCACTTTTATAAGCTTCAAATCCTTGTTGTCGACCAATAGCATCAGCTTTTAAAAGCTCAAATTTTGGAATTATTGGATTCCCAAAATAAAGTGCAGTGTATATGTCGCATTTTTCAATGACATCTTGGTATTTTGAGTCTTCAAACTTTCTATATAGTTCGCTATATTTATATTCTGGGCTTGACTCATCAGTTGCAAGTATTGCTTCGGGATTCCTTAATATTTCAGCATATCTAGAGTCTGGGTATCTAGTAATTATTTCATTTTTATATTGTGATGCTAAAGCCTCATCTCCTTCTATAAGATAAATTTTATGTAGAAAATATAATGTTGGTAAAACTAAACGTTTTTCAGGATTGTAAGAGAGTAGAGTTTCTAGTCTGTTAATTGCCAAACCATATTCTTTAAATTTTTCTTTATAAATTAATCCAAGCTGGTAATAAGCGAAATTTCTTTCTTTAGAAATACTGTCAATAACACCTTGTTCCCTAGGGATTAATGCCATATAGGTTTCTGGTTTGTAAAGATCATTTTCTGCTATTGGTGCTGAAGTACTTTCTTCTTCTTCAAGATTTTTTAGTTTAGATAATTTGTTTGAAAGCCTCCAATTGTCTTCTAGGCTTCTATTTCCCCATCTTTTTAAAAATTCTTGCTTGCCATATGATACCGCGGTTTGGTTATAAAAATAAAAGCTGCCGCCATTTTTTGGACCACCTTTGCTAGAGTTGCTGTTATTATTATAAAACTCTTGATTTTCAATATTTTGTTGCGCTTCAACCAAAGCAATAGAATCCTGTATTGCTTTTTGTTTTAATACTGTAGTGTATTCTGTAAAATAAGCTAATTGTTGAGATTCACTCATGTTGACAATAGATAGAATACTGTCGTTCACGAAAGCAATATCTTCGTATTTAATAACATCGTCTAAATTTTCCCGTTTCTTTTTAATACGGCGCCAATGTCTAGATCCTTCTTCAAGATTTATTAAAGTGCTATCATAATAAGACCCCGCTATTTTATATTCAGTATAATCAAAGTAAATTTCGGCTAAGGTTTGATAATTTACAGATTGCATTATTTGATCTTCACGATAAGCTTGTATAGATTTATTATAGAACTCTATCGCTAAATCTATGCTGTCATTTTTTCTGTAATATTCGCCAATTTGATTATAAATTTTATCAAGAAATGGGCGATTTTCTCTATTTTTTTCTAAATCGTAAAGTAATTCTAAAAAAGCGACCCTGTCTTCTTTTGTAAAATCAAAGTTCTTAGCTTTTTCCACATATGCATTAATCATATATATACGTGGAGATTTACGGTTAAGTTCAATAACATTATCAAAAGCAATATTTGCGCTATCTTTAAGTCCTAGCTTATTATATAATTGTCCAGTTATATAAGAATACCTCCCTTTTAACTCATTGCTTTTTACGGTTTCTGAAGCTCTTTTTATATAGGGTAATGCTGCATCAAGAGAGTCAAGATTTATAAATGCTTGGGCTACTATTGCAGAAGCATCAGCAAAATCTTCTTTACTAATTTCTTTTTGCTTAAACATTGTTATTAGACTTTCAATAGCGACCTCTTCGTTATTCAACCGAATGTTTGTTTTCGCCTTCCACACTTTAGCAAGATTTATACTATTACTAGTAGGATACTTATTTAAAATAAAATTAAAAGCATCCAAAGCTTGTACAAATCGAGTATCATAATAACGTGATTTCCCTAATAATATATATGCTTCATCTATTTGCGGATTATATTCTTTTCCATCTACATACACGGAATGTTTTTGTATTGCCTTTGTAGCTTTTTCTTCGGCCCTATTAAAGTTTGGATTTTTATTTTGGCCAGGCAAAACTTTGTCTTCATCAAATTCAATTCTTTCTACAGGAAGTATTTCCCAAAAATTATCTCTAAAACTTCTTGTTAACTCGTCTATACCCGTATCAAACGATAAATTTCCATTATAAAGAGCATTAAATTCTGCTGTAACAGCATGGTGATTTCTACTAAGAAAAGTGTTCTTTTTACGTGAACAGGCTGCCAAAAATAAGACTGCCATTAAAAAAATTATAATTTTTGTGATTCCCCTCAAAATATGAATTGTTTTATATAATACTGAAACTTAAAAGCTTCGCTTTTAGTGTGTATACCTCAAAATTAACCGTAAAAATACGGTTCTTTTTAAAATTTAACCTGTTATTCTTATAAAAGTTAGGTTATTTAAAACCAAGTCTGTGTTGTAAAATTTAAAACCTTTGTATTTTTGCCAAAATTAATAGAGATGAGCAATACAAACACAACATTAACAATTCTAGTAGATGAAGAGACTTTTACAGTTAAGATGTCTAACAAACAAACCATTTTAGAAGCGGCATTAAATCAAGATATTGACGCTCCATATTCCTGCCAAGGAGGTGTTTGTTCTACCTGTATTGCACGAATTACCGAAGGGAAAGCTACCATGGAAAACAATCAAATTCTTACCGATAGTGAAATTGCTGAAGGGTTGATTCTAACTTGCCAAGCACATCCCACTACACCAACTTTGAAGATAGATTATGATGATGTCTAGTTTTTTATATGATGTATTATATGCTCTACGTAACTAAATCTTTATAACAATTTTAATTTTTTTCCAATACATATTACCATTGAATTAGTTATAATGCTATTGATTATAACTCCTTTTTCTGTGACGCAGATGAATTAATATTCCTCAAAGAGTATCATTTTTTAGATTAAAAGCATTAATTATAAACTTAAATCTAAAATAAATGTTAAAATGTTTTGGAAATCGTTTTTTTTTTTTACTAGCTTTGAGGTGTTGACAAATTAAACTATTGATGTAAAGCTTAAAAGCTAGCATTGTTTTACTCTCCCCTATATAGTTTGCATTTTTTTATTAACTTTAAAATCTAATTAAAATGAAGAAAAACATTCTATTTATGTTCGTTATTCTATTAACTACCTATGCAAATTCGCAAATAAATGATTTTATCTGTGCAACACCAGATAACAATGACCCTGAACCAGAAGGTGTTTATAGTCATTCTATAGATCCAGCAGAATACACAGATGCTGAACCTATTGTATTAAATATTTACTTTTGGCAAGTAAAAGGGCCAAATGGAGAATATAATGGTGATTTTACAGAATACAAAGCGCTTGAAGCAGTCGCAAATTTAAATATTAATTATAACCAATTTAATATCTTTTTTAAGTATCGAGGATATGATTCTTTTGATACTCCAAACGTACCCAAAAGAAGATATGAAGATGTGAATGGGAATTATGAATGCGTTGATTATCCAGGAGAATACGATCCTGATGGCTACGGTATTGTTGATAGATGCCAAATATCAGCTCTATGGAATTTTGCAACTATTAACAGTTATGTTGTTGAAGACGCAATTAATGTGTATGTGCCGTATCAAGCTAATTTTTTTGGAGGAGCAGTACCTTATTATGAAACCAAAAAAAGCATAGTTCCTCTATATAACCTTAACAATCTTGTATTGCCTCATGAAACTGGGCATAACTTAGGGTTAAGGCATACTACAGATGGTTGGAGATACAATGACAACTCTAACGATCCCTGTGGATATACCTGTGAACATGCCACACGAAATCCAGAAGATGAAGTATATAATGCTCATTGCAAAGGAGATAGAATAACAGATACAAATGCAGTACCCGAGTTTAAAAGAGAACATTATTACGAGCTAATTGATGAAGGTTATAGCGAAGCCTATGCAGAGGCTAACTATATACCTTATAACTATATAGAAGATTGTGTATATACTAATGTTTTAGGAGATGATTGTCAAACCACATTATATACTATTACTCACGAAGATGTCATCAATGTTATGTTACCTGCGCATCCTTGCGAGGAGTATGTCTTTACGCCAGGGCAAGGTATTTATTTACGAGAAATCATAGAATCTTCAAGTGTTTTACAGACAGTGCTAACCGATGTTGCATCGCTATACGAGCCTTATAGAGGAGAATATCCTGCCTATTATCCCCATCCACAACCTTGGGAATATCCACTGTTTCAGCCTGGGTTTAATTATCGATTTATTGAGTGTTCTTGTGAATGTCCGGCTCCTGCAGGTTGGAATGACAATTTTACCTACGATAAAAATACCGTCATTTCTTTAATAAATAAAGACGAAACAGATTATTCTACAATAACCCACCCCAACCATACGGCAATATGGATAAAACATGAAACTAGTGGGAATGGGAATGAAGTGTTTCCACAACCACAAAAATGTTATGATAACTGGAACAGCCCTCCCGTTATTGGAGGAACTATTGTTAAATTTAACGATGATGTTTTTAATACCAATGTTACCATAACAGAGCAAGATTCTACCAGTATTAATAATCCCGAACTAATTGACAACCTACAGCCAGGGCTGTATAATATTATTGAAAATTATGAAAACGGGAATACCCAAGAAACGGTCATATTAAAACAGAATAATTAATAATTTGTAAAACCAACCTTGGTTACTTTTTAAATAGTAACCAAGGTTTTAATCTTATTGCGATGAAACAATTCATTACCTTTTTAACGTTCTTAATTTTTATAACAAATGGCATTGCCCAATTTAGCGAAGAACATATTATTACTACAGAAGCTATAAATGCAAGATATGTACACTCGGCAGATCTAAACGGTGATAATTTTATGGATGTTGTCGTAGCATCAATTGGTGATAATACCATTGCGTGGTACGAAAGCTTGGATGGCTTGGGGAATTTTGGGACAAAAATAGTCATTACTGAGTTTTTATTTGAATACCAGTTTGTATCTAGTGCAGATATCGACGGAGATGGGGATTTGGATATCCTTTCAACAGCTTTAGCAGAAGACATTGTAGTATGGTACGAAAACTTAGATGGTTTAGGTAACTTTAGTGGTAGAAAAAATATTAATACAAATAGAGATCTTCCCTTAACCGTTTTTGCCGCAGATTTAGACAATGATGGAGATTTAGACACCTATTCTTCATCAAAATATGATGGTGTTGTTGCCTGGTATGAAAATAAAACGGGTGTGGGAGATTTTACTGAAGAGCATATTATCACAAATCAGGCTTCTGTTACAACATGGGCTCATGCCACAGATATAGATAATGATGGAGATTTAGATATGTTAGCTACAGTTGCAGGGGATCAAAGTATATATTGGTATGAAAATTTAGATGGATTAGGGAGTTTTGGGTTAGCAAACCTTATTGATAATAATCTTACTGGCCCTCAAGTTATTATCGCAGACGATCTAGATGGAGATGGTGATATGGACACTTTATTGATTGAATTTGGGGGAGACACTATTTCATGGTACGAAAATTTAGATGGATTGGGGAGTTTTGGTGTAAAAAATATTATTACCACCACTGTAAATGCTCCTATTCATATAGTTACAGTAGATTTGGATAACGATGGCGACCAAGATGTCGTTACAGTATTTGGAGGTGATACCATAGCTTGGTACGAGAATGATGGATTGGGGAATTTTGGAGCACAACAAATCATTACTTTAACGGCAGAGAGTCTCATATCTATAGACGTTGCAGATTTTGATGGGGATGGTTATAAAGATGTAGTTTCTGCCTCTATAAGTGATGATAAAGTAGCTTGGTATAAAAATCTAACTTATTTAGGGCTAGAGGATAATGCTTTGCAAAACATTGTGCTAACACCTAACCCAACCAAGGGTATTATAACCATACAAAATATAGAAACACCTATAAAAAGTGTGGTGGCTTATAATGTGTTAGGCGCCATGGTTTTCTCTCAAAAAAATGTTACAAACTCAATAGATATTACTGCTTTACAGGCAGGTTTGTACCTCTTAAAAATAGAGACAACACAAGGGGTTTTGGTAAAAAAAATTATTAAAGAGTAGTTACTAATAGTATTTTAGTTTTATTAAATTAATTCTAGAATTTTAGCAACTACCTCTTGAGGAAAAATAGTTTTCATAGCGCCCTCGTAACCTTCTGGATATTTATTACCATAAATAGACGTTGGTATTAAAGGGTATTTTACTCTATCTGCGACTAAATTATTTTCGAAATTTTGACCAAAAGGAGCAAAGCCTGCATACGGGTGTGTCACTCCCCAAAGAGAAATGACAGGGATCCCATACATAGCTGCTAGATGTCCATTCCCACTGTCCATAGAAAGCATTACGTCTAAATTAGAAATTAAGGCGAGTTCTTCCTTAAAACTTAAGATTCCTGCTACACAAATTGCTGAAGAAAATTCTGCTCCTATACTTTTAAGTTTTGAGGTTTCTTCGCTTCCTCCTCCAAAAAGTAATAGTTTATATTTTTCTGTTTTATCTACTATTGAAATTACCTCCTTCATCAATTTCAAAGGATACACCTTACTCTCATGAGCTGCAAAAGGAGCAATCCCAATTAATTTTTTAGGAGCAGATCCCGTTAAATTTAGTAATTTTTGAGTAAAATCTTTTCTTGGCAAAGCTGGACTCACCTTTAAATCTAAAGGAAACCCAAGCTTTACAAAAACATCTGCATAGCGTTGATGTGTGGTTTTTAATTGTCTAAATTTTTTGTTTTTTTCTCTGGTAAGTGTTTTTTTCTCTGACCGCCCTTTATTGATGGTCGCTGTTTTTATCCCACTTATACATAGATATTTTGTAATAACTTTTGACCGGATTACATTATGTAAATCAGCTACTGCATCAATTCCTAATCCCTTTGCTTCTTTTGCTAGTTTAAATATTCCAAATCTTTTGTGTTTACCGTAAACATCTGCTTCTAGAAAGTTAACATTCGGGATGTCCTCAAAAAAAGGTTTAAAAAAAGCTCGAGACAGTATGGTGAGTTTTACTTCAGGATATTTGTTAGAAAATGCTTGCAACACAGGAACTGTCATTGCTACATCTCCCATTGCTGAGAGTCGGATGACTAGTATGTGAGTTGGTTTTTTCAATTTAAGAGATTCTTCGCTTTCGCTCTGAATGACACTATTTTTCTCCTCGTAATACAGGGTTTAATTCATCATCATTGTACATTTTCATTTGCTTGTACACCTTCATATATTTATCTCCTGTAGAAATATCTTTTAATAATTGATCTATCGCTGTGCTTAAATCTACACGTTGTTCTAAAAGCACATTTAGTTTTATTTGGCAGGAATTTCTGTGGTCTTCAGAAGCGTTTTCTCTTGTTGCCTCTTCGTTCATATGATATACTTTTAGAGCTAAAATTGAAAGTCTATCTACTCCCCAAGCAGGGCTTTCGGTATTAATTGTTGCCCC
This sequence comes from Flavobacterium sp., assembly GCA_030591585.1. Lineage (GTDB taxonomy): Bacteria > Bacteroidota > Bacteroidia > Flavobacteriales > Flavobacteriaceae > Marifrigoribacter. The sequence goes on along the minus strand of JAUVAS010000001.1, from coordinate 133,732 downwards.
TTCTTTTACTGTTGCGTTGTTGTATTTTTCCAAAAAATAACTATCCACATACTCAACCATATCGGTTCTATCTTGATTAGAAGCATCAATTTGTCTTTTTAAAGAAAGCGCACTCACCGGATCAATATTTGGGTCACGAATAATATCCTCATAATGCCATTGTACCGTATCTATCCAACATTTTCTATATAACAAGTGTGCTAATAAATTAGTTTCATCACTATAAGGGTTACTAAACGGTTGATCTACATTATCAATTTCGTGGTATTTGTCGATTACTTCTTTAAAAATTTTGTTTGCTTTTTCTGAAAACATGAGAACTATTATTTATTTTCAATTCCTACGAAAGCAGGAATCTCATTATTTATATAGGCACTTAGACAAGCTCAGTGGCCGCGTTTTTATTCTTTTTCTAATATATGTAAATACTCAAAGGTATGATTTGCTTTGTGATTTCGATTTTCGGTTTTATCGGCCTTAAAACGTTGGTATTTGGTGGTTTCTAAACTGTATTTTCCAAAACGTTTCATGGTTTCTTTTACTATTTCTGAAGTCATTAAACCTTCGTTATTATAACTTAAAAAGATATATTTAAATTGTGCGTTTTTCAATACTTCGGTAAACGAATTTAATACTTCTCCTTTTTTACAATAATCACTTTTATAGTAATCGCGTAAGCCTGTCACTCCCTTTGGCACAAAGGTATCATATTTTGCGATAGTATTTAATACATGGTAATTTGCCCCGTATTGACGTGCATTATAAGGAGGATCTAAGTACAAAATATCTCCTTCAATTCTCTTGATGAGCTCATTGCTATCTTGCTGAAATACTTGATGGCTATTATTCGTTTCCAAGAAAACAGCTGGTTTTATCACCAATTTTTTGGCAGCAGACGGTTTAATTTTTTTTAAATATGCTCCATAAACAGAAGCAGTATTTGCCACTTTATCTGCACTCTCTAAAAGGCTTGCTAATAGAAAATAATATTGGTCATCATTTATTTTTGTAGCTTTTCTCCAAGTTTTTATCTGAGCTCTTACCGTATCTATCTTTTGCCCATTTTCTGAAGTAAAATAATTTCTTCCTGCTTTTCCTCCTTCAGAATATTCCTGAAAAATAAATCCTTTTGTCCCTTTTAAATTATTGAGTTCTTCAATTAATGCTTCTGAAAGAAATGATTGGTGGTTCCCAATATAATTTCGATTTAATACATAACTATAAAACTCCACATCGTTAGCAATAACTTGCTTTACGCTTGTTTTAAAGTTCCTGCCAACAATACCTGTTCCTGCAAAAAGATCACAAAAAACTTTTTGAGAAAGATCGTTGCCTGCTACTCCTGAAATGGTTTCAGAAATAAAGGAGAATAATTTATGTTTGGAACCTATGTATCCTATTGAACCCAATTGTTTTACTTTTGTTATCTTCTTTTATTTTTTAATATTAGCCCTCTAGTCGCACCCAAAACAGGTAAATCTGAATATAAAGTGTTTGGGAAAAGTTTTGAGCCAACGGCAATTAATATGCGCTCAATCAATAATCTTGTGTGTTCAGAAGTCTCGGGAGGTAATTGAATTATAGAATATTCAGTCCAGTCTTCAAAAGAGTGATGTTTTTGATTTTTAGGGTATCTTTGAGCTAGAGATTTTTTAGTTTCACCGAAATAGAGTTCTTTTTGATTTCTATTTAATAAGAGGTAAATATTATTTTCATTTAATTCTTTAGACATTTCTTTTCTTGGCTTCCATTTTGTTATTTGGATTCTTCTTAAGATTTCATCTTCAGAGCTTAATAAGTAATCTGCTATCAAATATGAGCTTAATTCTTTAAACACTTTTGGAAATCCTTGTGATTCCTCTCTAACTCTAAAGAATTCTTTAATCGTAATAATTGGACTGTCATTTTTCCATTTAATCTTTACTTGTAATTGTTCTTTAAAACCACCTATGTCATATTCGGTAAATTTTTGTTCTTTATAGTATTCGTCACCAATATGATACTCTAAAGACCGAACAAAACTTTTTGGATAATCATTTGCAAGTTGAACCGCAAACATGTTATCCCATTTAAGCCTATAACTACTTGTTTGCTTTCTTCCTCTAGCAAAAAACAAAGACAATTTAGCTTTGAATGTTCTTTTTACTTTCCCTGTTTCTTTCGGAGATTCATATGTTATTTCCACATCCCACTTGTTATTATTCTTACTATGTTTAGCAAGAACTTTTGGGTCCCAAGATTCTGCATAATATTGTGGAATTGTAATCATAAGATCATTTATAAACATTGACTTATGAATGTCTAAAGGGAAAAATTCAGGGGACAACCTTATTGGTTGTACTCTATTGCTTCTTTTATCCATTATTAATTTGTTTATATAGTTCTTCTCCAATTTTTTCAATAACTCCAACTACAAGAGCATTACCCATGAAAAATGCCCTTTTCGTATTTGTAATCCCTTCCAATTTTGTGTGGTTGTCTGGAAACATATTTAGTCGTTCCAATTCAACGGGTGTTAATCTTCTTAAACCTCTATCTGAAACTATAACGTGTTTAAATCTTGAAGGTGATTTTCCACCTTCTCCTGTAATTATTGTTCTTGAAGAATTATCCAATCTGTCAGGATAAATCATTCCACCTTCAGAATATTTGTATTTAAACCCCTCTTTTGAAATTCTTTCTATGGCTTTAGAGCCTTTTAAATATTCCCATTTTTCTTTGTCTTTGTCATCAATAAAAAATTCAGGGGTTACTTCTCCATTTTGAAGAACATCTCCTAGAACTGTTCTTTTTCCGTTATATGTTGGGCTTGTTTTAGTCGTGTAAACTTTCCCCTTAAAAAGTAACCCTGTATTTTGAAAAGGTGAAAGTTTCCCGTTTTTATTGAATTCATTTGTGATTTCAACTAAATCTCCTTTGATTTCAAACTCTTCGAGTTTGTTCACTTTTTTAATTGGAAAAGCATTTGCTATTGTTCCTTTTTCAAGTAACCAATCTAATTTTTTAGACTTAGAAAGTCTTTTATAAATGTCCGTTGATTTGTGATAACCAATAAAAAAAGTTCGTCTCCTTCGTTGTGGCATTCCATATTCTCCTGCATTTACAACACGCCATTCAACTGCATAACCTAAATCATTTAAACTTTTTAGCATAACTGCAAAATCACGTCCTCTTTGTGATGCTGGCGACTTTAAAAGTCTATCAACATTTTCTAAAAACAAATACTTTGGTTTATTCTTTTTATCTTCTAAAATTTTGTGAATTGACCACCAAAGCACACCTTTTTTTCCTTTCAATCCTTTTGAGTTATGCAATGTTGTAGCAACCGAATAATCTTGACAAGGAAAACCGCCAACTAATAAATCATGATCTGGTATTTCCTCAATATTTCTTGTTACAACTTCATTTATATCTTCATTAGAGTGGTTCTCTTTTCCAAATTGCTTTTCGTAAACTAACGATGCGTGTTGTATTTTAGTTAACGGCTCCCATTGGTTACTCCAAACAATATTGTAATTATTGTGTTTTTCAAGTCCAAGACGGAAACCTCCAACACCTGCAAATAATTCGGCTACTTTTAATTTGCTATTTTCCATTTTCTTGAGATTTGTAATAATTAATTTTTTCTTCTGCAACTCTTAAAATTTCAGTTGTTGCTTGTGTGTATTTTAAATCTTCTGCGATTTTTTCAGAATACCAATTTATGATTAGTTCTTGTTCTGAAAGGTTGTAGAATTTTGCAAGTCTAATTAGTTGTTCTTTGGTTGGTTTTCTTTCGTTTTTTTCAAATTTGCTTATCAGGGATTGGTCAATATCAACTTCTGCTGATACCTTTCTCAAAATCATTTCTTTTTCTTCACGTGCAATTTTTAAAATATTTCCTAACGACTTCATGGACAATATTGTTTTAGACTAATAATGTCCAAATGTATTTAAATTCATCTATTTACCCAAATTATATCACTTAAAGTTTCGGTTGGGGTTGTAAAAATAAACTTTTGTAATTGCGAAGGCTTAAAATTTAACACATAGTTTTTAATTTCTTTTTCAAGTAGTTTTATTTCGGATTTTAATTTCCAATGTTCCCCGTCTTTTTTGTGGACTATAATAAATAATCTGTTTTTAAAGTGTTGCCGTTGTTGCGTGCTTTGGTTTTTATACAGCCATGTTATTAGCTCTCTTTTGTTGTTTTTAGCACTCCATAAATCGTTTTGTAAATGCTTCGGAAATACGGAAGTTTTATGGTCAAAGGATGTTCCTTGTAATGTAAAATCTACTACTCTATCTTTTGAGTTTTGTTCGGGAGTAATTCCTTCACAATTACTAAATATATGTTCTACTGCCATTGCACTCCAGAAATTATACCACCGGTTTATCGCATAGTAAAACACTTCTTTTTTGTCTAGTTGATATTTTTTTACGGTCGTAGCAATTTTAGGAATTAGGTCGTCCCAAAAAAGTGTGGTGTATATAAAATTGGTGTACCCGTCCCAAATGTCATTTTGTTTTCGATACCACTTATAAGGGTATTGATGTCTTTTTTTTAGTTCTATTTCTATTTTAGACAGGTTTATTTTCATGTGTTTGTCTCTATTGTTTTTTAATGGTCACCCTAAATCAAGTTCGGGACAGGCTATGCTGTTCGCTATTAATCACTCCTTTAAGTGATGAGGATTTTAACATGCTCGTTTTATAAAAACAAAATAATAATTGGAACCGTGAATGCGAGCCATAAAAACAATTCTTTTACCCAAAAGGTTTGTGCTTTTTCAATAAAATTAGCAGTAAAAATTGCCAAAGGAGCCATTAAATACAGAAATTCTGAACCGTTTTTAATTGGAGTTAATAAAATTAAGGCTACACTAATTAAAAGGATTAAAATAAGTAATGTTGTGTTTGATTTCTCTTTTAACCTAGTTTCAGAAAAACGAATTACCTTTCTAAATAACGTTAAAACTAACAATATCGCTAGAATTGAGATTGGAACTATTAGTGTTGTTCTTTCATAAATTTGAAAATCTAAACTAATTTTTCTATCGATATTTAAAAACCATAAAAACGAATTTCCTTGAATTAAATTATACGAAGTTGCCAATACGATTACTGAAAAGAACCCAACAAAAGGGATAAGTGTTAATTTATAATTTTCGGATCGTTGTTGAATAATCGCGACAAACAGTACTATAAAAAAGAGGATGCACCAAAAGTAGAGAAGAGCTGCTAGTGTAATCCAAATAGAGGCGTCTAAAATCTTTTTTTCTAAATTCTTTTCCGATGTCAAACTCAATATTCGTCGATATGCTAATAATAAAAAAACACTTGAAATTATAACCTCAGTATTATTAAAAAGTATAGGAATCAATAACATAAAACAAGCAAAGAAGAAAATTGAATAGGTATTGTTTTGGGTTAAACTGTTTTTTTTAACTATAAAATTTAATAGAAATACACTAAAAAGACAACCTAATAAAAGAAGTGTTTGTTTTTGAAAAAAAGGGAACCCTTCTGTTTTATCCATTACGTTTATAAAATAAAACACGCAGCCCATAACGACATACATACTCACTAATATAAAATTTATAGGCTTAGATTTTCCGAAAAAGCTTGTGAGCATGGTTCTTAATTTATATTTTTGCTATCTTAATAAGATATAAAGATATGACTTGGACAGGTTTTTTTGAAGGAATTCAATCGTTTTTTGTAGATTTTGCGTTTAAACCCTACGACGCGTTTAGAGAACTTGAACCAACAAGTTGGTTTGGAGCAAATACAGTATCCTGGATATTTATCGCAATCTGTATGGCAGCCTTTGTTTATTGGGTTGGACAACTTAAAAAACATGATGCTGAAGGCAGTAATGATAAAAGCATTAAAGCACACGAGTTTTTAGGATAGATCAAATCCTATATCTGTACGATAATTCATCATATCAAAATGTAGTTTTTCTATGTTTTGATACGATTTTTTTAATGCCTTTTTGTAATCTACATCTAAGGAAGTAATCGCCAAAACCCTTCCGCCATTAGTAACTACCTCGTCTTCTTTTATGGTTGTTCCTGCATGAAAAACGATGGAGTCTTTTATTTTTGAAATTCCTGAAATCACCTTACCTTTTTCATACGCTTCAGGATAACCGCCAGAAACTAACATTACTGTTGTTGCTGCTCGCTCATCAATTTCTATAGAAACTTCATCTAATTTCTGATTGAAAGTTGCTTCAAATAACGCTACCAAATCAGACTTTATTCTTGGTAGTACCACTTCGGTTTCTGGATCTCCCATTCTAACATTATACTCAATCACCAAAGGTTCGTTATTTACATTTATCAACCCAATAAACACAAACCCTTTATAACCTATATTCTCTTTTTGAAGTCCGTTGACCGTAGGTTTTACAATACGTTCTTCAATTTTCTGCATTAAGACTTCATCTACAAATGGAACTGGGGAAATCGCTCCCATACCACCCGTATTTAATCCCGTATCTCCTTCGCCAATACGTTTATAATCTTTTGCCGTGGGAAGTATTTTATAGTTTTTCCCATCGGTAAGTACAAAAACGCTTAATTCTATTCCGTCTAAAAACTCTTCAATTACTACCGTTTCGCTTGCAACACCAAACTTAGCATTAGAAAGCATGTTTTCTAATTCTTGTTTTGCTTCGTCAATATCATTGATGATTAATACTCCCTTCCCAGCGGCCAATCCATCCGCTTTTAAAACATAAGGCGAATTAAGCGTTTCTAAAAACTGCTTCCCTTCGGCTAATGTTTTATTGGTAAAACTTTGGTAGGCAGCTGTTGGTATTTGATGGTCTATCATAAACTCTTTAGCCCGTTCTTTACTTCCTTCAAGTAAAGCACCTGCTTTTGAGGGACCAATAAACATCACATTTTTTAATTTCTCTGAGGCTAAAAAATAATCTGCAATTCCATTTACCAAAGGGTCTTCTGGGCCTACAATTACCATTTTAATATTATTTTCTAACACACAATTTTTTATCGCTTCAAAATCGTTTACAGAAATTGGAATGTTGATAGCCATCTCTGAAGTTCCTGCATTTCCTGGGGCTACAAAAAGCTGCTCACAACGATTGCTTTGGGCAATTTTGTAAGCAAATGTATGTTCACGACCTCCGGAGCCTAATATTAAAATATTCATGGGTTTCCTGTTTAAAAACTATTGCAAAAATACAGTTATTTTAAGATTGGGTTTTATTTAATTTGTAAATTGTTGCCTTAATTATTCTACATTGAATTTATTTGAATTTATATTGCGATTAAATGGTTTTCCAATTAAGGAAGCAAAAAAACGGTTGCAAGAAATTCAAAATATTCCCGAAGAACAATACAAGGAATACATTAAGAGGCACCGCAAAGAAATCGTTGATTATCATTTACTAAACAATGAGTTTTATAAGAAATTTATAGGAAATAAATCTCTTGAAAATTGGGGAGATATTCCTGTAATGCAAAAAAAAGATTTGCAAATTCCTTTAGCCGAAAAGCTTTCAGAAGGCTACAGTGCTAAAAATTGCTATATCAATAAAACTTCCGGTTCTAGTGGACATCCTCTAATGTTTGCAAAAGATAAATTTTGCCATGCAATGACTTGGGCAGAAATTATTAATCGTTTTGGTTGGTTTAACATTGATTTTAACAAAAGTTATCAAGCTCGATTTTATGGCATTCCTTTAGATTTTATAGGCTATCAAAAAGAACGATTAAAAGACTGGTTGAGTCATCGGTTTCGCTTCCCGATTTTTGATTTATCTAAAAAAAACCTAGAAACCTTTTTAAGCAGTTTCAAGCAAAAAAAGTTTTATTACATTAATGGGTACACAAGTTCCGTCGTTCTCTTCGCTAAATTTTTAAAAGAAAAAAATACGGTGTTAAATGAGGTTTGTCCAACCTTAAAATATTGTATTGTGACTAGTGAAATGCTTTTTGAAAAGGATAAAATTATTTTAGAAAAATGGCTAGGAGTCCCTATAATTAATGAATATGGTGCAGCAGAATTAGATTTAATTGCTTTTACCAATACAAAAGGGGAGCTTATTGTTAATAGCGAAACACTATTTGTTGAAATTTTAGACGAAAACAATCAACCTGTTTCAAATGGAAATTCAGGTAGAATTATAATAACGTCACTTTATAATAAAGCGCATCCTTTAATAAGATATGAAGTTGGAGACATTGGTGTTCTTTCCAAAAAAAGCACTTTTAAAAAGCCCGTTCTTCAACAATTAATAGGAAGAACCAATGATGTTGCTAAATTACCTAGTGGGAAAGTGGTTCCTGGCCTTACGTTTTATTATGTGACTAAAAGTGTTATTGAAGATGATGGTAATGTAAAAGAATTTGTGATAGAACAAACACAAATAGACTCTTTTACTATTACCTATGTTTCTAAAAAACAATTAAATTCCGAAGAAATTAAAACAGTTGAAAAGGCTTTAGATAATTATTTAGAAAGTAATCTTACCTTAACTTTTGAAAGAGTTAAGGTGCTAACAAGAAACAAAAGAGGAAAATTGAAGCAGTTTACTTCGTTATTAAATAAATAATTAAATGAAGCAAAAAGAAATTCTAATAGTAACTAATTATTTTCCTCCAGAAAAAGGAGCTGCTTCCAATAGATTATTCTCTTTAGTTAAAGGTCTTTCTGAAAATGGTTACCACGTAAAAGCAGTTTGCCCTTTACCTAACTACCCACAAGGAAAAATTTTTAACAATTATAAAGGAACCGTTTATAAAAAAACGGAAGAGGTGTTTGGTACATTATATAGGTTATGGCTGTGGCCAACTAAATCAAGTAATAAGTTCATTCGGATTTTTTCGATGATATCCTTCTCATTAAGCCTTACTTTATTTTTTTTGACAAAAAGGACTCCAAAACTTGTGCTAATTCAGTATTCTCCATTTTTTGTAGGGTTTACAGCTGTTTTATGGGCAAAAATATTAAGGAAAAAAGTAATATTAAATGTGTCTGACTTATGGCCTTTGGCAGGTTTAGAGATGGGATTACTTACCAAAGGTTTTTATTATACTGTTCTTACCAAAATGGAAATTTTTTGTTATAAAAACTCAAGTTTGATTTTAGGTCAATCGGAAGAAATACTAACACATATTGAAAATTTAAGAATTACTAAACCTACATTTTTGTATAGAAATTATCCAGATTTCACTCCTCCTTTATTGAAAGAATCTAACAAAAACCCTGAAGAAATTAAAATTGTATATGCTGGGTTGTTAGGTGTTGCTCAAGGGCTATATAAAATTTGTAATGAGATCTCTTTTTCTAAAAAAGTAAGCCTTCACATTTATGGTTCTGGACCTGAAGCAGAGCTAATCAAAGAGTTAAACAATCCTCATATTCATTATTATGGAGAAGTTGAAAGAGATAAACTACACCATGAATTGATTACATATGATATAGGGTTTGTGCCTTTAAAAAACAGAATCTATGGCTCTGTGCCTTCAAAAATATTTGAGTTGAGTAGGTTGGGGGTTCCTGTATTATATTTTGCAGGAGGGGAAGGAGAGAAAATAGTTTTAGAAAACCAATTAGGTTGGGTAATTCCTGTAAATAATATAGAAAAACTTAAACAGTTTATTGGCACAATGACGAACGAAAAACTAACCCATTATTCTAAAACTATCGTACTAAATAACGCCGTGAAACGATTTGATTTTAACAAGCAATTTACAGAATTATTGGGAAAAAGCGATTTGATTTAATACGCTTTTTCTTCGCCTTTAACCGCATTAAAAATGGTTAGAAATACAATCTTTAAATCCAATAATAGCGACCAGTTTTCTAAGTAGAAAATATCGTATTTCACTCTATTAGTAATGAAATTATCATCTTCTACTTCACCTCTAAATCCGCTTACTTGGGCTAGTCCTGTAATACCTGGTTTCACAAAGTGTCGCACCATAAATTTATCTATCTTATCGGCATACATATGAGTATGGCTAACCATATGAGGGCGTGGACCTACTACAGACATCTCTCCTTTTAATACATTAATAAATTGTGGGAGTTCGTCTATGCTTGTTTTTCTAATAATCTTTCCAATTTTTGTAACTCTTGGGTCGTTTTTTTTAATTTGATGTAAATGTGCGTCTGGATTGGGTCGCATAGATCTGTATTTATAGCAATAAAACTCTTTGTAATCTAGACCATTTCTTTTCTGTTTGAAAAACACAGGGCCTTTGGATTCCATTTTTATAAAAAACGCTACAATAGGAGTAAGCCAAGATAAAACACCAACAATTACAAAAATAGAAAGAACTATATCAAAGAGTCGTTTAAGAAATTTATTAAAAGAGTTGTCTATTGGTATTTTTCTTAAGGATAATACCGGAATAAATCCATAGTAATTAAATTCTAATTTTTTTGTATAAATCTCTTTATTATCTGGTACAAATTTTAAGATTTTAAGATTGTTGTCTGCAAAAGTAATAACATCTTGTAGTTGTTCATCTGTTAATTCTGCAATAGAACAATACATCTCATCAATCTCATTGTCTAATATATACGTAAACACTTTTTCAAGACTTGATTTAAGGTCCTTAATTTCAAAGATTTTTTGAAATTGATACCCATATTCAGGATTTTGGGTGAAAAATTTTTGCAGTTGGTCTGTTTTTTGGTTTAAACCAATAATTATTACTGTTCTATAGTTTCCTCCAAGTATTGTTCTGTATTTTTTTAAGAGAAAATAGATGGTAAATTTAAAAATAGAAATAAGTCCAAAAACATAAAGAATATAGGTGGATATGTCAATGTTTGCTCTGTCTATTCTAGTAAAAAATCCAAAAAAGGAAAACAATAAAACTGTAAATAAAACAAATTGCTTTCCTATTAATGAAGCAATTTTAACAAGTTTTGTAAACCTATATATTTCATAAAAATTTGAAATAAACGAGATTACAAACCAAGATATAGTGATAAAAACAACGAAATTTAAATAATCGTTGGTTTCTTGAAAAAAATCTTTTGCAAAGAAGAAAACAATACATAAGTCAATTAGATATGAAGTTGGTCTTAATAACCCTGAATATCTTCCTCTTTTAAACATCATAGTTTATCTTCTAATATGTTTAGTAAAACTTTTGTGTTCACTTTTTGATAAATCTTCTGGGGAAAGGTTTTTAAAATAATCAAATGTTTTTTTCATTCCAACTTCTCTTGAAGTCTTAGGCTCCCACTTTAATATTTCTTTTGCTTTAGTAATATCAGGCTGTCGTTGTAAAGGGTCATCTGTAGGTAATGGTTTAAATACAATTTTTTGATTGGTTCCTGTGAGTTTAATTATTTCTTTGGCAAATTCTAAAATGGTAATTTCATGAGGATTTCCAATATTCACAGGCAGTGAATAATCACTCATTAAAAGTTTATAAAACCCTTCAATTTCATCTTCTACGTAACAAAAAGAACGTGTCTGTGAACCATCACCAAAAACTGTTAAATCTTCACCTCGCAGTGCTTGCCCCATAAAAGTAGGAATTACTCTACCGTCGTTTAAACGCATTCTTGGTCCATAAGTGTTAAATATTCTGGCAATTCGAGTTTCTACTCCATGAAAACGGTGATAGGCCATAGTAATTGATTCTTGAAAGCGTTTTGCTTCATCATAAACTCCTCTTGGGCCTATGGTATTTACATTTCCTAAATATTCTTCGGTCTGAGGGTGTACTAAAGGATCTCCATAAACTTCGGAAGTAGACGCAATTAATATTCTTGCTCCTTTTTCTTTTGCCAAACCTAATAAATTGTGAGTTCCTAAAGCTCCAACTTTTAGTGTCTGAATTGGGATTTTTAAATAATCTATTGGGCTTGCTGGGGAAGCGAAATGAAGAATATAGTCAAGCTTACCTGGAATATGCACAAACTTAGTTACGTCGTGATTATAAAACTCAAAGGCTGGGTTTTTAAATAAGTGTTCAATATTTTTTAAATCTCCCGTTATTAGGTTATCCATACCAATAACAAAAAACCCTTCTGAGATAAATTTATCGCATAAATGAGACCCTAAAAATCCTGCTGCTCCTGTTATTAATACTTTTTTCTTCATTTTTTTTTCAACAACTATATATGCAAATTAATTAATTTTTTATCTTCCTATTGACACATACGAAAAACCTTCTTTTTTTATTTCCGAGACATCGTATAAATTTCTTCCATCAAAAATAACAGGATTTTTTAATAAACCTTTTACTTTCTGAAAATCTGGAGTTCTAAAAATACTCCATTCCGTACAAATTACAATTGCTTCAGCGTCCTTTAAAGCCTCGTACATAGAATTACAATAGCTTATAGAGTTGCCAAATTGTTTTTTAATATTCTGCATTGCCTCTGGGTCAAACACAAACAAAGAAGCTCCTTTATCAAGTAATTCTCTCATTAAATAAATGGATGGTGCTTCTCGTACATCATCGGTTTCTGGTTTAAAAGCCAGACCCCAAATTGCAAGTTTCTTTCCTTTTAAATCACCACCAAAATAGGTTTCGATTTTTGGTAAAAGAATAGTTTTTTGTTTTTCGTTTACTTCAATAACCGAATTTAATATTTTAAAATCGTATGCTTTGTCTTTTCCTGCTTTTTGAAGTGCTTTTACGTCTTTAGGAAAACAAGAACCGCCGTATCCTATTCCAGGAAATAAAAATCGTTTTCCTATTCTAGAATCGGTTCCCATTCCTGCTCGTACTTTATCTACATTGGCTCCTACTTTTTCACAATAGTTAGCAATTTCGTTCATAAAAGTAATCTTAGTCGCCAAAAAAGCATTGGATGCATATTTGGTAAGTTCCGCCGATTTTTCATCCATAATAATAATCGGGTTTCCAGAACGAACAAAAGGACCGTATAATTTTTTCATAAGAACAGTTGCTCTTTCACTACTGGATCCAACAACAATTCTTTCTGGCTTTAGAAAATCATCAACGGCATACCCTTCTCTTAAAAATTCTGGATTAGAAACCACATCAAACTCACAAGCTGCATTTTTTGCAATGATTGCTTGAACTTTTTCAGCTGTACCAACAGGCACGGTACTTTTGTCTACAATAACTTTGTAGTCTTTTATTTTTTTTCCTATTTCTTCAGAAACATTTAATACATAAGATAAATCTGCAGACCCATCTTCATCTTCGGGAGTTGGTAATGCAAGAAAAATAATTTCGCCAAAACCTAACCCTTCGTCTAATGAGGTTGTAAATTTTAATCTTCCAGCTTTTATATTTCTTTCAAATAAAACATCTAAATGAGGTTCGTAAATTGGCACCACACCAGATTTCATTTTATTTACTTTTTCCTGATCTATATCAACACAAATTACATCGTTACCTGTTTCTGCCAAGCATGTTCCTGTAACTAATCCTACATATCCTGTTCCTATTACTGCAATTTTCATTTATTATATTCCTTGTTTTAATTTACTAAAAAACTTTTGCAAAAATACAACTCTTCCATTTATTGTGTCTTATCATTAGCAGGTTCTTTTAAGATACCATCTTTATAGTTAATTAAGAGCATTACTAGAACAAAACCTATGTAATACGCGCCTACTTGCCTGTGTAAATAATTTTCGACCATACCAAATAAAATTATGGTAATTATTAATGCAGTAGGGAAAAATTTATTGTGATATTTTATTAATAAAAAAAGTAGGGTGCTTATAAATAAAACCAAACTAATAAGACCAGAACTTATGTAAAAGTCTAAATATTGATTGTGGGTATTGAATTTTTTTGAAACAAAATTTCGTTTGGTTATAGCGTCTGTTATTTCTTCATTATAGCAGGACACCAAATTATTAGAAGTTTCTTTAAAACCAATTCCTAAAAGCTTGTTTGGTGTTTCAGAAGCTATTTTTAAAGCGCATTCCCATATTAATGTTCGGTATCCTAATGGCATATTTGATTCATTATAACTTACCTGAGATAAATTATTTTTGGAGGAAATTATGTTTTTCAAATTTGGCTGTAACTTAAAATAAGTTAACAATAATAAAATTAATAAAATTGCTGAAGTAATTATTAAACGAAATTTTTTATTTGGCCCATAAAACTGTCTTACTACTAGCAAGACTACTAAAATAATAATTGCTGTTTTTGACATAATCAACAATAAATACAGTCCACTAATAATAATGCTTGCCAAATAATAGCTGTTATCTGGATGGTATTTTTTAGTTAAGGATTGGTATGATATCAATATACTTAACACACAAAGCAAGCCTATATAAACCCTGTCTATTAAAAGTGCATCAACTGTTTCTTGAAAAAAAAGTAACGATACCTCTACATCATTATTTATTAATATCATAAACTGAATAAGCGTAAAAATAATGGCAATGAATGAAGAAAAAACAATAGCTTTTTTTAATTTTTTAAAATTAGCAATAGGGAGATACAAAAACACTAACCCAATAGGAATCATCATTTTATTAATGATGCCTATGTCTTCTTTCAAAGTTCCCTGAATGAACGCGTTTACCAACAGAAAAACAAAAAACAAGATGAGAACTAGAGTTGGTTTAGTGACTAACTTTTTAAAATCGTCTTTTTTTATAACAAAGGGAAAAGCAATCACTAAAATTGCCATTAGAATATTGGGTAACGCTCTTGCATACTCGTCAAATGGAATAATGAGATAAAGCAACACAAAAACATAAGGATATATGGCGGTTAAAAGAATTCTCACTTTTTTATTTTTATTTTGAACTACTTAATTTTTCTTTAAAGACTAAATATATGAATTTACTATTTCCTACTAGATATCTTTTCCACATTCTTTTAGGTTCTTGTAGGAATCTGTAAAACCATTCTAGTCCATTGTTTTGCATCCAGCGTGGCGCTCGCTTTGTTAGCCCAGAAATCACATCAAAACTGCCCCCTACGCCCATTATAAAATTAACTTTATTTAGTTGGTTTTTATATTTAAAAAGATAGTTTTCTTTTTTAGGAGAAGTAATAGCGACAAATAGCATTTGTGCTCCACTTGTTGCAATTTGATTTGCAATTTCTAGTTCATCCTCTTTATTATAGTATCCGTTCCTGTACCCCGCAATAATGTTTTTGTTATATTTTTTAGAATACCCTTCTGCTACTTTTTTTACCACTTCTTCTTTGGCTCCAAACAAAAATATTTTATAATTGTTTTTATCGGCAAGTGCTACTAGATTTTCCATTAAATCTATTCCAGCGACGCGCTCTTTAAGAGGTTTATTTAAAAGCTTTGCTGCCCAAACTACTGCTTGTCCGTCTGCATTTATAATATCGCTACTATTTACACTTTCTCGTAATTGTTCATCATTTTGCATTTGAACAATTTTTCCTGCATTAACAACAACATGGTGTATTTGTTGTTTTTTATCAATAGTATCCTCAACCAGAGAAAGAGTTTCTTTCATGGAAAGATTGTGGATGGTGGTATTAATAAATTGAATTGTTTTCAACTTTCTAGATGTAATAATTTGCTGCAAAGATATAATTAATCCTTTGTAGAATAACAGAACTCTTTTTTATAATTTTAAGTTTTTGATTTAATTTAACGTTATTAAAGAGCTTTCTCCTTGTTTATTAATAGCTCCACAATAATATTCGTATTCAATATCAAATTCCTTTAGTATGTGGCTTTTAGAATATGTGATTGTTCTATCTATTACCTCTACTTCATATTCTTTAGAACCTTTACATCTTTTAAATACTATAAATTTAACAAGGTTTGATGAAGTTATTTTTTTTCTGTTAGTATTGTATTTAAGTTTTGGAATATTACCTAAAAAAGGAATATTGTTATTTTTTGAAAATGAAATAGGAATAATATTCTGCTTTTTAGTGAAGTCTAATCGAACGTTCAAGTATAGGTTTTTTGTGTCTTGGTATAAGCTTATAATTTGTGTATTCTTCGAAATGCTTGAGTACCCGAAAATAGTAATTTTCTCTTTTGATAATTTAAGTGTAACAGGGGTGTTAATAACTGTATAGTCTATTTTTTGCTTGGCATTTATATTAATTATTAATTCGGTTTTATTATTATCGCTTTTTAATGTGGCATTTTTTACAGCCTCTTTAACATATAAGTATTCTATAGCATCATTATAATCTCCTTGAGCAATTCTTGCGGTTCCAACTCCATTAGATAGTACTTCAAACAAGTTTTTTAACAACGGCACGCCTTCTACCGTTACTCCTTCACTGTTTTTATAAAAGTCTTGCCAATGCATAAAATTTACATAAAATCCAGATGTCGCTATTGTTCTTTCTACCTGTTTTCTGACAAAATTTGATGCTTCAAGTGTTGATGCATTGATTATTTGAATATCTGTATAATAACGGCCTCCAGAAGGCCTTGAAAGAATATTAGAGCGGTCAGAGAAATCTATGTGCTGCGATTCTCCACAATTTTTGCCATACCATGTTATTGCGTTTTTATTAGAATTCCAACTTGTAAATGAAGAGTTCCTTCCTCCTAATATATAATTAGGCAATTTATCTATATACTCTTTTTTACCACAGCCATAAGCTATTGTAGTGGGGATTCTGTTATAGGCCTTTGCAATAATATTAATTATAGAATCTAACGTAGTATTAGAATATTTTTTGTGACAGCTAGGAAAATATACAGATGCTCCCCCTCTACCTGTTTTTAAAAATTCTTTAAACGAGTTGCCTTTTATATTTTGTTCAAATACATGAACTGGGATATTGTATTGGAAAGCTAAAAACTCTGCCCAAGAAGAACTGTATTTTCTACTATCGTTTTGAAAACGTTTCCAATTAAGGGGATAATATTGATCTGTTACCTGAATAATTGTTGCATCAGCATTGTTTTGATGTTCACAAACTTGAAATGTTAATTGATAAGGAAATTTAACTGTCACAACCAAAAAGACAATGATCCCTAAAACCCATCTTACAATTTTATTTATTTGTAAATACCTATTTGTTAATTGTCTAAGCTTCATTTTAATGGTAACTTAGTTAAACTCTTCAAAATACGCTTTAATTATAATTAGGTAGATTGCAATAATCGTTTCATAAAAAAAATTACCTCCCAAAAACATTAAAATAAATGTCCCAATTAAAAATACAGTTGTAGTCGTGTTGCTTCTAAAAGTAATAAA
Organism: Flavobacterium sp.; assembly: GCA_030591585.1. Lineage (GTDB taxonomy): Bacteria > Bacteroidota > Bacteroidia > Flavobacteriales > Flavobacteriaceae > Marifrigoribacter. The sequence goes on along the minus strand of JAUVAS010000001.1, from coordinate 116,595 downwards.
TTCTTTCAGGAAAATATATAAATAATAAATAGTACCAACTATTCCTAAAAAAAAAAACATATCAAAAATTCCAAATTGACTTCGCATATGCATATCAAATCCGCCCCCAAAAAGATAATTTATTATTGTCCAGTTTTCTTTTATTAATGGTAGGGTGTCTTCTGCTAGTCTTAAATTACGATAAGAAAAAAAAGCAGTAGCAAAATCATGATTTTCATAAACCTTATCTAGACTACCAGATAATTTTGCAAAGAAATTAAAACTAATTTTAAACAACAAAAGGGCAGCAACCAATAAGCCCATAATTATTCCTAGGTATCTTTTTTTTCTATATAATTTAAAATTAAAAAAAAGTAAAATCGGAATAAACCCTAAAGCTAAAATTATTGATTTTGTACCTAAAAAGAGTGCTGCAACAAAAACAACTATTAAAGATATAATTTTCTTATTTTTTAAGATAAATACTTGATGCGAAAAATAATAAATTGCTATCCAATATATATAACTTACTGCACCAGAGCGTAATATTAACCCACTAAAACCCGCTCTATTTCCAGTGTAGGTTTTAAATATAGGCAAATCAAAAGAAAACCCAAGAATAATTAGAATAGAGTTGAAGATAATAATAAGTTCAAAAGTTTTAAAAAAGTTTACATAGTATTTTTCTCTATTTTGAATAGTATTAACATAAAACAACATTAGCAATAGAAACAAATATTTATCTAAAAAAATTAAATTCAGAATAAAACCTTCGTTTGTTAAAAAATTAATTTGGCCAATAATAAAAATTAGTATTATAACAATTATTGGAATAATTTTTTTGGGCTTGGTTTTTAAAATCCTATAAATAAAGAATAGCTGTAGTCCTATCTTTAAAAGTGCAGATATTTTGATGTTTGCAATTCCTAATTGGATAAAACACTTATATAGCCCTTCAAAAAAGAAGAGTGAAAACAAAATAATTGAAAGAGGGTTTTTAATAAACTCTTTTATATAATAATTAATTCTTTTCATTATAAACTATAAGTAAACAATACCAATATGTAAAAATAATTACTCCTGCTTGTCTTGCTAAATAAGACTCTACAAGCATCGCTATAGAAAAATACAAGATAAACATATTAAAAATAAATAGCTTATTATTTAATACTGGGTAAATAATTAATAGAATAAAAAATAATAATGGGAATATCCCATAGCCGATTAATATTTCAAGATATTGATTATGTGCATTGTAATCTCTATATTTAATTTTTGAATCAATATCTAGATTTGAAGATAAACTTGATTTAATATGATTATTACCAACTCCCCATAAATAATGGTCGCCAATAACTTTTTTACTAGATTCCCATAAGTTGATTCTTGCATCAGTTTTTTCGCTTTTGGTTTTAAAAAGGCTGTTTATAAAATATTCTTTACTTCCTTTATTATTAGCTAAAAACAAAATACCTAATATTAAAAAAATAGCGGTAATTAAAAATATTCTTTTACTTCTTTTTAGATTAAATTGTTTCTTAATTTGAATTATAAAAAACAGTAATATCCCCATTATAAATGATAATCTAGCATCAGAGAAATAAATAAAGCTCAATACGATAATGCTTAAAATAATTGGAAAGATTTTTTGTTTTGTGTTTATTAAGTAAACAAACATATTTAACATTAATAATCCTGCTAGGTAACTTGTATGCCAATATGTTTCTATAGTATTTACAAATACTAATTCAAAAGATAAGCTATTATTTACATTAAAATACCTTTCTGTTGTTGCTACTATTAATAATATAACATACCCTATAATAGAAATTTGATTGCTAGTAATGATGTTTTTTATATTCTTTTTAGGTAATCCCACAAATAATATTGGTGCTATAATAAAATAACTAAACCGAACCAAATCATCAAAAGCACTCTCAAAATGAAATATAAAATTAACGGCTATTATACTCAGAAAAAAAAGAGGGAATATCCAAAAGGATTTCATTTTTGACACTTTGAAATCCTCTTTCTTATTAAAAAAATGAATACTAAATATTACAAATAAAACAATTGCAAGAATATGAGATATATTAATCCAAAACGGGAGTAATAATGCCCATAAAACCAGTATATAGGTTCTCATCTTTTGGTAAATATTTCCTTCTATAGTTAGTTGTTTGTAAAAGCTATACCCTTGATTAACATACCTATAAATTATTAAGTAAATTAATAGAAATAAAAAACAATTAATACTAAATGAAATTGGATGAAATGACTTGACTCTTGATATTTTATAAATTGGAAAGGTCTCCAGCATAATCCATCCATTTGCAGAAATTTTAGATTCAGCATAAACTCCGTCTTTAGTTTTTACTAAGTTAAGGTTATTGCTTATATATTTAACAACTTCTTCAGGATTTGAATACTCTTTAATTTTACTTTTATTCTTGAAGCGGATGTTATGAATAAAGAACTTTCCTTTGTCACTAAAATTCCAATTTATTCCAATAAACTCACTTCCGTATTTATTATCAATTTCAACTATTAGTGTGTGTTTTTTCTTTTTTGAAATAAATTCTTTAGTAGATAAATATATGCTGTCATTATATTTCCCTTTATGTGATAACCAAACCCATGATTGATAATCTGAAGTAATATCTATTTCAATTTTAACAGGGTTATATTCTCTTTGGTAAAGAAAAAAGGCATAGAAAATATTAATAATGATTAATACTAATAATGTCTTATAAGTAATCTTAAAATGTTTTTTACTAAACACTAACCTTGTCTTTTTCGTATTAATTTAGCTGGTATACCTCCCATAATTGAAAAGGCGTCAATACTCTTTGTAACTACCGAGTTTGCTCCTATTATAGATCCTTCTTTTATTTTAATTCCCGGTAGTATTGTAACATTTCTTCCTATCCAAACATTATCTTCTATCACTACTTTTTGTGTGTTTGTTACTCCAGATTTTACCATAGGAATATCCTTATTAGAATGGTTGTGGGTCTTTGTATAAATAGAAACATAAGGAGCTATCATAACAAAATCACCTATTTCTATTTCACCTTGTAAAAAAACATTTTCGTTTATTCTAACATGTTTTCCAATTTTTAATTTTTTTGCGTCAGAAACATAAATACTATATTCAAATTTTGAATTTTTATCAAAGGGCATTATTTTTAAAACTTTAGAAACATACCAGAGCCTAATTACAGAAAAAAACCTTATTACTCTAGAATGTGGTAAATACTGAATTAGCACATAGTATATTATTAATTTTAATTTATGCATACCACCGTTTATATTTTAATATAGAAACATTTGAAATCATCAATCCTGCAAAAATCATAATGATAAAACCAAAGTTATTTGTAATCATAGGAACAAATAAACTCAATATTAACAAATATATTATTAAAAAGTTTTTTGAGAATTTAGCATATTCATTTTTAACAATTGTTTTGGCTTCAAACAATTTATAAAAAAAGAAAAAGAAAATTAACACTCCTATTCCTATTTCTGTGATGAAAGTAAACAAAAAAGCATCATAAATGGGGCCTTTATTACCCAAAACTTCCCAACCTAACATTTCTTGTCCTATATTATATCGTCTATAAATATCGGGCATCATAAGCGATACTCTAGAGCCAAATGTTCCTGGCCCAGAACCAAATGGAGCGTAATCTGCTAATATTTGAAAAGATTTTGATATTATTTTCCATCTTATATATTTTCGGTCAAAAGCTACTGTATTTGCATCCCCAAAAAAAGATATATAATAAACAAATAAGCTTAAAGCACCTCCAAAAATAAAGATTCCTCTTTTAATCCATTTATTTAACTTAGATCTTGAAGGATAAGGGAAAAATAATAAAAATAACAAAGTGAATAATACCTCTTTCCTAGAAAAACTTAACAATCCTATTAAAATACTTAGTACTAATAATATAATATCTTTTTTAGTTATTGTATTACCAAAAGCATAGTGATAATAATGCCAAATCACCACATATAAACTAACAAATATTGCTAGACTAGGTCCAGAACCAAAAAAGGATATTAAATAAAAATAATTAATTCCTCTTTTAACACTATGGACGCCTAGTAATTGTCTAAAAGTTGTATGGTCTATCGCTTCGTATATGCCTATAATTGCTATTATTATTACAAAAAAGCCTAATATCTTTTTAAAGGAGGAAATAATTTTGATTTTTTCTTTTTCTGTAAATGATAGAAAGTAAAAAAAGTAGAAAAAAAACTGTGAATAAATAACTATCTGAAAAAAACTTAAAGGGTAAATGTCCCTAAAAATCGCCAACAAAACCATATAAAAAATATAAGCCAAAACTACCAAAATCATATTGTTTATCTTTTTGGAATTCGCCAACACAAACAGATAAGCAATAAAAACAGAAACACTAATCAGCTCGTTAAAAACATCAAATTGCAAATGTAATTTTGCTGTAATTTTATTTACAAGAGGTTGTAATATGAGTAATATTAAAAGAAGCTTTTTTAAAAACATAAATTAGCTTTTATTACATTTAAATTATAATCTTCTATAAAATATGGCTCTTGATCTTTTGTCATTAATTCCAATAAATTAGCAGGGATTAATGCTCCTTCTTCAATTACCAATGCGCTCATTTTATCAGTATTAAAATGTTTTTTTAATAGATTTTTAATGTTATAAAAAATTGGTTTCACTCCTAAGAAAACACCTTCAATTGCTGTAGTTGAAAAAATGGTGATGTTATAATCGGATCCCTTTAAGACATCATATATTGTATAATCTGGTAATTCAATAATATTATCAACATTAGTGTGTTTTGAGTAATCAATCTCTTTATTTTTTGGTGTTTCTTGTTTTTTAATTCGTTCTAATTGAAAATTACCAATTGGTATTATTTGTTTGTTTCTAAATATTAAGTTTGAGTTTGCGCATGTTTTTTCATAATTCCCAAACGAAAATAATACATCTGGATACGAAAATTCAAAAGGGTGAGAATCACCAATATAACCATGTTGCGCTTCAAAAACTTTAATTCCAAGCTCTTTTGCGGCAATAACAATACTAACTTTAGTAAAACTACTTAACACAAAAACTCCTTTTGGTCTTACTAACTTAAAAAACCATAGATAAAAAACTATTTCTGCTTTTTTTGTTTTTATTTCCTTATTAAAATTACTATTCAGTCCATATTCCTCTTTAATTTTTGAAAGAACATTTTCGTCTTCAATATTTGGTTTTGTAAAACATGAAATATGCATGATTATCAGCTTAAATAACAAATCTGAAATTCTATTTTTAGAATGTATTTCGTTTTTTGAATAATGTTTATTAATAGCCCATTCAATAAACAAGCTTTTATCTTGCCCTAATTTATCAGCCCAAGCATCAAAAAAAATATCATAATATTTGTCTTCAATAAGTATTCTTTTGTCTGAATTATTAAAAAACAAATAATTCATTTTTCTTAACTTTAAAATATTACTTAACCCAACAAAAAAATTAATGACTAGTTGCTTCTTGTTTCTTGTTCTAAGCTTATTATTATAACTTAATGTAGTTCTAATAATTTCAAGAATGTTTTTAGCAATCATTGAGCTCCCTTTTTTATTATTTTTTTAATCATTTCTCTATTATTAATTGCTATAGGAATTATTAGAATACTTAAAACAACACTTTTTATAAGTATGGTGATCCAAATATTAAATTCAACCAATTTATCTTGAAAAAGAAAAGGAGAACACGCTAATAAAAATCCTATAAAAATAGTGAAGTTAAGCCTTATTAATTTATATGGTATATAATGAAGCCTTTGGCTTACTATAAATGTAATTACTGTAAATATTAGCTTTGTAATTAAACTAGCAATTGCTGCGCCCATAATACCATATTTTGGAATAAAATATAAATTTAACCCAATATTAAAAAGAGCTCCAATAATTGTTAGGATAGGTAAATATTTTGTTTTTTCTAAAAAAAACACATTACTAAAAGTAAAGTAAAATCCATTTATTACAAATGCCGTAGCAATAAAAGGGACGATTTTCCAAGATTCATGATATTCTGGTTTACTGATAAACATTAATAATTCTGGAGACAGCCAACTTATACAAATCGCGATTATAACATATAATAATATTATTTTATTTGTAACTTTTACAATATTGTTATGGCTGTTTTTGTCATTTCTAATTTGATCGAAAAACCAAGGACTATAAGCAGAGTTTATCCCTAAAGATATCATATTTACTACCTTACCTATTTGAGATCCCACATCAAATAACGCAACAATACTAAGAGAGCCCATAGTATTAAGCATTATTTTATCAACCATATTCATTGCCCAGCCTGACAAGTTATGTGGAAGTATTGGAAGAGAATATTTTAATGATTTTTTTATAATCGCTTTATTTAGACTAAATGTAATATCGTGTCTTAATCCAATAATACTTATTAAAAAAACTGTTACACTCGCAATAGAGTTTGCTAAAAGCGCACCTTCAGCCTTAAAATCAAATCCTAATATAAATATTAAGGTTAAGCCAATCATAATCGAAAAATAGACGAAATCTAGCCCAGCTGCTTTTTTAGCTTTTTGCTTTGCTTTTAAAACCGATTGATAAAAAAAGTAAATTGGTTGTAAAAAAATACTTGCTAGTGATAATATCACATACGGGTTAAAATCAATATTTAAAAATAAATAATCAAGTATCCATTGTTTTGTGACAATTAAAAGGATTATACAAAAGGTGCTAAAAAGCAATATTAAACTTACGTTATTCCCGTAAATTTTCTTCAGATAAGGCAAGTCCTTGTCTTTATATTTATAATAATAATAAGATGTAGAGCCTCTTAAGGAAAGTCCAATAATTATAGTAATAAATGCTATAACGGCAGAAGAAGTGCTTATTATGCCTAATTGGTCTGTTGTTAAAAAAGTAGTGTAAACTGGTAAAAGAAAAAAGCCCAGGCCTCTTTGAAGAAGGGTGAAAAAACTATAAATTATTGCATTTTGAGCAAGTTTTTTTTGTTTTTTTTCCATATGTTATTTTCAGATAAAGAGAACTACCACAATAAAGTTTACTTATTGAGTTAAGTTTTTTTCTTCAAAATATTTTAAAAGCATATTATCAATAGAGCTAAATTTATTAACTAAATGCTCTACAAACTCTCTAAAAGCACCATCTCCTCCATTTGTTTTCAATACTAAATCAACTATATTTTTAATATAAGATGGTGAGTTATTTGGGACAGCACTAAAACCTACTTTTGATAATAATTCTATATCATTAATATCATCACCGATGAAAGCAACTTCATTTAAGGTTATATTTAAATTCTTACAGATGCTTTTTGCTAATTCTAATTTATTACTAACTCCTAAATGTACTTGATCTATTTTAAGTTTCTCCGCTCTTCTTTGTACAATATTAGTATTCTCTCCTGTGATTATAACAAGAGGGATTTCTAAATATTTTAAAAATAACACACCAACACTATCACTAGTATTGAATTTTTTAAACTCTTGGTTTGTTTTATCGTAAAACATCCCTCCGTCGGTCCAAACTCCATCAATATCCGTAATAACTAGTTTAGGGATTTCCATTTTATTCGATGTTTTTTAGATAAATTATTTCATTCTCAGGTAAATCATTGATTAATTTTTTACCAATAATCTTATCCTTATTTATCCATTTAACACCATCACCAGGGCTTAGAAGGTGAATATCGTTCATTGTAATGATATGCCCCTCTTTTAAAGACGTTTTAGTAGCAACAGAGCGTTCTAATTTTTCTCTTGCGACCTTAACAGATTCTTCAATTTTTATTTCTTCGGTACCAAAAGATAGATCTAGATTTCTTATATCTCGAACCATCCGATAAATACCACCAATCTCTAATGATCCTGCTTGGTCAGTCCCTTTCATTTGACGATCTAAGGTAATATGTTTTTCAATAATTTTTGAACCCATAGCTACAGCTGCAACTGGAGTTGCAATACCTACCGTATGGTCTGAATAACCAATAGTGTATTGTGGATACTTTTTTTGAAGGTATTTTATGGTGTTTAAATTTACATTGTTATATTCTGTTGGATATTGCGATACACAATGCAGTATTGATATGTTTTCGTGATGTTTAGTTATCACCTCTAAAGCGTCATTTAACTCACTATCTCCTGCCATCCCTGTAGACAGTATAATTGGAATTTTTGTTTGAGCTAAAGCATCTAAAAGAGGTAAATTAGTTATGTCTCTTGAAGCTACTTTTAACCTGTCGGGCTCAAAATAATTTAATATACTCAAACAACTTATTGCACAAAGTGTTTCTACAAAATCCAACTGTTTTTCTTTTGCATATAAATAACATTCATAATGTTGCTTGTCGTCTAGTTCTAAAAATTGTCTGTGTTCTCCGTAAGTTTTTCCAAAAGAATGTGGTGTATTATACTCCCTGCTCATTTGTGAAGCAGAAAGCTCATACTCTAGGTCTCTTTTTGTAAGTTTTACCGCATCCATACGGGGTAATTTTTGATTAAAAAGTTTATCAAAAATTGGTCGAGCAACGACATCTATAATAGTTTTTGCAATATCTACAGATCCATTATGATTTTGCCCTATTTCTCCAATTATGTATGTCATTATAAAGTTATTGTTTTTCTTACTATGTAATCTTGGTTTGCCAATCTATCTAAAAAATCAGAGAATTTAACTTCTTCTCCTTCAGGTAGCTTTATCATTTTGTTTTTGTCTTCTCTCTTAAACGAATCAATATTTAATATTATATCTTTCAGATTAATATAATTTGTATTGGTTGCGTTAATTTTTTCTGCAAGTGACACTACTCGGTCTAAATCTTCTTGATAGTCTACAGATAAGTTAATATATTTTAAATCTTCTACTTCCGATTCAATATCTATACAGCCCTTTCTTGCTTGTTCATCATTTAATATAAATAAGGTTAAATATTCAGAATTCATTGGGTTGTCCATATTTAAATATAGGTTCCATAAATATTTGGTTGAAAATAATTCTGCTGAAACTCCAAATGGAACATTGTTTACACGAACATAATCTAAATCGTCCTCAATAAACATAGTTACCATTTGATCTATTAAGTCAATATCTGTAAATGGGTTGTCACCAGTTACTCTAAAAATCCCGCCAAATTCTTCTTGTAAAGAAAGTGCTAACATTCTATCTATAACAGAGACAGCATGGCCTAAATACACATTATAATTATTCTCAAAGCCTATTTTTGCTAATGGTTCATCTTCTTTTAAACTTGAAGTTGCTAAAAATGTTTTTGCAACATTTTTTGAAGTGTTCAGCCTTTTATAAAGAAAGTCTAAAAGAAATGTATCTAAAAAAGGTTTCGTGACTTTTAAGGGTAATCTTTTAGATTTTAATCGTGCAATTAGTGCAACACCTACATTTTCTTTATTAAATGAGTTAAATCTGTTTGTTAAATAATCCTCTCCTTCATCTGCTCGTTTAAAAACTCCATCGCCTAGGGTTTTTTTATACATTACGTTTCTATAGGTTAATTCTGTTTTTGTAGGGTGTTTCATAAAGTTTCCTAAAGCTGTTTCATAGTGACGAATAAATGAAACCATTGCACCAAATTCGTGTGGATAAAGCGAAACTTGATAATCAAATTTTCTGTTATTTCTAGAAAGTGTAATGTGTTTTTCAAGATAATCACATCCTTTTGCGAGTACCATTAATGGTACTTTGTCTATGTCTAACGAATGATCTGCAAGTCCTGTTTTGTATGCTGGGTATTCCGAAGCAAAATAATCTAACGTGTTTAAATTAAGATCTTCTACCTCTGTAGGATAATTACTAAAACCATGCATTAAACAAATCACCTTGTCACCTATTATATTTAAGGCATATTTTAGCTCTAGATCGGTAGCACATTGTGTTTCTAAGATAAGGGTAACATCGCTAAATGTCGCCATTTTCTCTAGCATAGTCTTATTTGTTATATCGGTAGCATGTAATTTTAAAAAACGAAAGCCCTTTGCATAACAATAATCAAATGAAGGAATGTCTAATACACAAGGGATGAGTTCTAACTCTATTTCATGACAATACACAAAAAATTCACCCCATTCGTTAAAAGACAGTGTGTTTTCTTCGTAAATTTTATATTTTGAGTAATCTTTTACGCAAAATGCAGCAACATCCATTACCTGTACTGTAAAATAGTCTGTTTGGCTTGCTTTTGCTTCTTTAGCTAATTCTTTTAAATAAGCTAAGCTTCCGTTGTGGTTAAAGGCACTTTCTGCTATTATTTTCACTGTTTGTTGTTTTTAATAAATAGAATCGTTTTTAATACTAAAATAACTCATGTTTTAAATCGTCTCCAATAAAAAATTGAATATCTGTAAATTTAGGTAATGTATATTGGTAATTAATCAGTCTCTGAATTGAAATTCAAATTTAGCAATAAGAGATAAGCTTTCAAAGACATATTCTATTTTTAAGGATTGTATCTATTACCGAGCGTATTTTTGTGAAGTTTTAAGTGGCTTGAAGATTTACTAAAGTTTTACCTTCTCTACCTTTTTAACCTCCTGACTTTTTACATGAAGATTTACGCAAACTTTGGTTAGCTTTAAAACGGTTGGGGTCTTACGAAGGTTGAATTGAACTATTACGACTATTTTTATGGTTTTCGTAAAAAGCTAAGCAATCTTTTAAGTACTTATTTTCTTTTTCTAAAAAATCAAGAGGTTCTTCTAATTTAGTTAATCGTTCAAATAACTCCTTATGCTTCATGCCATGAAATTATATAAAGAAAAACAACTAAATAAAACTACCGCCTATGTGGCATGAAATAAAAAAGTTGCCAAAATACGTTTTGACATGAATCAATAACTTGTTTTTTGAGACTGATTAGTTACGACAAAGATAAAAAATCCCACTATATTTGCAGTAGAACCATTTATTAAAACCAAACATATAAAATATTTTGGAAGCAGAAAATAAAAAATACAGTTTCTTCGCTGATGAAGTGCAAATTGGAAAAGGGGTTAGAATTGCAGATAATGTTACTATATCTGGTGGTTACGATTATGCAAATAATAAACCTATTCCAGCCAAAAAAATAATTATTGGAGATGGTGTTTTTTTAGCTTCAAATATTGAAATTATATGCCCTTCTATTGAAATTGGCGATTATACAATGATTCGTGAAAATACAATGATTTCAGGATATAAAGAAGCTAAAATTGGAAGTTGTTGTTGGTTTGGTCAGGGATGTATTTTAAATACCCATGGAGGACTTTATATTGGGAATGGGGTAGGAATTGGTGCTGGGAGTCAATTATGGTCTCACATTCGATTTGGAGATACCCTCCAAGGCTGTCAATGGGAGTCAGTAAATCCAATGGTAGTAGAAGACGATGTTTGGTTTGTTGGACATTGCCTAGTGTCTCCTATACATGCAAAAGCTAAAAGTATGGCCATGCTTGGCTCAGTAATTACAAGAGACATGGAAGAAAATCATATTTATGCTGGAGTACCTGCTAAAGATATTACCGACAAATTAGGAAATCAATACATAGATGTGCCAACCGATAAAAAATTTGAAATCATGCAGGAGCAACTTAATATTTTCTATAATAAAAATCCCTCTTACCCAAATTCTATTCAAATAATCAAAGACTCTTCTGAAATAAAAAGTAAAAACAAAACTTATTTTGATGTTTCGAATAGATCCTATACCAAGCAACTTAGTAATGAAGAAATTGAATTTATGAAATTCTTATTAGTAAAAATTAAATTCTATCCTAAACAGTAAAATGATCAATGCTTTAGAAGATTATTTCGATAGACTTTGGCCAATAACAAGAAGTCTTACTGGAAATGGAAATAGAGAAAGCCTAAAAATACTTTCGGAAATTATTGATTTAGAAATAAATGAAATACCCTCTGGTACTACTTGCTACGATTGGAATATTCCTCCTGAATGGAATATTCAAGATGCTTGGATAAAAAACAGTAAGGGAGATAAAATTATTGATTTCTCTAAAAATAATCTTCATGTTTTGGGTTATTCAACTCCTTTTAAAGGAACATTGAGTTTTAAGGAATTAAAAGAGCATTTATATACCCTACCTAAACAACCCGATTTAATTCCTTATTTATGTTCTTATTACAAAGAGCGATGGGGCTTTTGTTTATCTCACAACCAATTATTAAGTTTAGATGTGAACGAAATATACGAAGTATTTATAGATAGTTCTTTAGACAGCATGGGAAGCATGACTGTTGGCGAAGCTATTTTGAAAGGAACTTCAAAAAAAGAAATATTAATATCTACTTATATATGTCATCCTTCTCTTGCCAATAATGAACTATCTGGCCCTTTAGTTACAGCTTTTTTGTATCAAAAATTAAAGCACTTAAAGAAAAGGAAATATACTTATCGGTTTGTTTTTATTCCTGAAACGATTGGTGCAATTTATATGCTTTCAAAATATGGAGAATATTGGAAAGAATATATGCAAGCTGGGTTTGTTGTTACTTGCATAGGGGATCCAGGAAAATTTACCTATAAAAAAAGTAGAAGAGGAAACTCTTTGGCTGATCGAGCTGCCTTAACAATATTAGACCAAACCGAAAAAAATTACAATTTAGTAGAGTTTTTCCCTAATGGTAGTGATGAAAGGCAATACTGCTCTCCAGGGTTTAACCTCCCTATGGGTTCCTTAATGCGCACTATGTATGCCAAATACCCTGAGTATCACACCTCCGCAGATAACAAAGATTTTATTTCTTTTAATGCAATGGAAGGGTCTGTCAATAAATATCTAGAGATTATTGAACTTATTGAGCGAAATGAAAAGTATATTAATACCAAGCCTTATGGAGAGCCTCAACTTGGTAAGCGTGGATTATACCCTACATTTACTCAAACAGGAAACGATGATTATGTAAGAGCAATGATGTGGATTTTAAACTTAGCCGATGGAGAAAACGATTTAATTACTATTTCTGAAAGATCCAAATATCCTATTAAAGTTTTGTTGCCAATTATTGATAAATTGATAGAAAATGGTATTTTGAAAAAATATAAACGTTAATTATAAAAAATTAATTTTTTTATAATTTTACCTTTAGCTGTAACATATTCACAAAAATAAATACCAGCTTTAAGTCCTATATTTGTTCCGCAAATGTTTAACTTGTAATTATTATTAGTTAACTTTCTTTCATTAGCATTAAAAACTATAAACCCAAATTTGTCATAGATATTAAAATTCGTCACAAGGCTTCTATCATTATCTATCTCTATTGTAAAACAATCTTTTGTAGGGTTTGGATAAATTTTAAAATCTATTTCAATTGATTTTCCATTAAAATTTGTTTCAAAATCCATATGATAATTAGGCCAAGAGCCAAATTTATTTAGAAAAGGATGATTTCTAATAGCTGTATATACTCTATATCTTGAACTATCTCTTAATTGTCCATTATCTCTATAAGGGGTTAAATCTAGATGTCTAGTTTTTTGACCAGGGGTGTAAATTATGTTTGAACTATCATCACGATTGGATATCCAAAATATATATTTCCAATCATATGGTAATCCTACATAAGGTTCTGTAGCATTAATCCATTGTGCATAAAGGGATAAATTATTATTTGTTATCACTGTGTCATTTGTTGGAGAACCCACCTTTATATATTTCTGTCTTAGTTTAGTGTCTCCGTAAATTGTAAAATCATCCCAGAAAATTTCAGTTTTATAACCTAATCCAAAAAGAGGGTCAACTAATTGTGGTGTGAAAGTATATAGCTCAAAAGGATCTAATTCTGTTAGACCATCAGGATTATTGTCATAATCATTTTTGGTTTGTCTAAAACCACTAAAGACTATTTCTCCATTTAATTTAAGTCTATAATATCCTTCGCTAAAACCTCCTTCTTTAAAATAAACATCAAGCGTATTCCATTGACCAATAGGTATAGGTGTCTCCAGAAAATCCTCTTTCCATTCTACATCCTTACTTGGTAAGTCTTGTGCAACAATATAAAAGCTAAAAAAATCATCCTCAAAATCTTTTTTGATTGCTGTGTTTAGGCGTAATCCTTTTGATGCATTATCTCCATTTTTATTCCAAAGTTGTATAATTGTTAATCTACCACCATCCAATATGTGGTTTGGGTAATTATTTATCAATGTTTGAAATTGATTAGGTAAATAAAATTTGAATGAATAATGTAAAATTTCAAAACCCGTACTATTATAATTACTCCCAGTTTGATTACTTGATAATGAGGGTTGTACTCTTGCATATTGATTGTTTGCTCCATATCCAGAATTTGCCCAAGTATAAAAAACTTTATCAGAGTTGTTATTATCAGAAGAATAAGGGTTAGGTATCACTTCGGCTTTTCTTTGACTATCAACTCCGGGGTCTATTAAATCTATCGCATAATATATCTTGAAGGCATTAAAATTACCTAAATCATAATTATACCTTAAATCTGTATTCCATTGATTTGGATAATTAGTAGTAAAATCTCCACCTAGAAAACAGTCATATCGTGGATCGCCATCAAAGCATCCACTTGTCCCATAATTTATTTCTGTATCATATTCAAATCCATTATAAAACAAAGGATCTGTGCTTGTTGTAATTTGTGCAAAAATTGTTTGAATAGTTAAAAAAAGAAGAAGATATTTTATAATAGATTAATTTATATGACAAAGATTGATTTTTAAATATTTAAAATTGTTTAGTACAGGACAAAAACAGAATCTATTGATAATCAATAAAATAAATGTTAAAAAATTAATTTATAGCATTGATTTTTCAGCGTATTATATGTATTATTCAACCTATTTATCTAATGAAGAAAATCAATGCTGTTAATAAAAACTTTATGGGTTTAATTCATTTTTTGTCATGTACTTAGTTAAAATTGTTTTATTAACATTTTCAAAATAATTATCGATAAAAAAGGATTTTTCAAAACATGATTCTTTTGTTAACTCTTTCTTAGTTAATTTCTCATTAGCATCTTCAATTACAAAAGCGTTTAATTTGTCAATATTAAAATGCTGCCTTGATAAATTATTTATATTAAAAAAAATAGGGGGAGCGCCTAAAAAGATTCCTTCAATTGCAGTAGTTGAATAAATTGTTACATTGTAATCAGCTACTTTTAGTATTTCATAAATAGAATATTCTTTTAACTCTTTAATGTTATTTTCTGATGTATATTTTGAATAGTCTATATCTCTATCCTTAGTCCTGATAACAAAAAGCCAGTTTTTATTGTCTCTAGCATTATTGAAAACCCAATCTAATATTATATCTTCTTTAATTGCTTGTAAGGTTATACAAAAAACCAAATCATACTTTTCTTTAAAATTTAATAAATTGTCGGGTATGGGTTTATTCTTTATTAACTCAAGCTGGAAACTTCCTATTGGAATAATCTGATTTGAATTAAAAATTAATCGTGGGTTGGATTGTATTTTTTCATAGGTACCAAAAGATATTAAATAATCTGGATAATACTCTGGAAATTTAATGTTAGCTGTATAAAATGTATGATGGTCTCCAATATAGCCATGTTGAGCTTCAAAAACTTTAACTCCTCTTTTCTTTGCAGCAGCAACAATACTTATTTTGGAAAAACTGCTAAGCACAAATATCGCTTTTGGTTTTGTAATTTTAAATAAGAGATCGAAAACTTTAAATTCAGCTAATTTATTTTTTAGCTCTTCATTAATAAGATTGGAAATTTGATGTTCTTTAATTATTTCATTTAAAAGTTCTCTATCTTCTAACCTTATTTTAGTAAAAAGTTTAACTAAAGCAACAATAGCTTTAAAGGGTAAATCTGAAATAACATTTTTAGAATATGTTTTTTGTTTTGATAGATGTTTATGTATTGCCCATTCAACAAAAAGACTCTTGTCCTGTCCTAATTTATCTGCCCAGGCATCAAAATAAATATCAAAATATTTATTAGCATGTAAAACTCTTTTATCAGTATTATTAAAGAATAAATAATCAAACTTTTTAAGCCTAAAAATGTTATTAAACCCTCTGTAGAAGTTTTTAAGTAATTGCCTTTTGTTTCTTGTTCGAAGCCTATTGTCATATCCTAAAGTTTTTTTTATCTCCTGAAAAACTAAAAACTGTCTTACTAGAGGCCAAACTTTAATGCCTGAAATAGTTTTTAACCTCTTCACATCATACTTGTTTTCTATATCTTTTAAAATATTACTGGCAGCCATTTTTTTTCTTCATTAATATTCTTGTAACTAATCAGTCTAGAAACTGGAACTCAAATTTAGCAATAAGGGATAAGCTTTCAAAGACATTCATTCCGTTTTTAATGCTTGTGTCTATTACCGAGCGTATTTTTGCGAAGTTTTGAGCGGCTTGTTGTATTTTAAATTGTCCTGATATTTTTGTTTCACTTTTACATTACGAATCGCTCTTTCGGAGGCATTATTATCTGGAGACACGTCCTTTATAAATAGGACTGTAAATAGATGTTGCTTTTTTTGCACATGCGTTTATACAATATATAGAGTTTCTTGTGTTTTTGTCAAGTGGATTATTCAATCAGTCTTCTAAGCGAAGTACAATTTTAATTCATTGAACTATATGGTTTTTAGTTTTAAAATTACCTTCATTTACTTTTAAAGTATCGTATAGAAGTTTTAAAAATTTAGCTCTCAAAATAATAAATGTTAATGTTGCTTCGTGCCATAACCTACTTACAACAAATACTATAAATAAATTTAATAAACCCTTTATTCTTTAACTCTACTTCCTCCAAAAGGGATATATACATAATCTCTAAACCAAGTATAGAGCGATAAATGCCAACGTCTCCAAAATTCGGTAATAGATTTTGAAAAATATGGGGAATTAAATCTTTTTATTAAAACAAACCCCATGGTTCTAGACAATCCTATTGCAATATTTGAATATCCAGAAAAAAAACACTATATCATCATTCGCTAAAAGTTGCGTTTACAAGTTGAATTCAAGACTTAATTGTTTGTTACTCCACAAAAATCCAAAATAATTTTGTTTTCAGAAACTGTTATGTTTTTAAACTCTTTATGAGACACTAAAAAAACAATTATATCTGCTTGTTGTAATGCTTCAGAACTACTTGTTAATTTTCTTGCAGATTCTGATTCTAAATTAAGCTCTACACTTAAAACTTTTAACCCTTCTGTAATTAATGTGTCGTTTACTAATAAGGCAGGAGACTCTCGTAAATCATCTATATCTGGTTTAAAAGCCAAGCCCATACAAGCAATTATTGCTTCTCTGCCTTTTTCTTGTTTAAAAAGTAATGCTTCGTTTTTAATCTTTTCAATAACCCATTGGGTTTTATACGTATTTGTTTCTCTTGATTTTCTGATTAGGGCACTTTCCTTTGGAAACTCTGAAACTATAAACCAAGGGTCAACAGCTATACAATGTCCGCCAACACCAGTCCCAGGATTTAGAATATTTACTCTGGGATGTTTGTTTGCTAAAGCAATCATCTCCCATACATTAATCCCTGCTTTATCACAAATAATAGATAACTCATTGGCAAAGGCTATTTGGTTGTCTCTTGAGGCATTTTCAACCAATTTTACCATTTCTGCAGTTTTAGCGTTGGTGGGGTGTAATTCTCCAGCTACAAAATGTTTGTAAAATGAAATAGCTTTTTGGGTAGATGCTTTATCAATTCCTCCTATCGCTCTGTCATTATGTTTTAATTCATAGATAATATTTCCTGGAAGTACTCTTTCGGGGCAATAAGCTAAATAAATATTCCCTTTAAGTTCGGGTCGTTCTTTAAATATCAGTGCTTCCATTTTTCTAGTAGTTCCTACTGGGCTTGTCGATTCTAAAATCACTAACGCCCCTTTTGTGAGTGTGGGAATTATACTTTTTACTGCCGAAGCCACATAAGTTAAATCTGGTTCATGATTCTCTTTAAAAGGAGTTGGAACCGCTATTAAATATACATCTGATGGAATAGGTTTTGTCGCTGCACTTAAAAATCCTTCTTTCACTACTTTATGAACCAACCCATCTAAGTCTGGTTCTACAATATGTATTTTCCCTTGGTTAATCGTTTCTACAACATTCTCACGAATATCAACTCCATTAACTTTTAATCCTCTACTTGCTATTAATGCAGCAGTAGGTAAACCTATATACCCAAGACCCATCATTACTACACTAGGTTTATTTTTCATATGTTTTTACTATTTTTAAAATCAGACATATGCTGTTCGCAATTAGTCATTTTATTGTCTGATAAAAATTTTAACATGCTCGTTTCATTTATAATTCTTTTATAAAATTCACAATCCGCTGAGCTGATTTCCCATCACCATAAGGATTATGCAAAATACTTTTAGATTGATAATAAGCACTATCATCTAACAATTTTTTAGATTCTTTTAGTATAACATTTGTATTAGTTCCTACTAAACAAACTGTACCAGCATCTATTGCCTCAGGTCTTTCGGTAGTATCTCTTGTTACTAAAACTGGCTTTCCTAGACTTGGTGCTTCCTCTTGGATCCCACCACTATCAGTAATAATAAAATACGCTTTTTCCATGAGCCATAAAAAGGCAGCATAAGCCAATGGTTTTACAAGAATTATATTTTTTATTCCCGATAATAATTCATTTACCGGACCTTCAACATTCGGATTTAAATGAACTGGATAAATAATTTGAATACCTTTATAGTCTAAAGCGAGTTTTTTAAGTGCAGTACAAATTTTAATTAATCCTTCTCCATGATTTTCTCTACGATGACCCGTAACTAATATGATTTTTTTTGAAAAATCTACTATTCCTTTTAGATGATCTATTTCTGAATCTTTGAATGATTCTTGGTTTACTTTTTTTACTCCTAATAATAGCGCATCAATAACTGTGTTTCCAGTAACTAATATATTTATATCTCTTACATTTTCTTGAAGCAAATTTTGTTTTGAAACAGGTGTAGGAGCAAAATGATAATCGGCAATTTTCCCTGTTAATTGTCTATTAAATTCTTCAGGAAACGGGTATTTCCTATCAAACGTTCTTAGCCCCGCTTCTACGTGGCAAACCTTAGCTCCATAATAAAAAGCTGCTATACCTACAGCCATAGAGGTGGTAGTATCTCCATGAACATAAACAAAATCTGGTTTTGCATCTTCTAAAACAGCTTTCATATTCTCTATGATTGTTGCTGTTAAGCTGTACAAATTTTGATTGGGTTTCATTACATTTAAATCATAATCAGGGATTATTTCAAAAAAATCCAAGACCTGATCTAACATTTCTCTATGTTGAGCTGTGACACAAACTTTAGTAACACAAGAGGTCTCTTTTGCAAATTCTAATACCAAGGGAGCCATTTTTATCGCCTCTGGTCTTGTTCCGAAAACAATTAGATTCATTTTCATAAAAACATTATTATCTAATTTGTTTTTTCTTTTTCGGAAATTTCAGCTATACCTCTTAGATAAAAATAGAAATGCCTTAAAATAGATAACACAAGGAATGCAAAAACTAATAGTGTTGGATATTTAATCATTTTGTTTCCTAAAATTCCTTTATTTACAATAACTAATGAAGGTTTATTAACAACTATAACAATATCTTTGGCATAAACTAAAAATTTATTTAGCTTTTCTGTTTCTTGCTGTAATTCTATCTTTTTTTCTATAAGTTCATTAAGACTAAAGTTTTTATCAACTACAAATATTTGATTTGAAGGTGATTGTAGTGATTCATTGTTGCTATAATTATCTATAATCAAATCAATTTGAGAAATAGATTTTTTATTATTTGCAATATGTGTTTTTATATCATTAAGTGTAGTGTCTTTAACTCTTCCTATGAATTCATTATTATTGAAAAAATCTATTGTTTTCTTAATAGTTTCATTATTTGCAAAATAGAGTAAAGAAAAATTTAAATTGTGATACTTATATTTTGAAATAAAGGTCTCGTTAATATTTATTTCATCTTCATTAAATTTTAGGTTTTTTAATAGTCCTTCTAATTTTCTATCATTGATTTGATAACCTTCAGTAATATCTGTTAAGTTAATAATTGGTGTAATCTCTATTTCTTTAATTTCTATACTATCTTTTATTCCAAAATTGTCAAAATAGGAAATATCATTTTCTTTAATTTTTTTGTTTAATAACTCTACTTCATTATAAACATAGTCTACGGCATCATGATTTATTCTTATCAATACATTAGCTTTCTTACTAGGTCTAGCGTCCTTTTGAGAAAAATATCCTAAAGCCACCCCTATAATAATTAATGATGTAATTATTATCCATTTTTTAATAATAAAATCAATTGCTCTAAATGTTAATGCAACCCACCCTCTAACTAACTTTTTAATCTTATTATAGACATATATTAAATCTATTTCATCTGTGCTATTTGGTTTCATATCTATTGTGTGATGTTGGTTGTTAATAAACTTAAACTTCTTTCCCAATTTAACGGTTTTGCATTAAAAACAAATCTATATTTTTTAATGTCCAAAACACTAAACTTTGGTCTTGCAGCAAAAGTACGGTATTCCTCTGTTTTTTCAAGATTTGTCATGTTTATTTGCTTTGTCTGTTTTAATATCTCCTTAGCAAAGTCATACCAAGTTGCTTCACCTGAGTTGCTAACATTATAAATGCCAGATTTATTGCTGCCAGATTTAATAATTTGAAGAACTGCATTGGCTAAATCATTAGCATTGGTTGGTGTCCCTATTTGCTCTGTTGTAATCTGCAAATCTCGCCCTTCTTTTACAAACTTTAAAATTGAATTGTAAAAATTATGACCATATTGCGAGTACAACCACGAAGTTCTAATAATAAAATAATTGTTGCAAATCTCTTGTATATATTGCTCCCCTTTTAGTTTGGAAGCTCCATATACATTAATTGGACTGGTGGTGTCTTCTTCTGTATAGGGAGTTGTCTTCTTACCATCAAAAACATAATCTGTAGAAATTTGAATGAGGGTAGTGTTACTTTGATTGCAAATTAAAGCTACTGTTTTAACAGCTTCTGCATTTATCTGAAATGCTTTTTCTTGCTCACTTTCAGCTTTTTCTACATTGGTATAGGCAGCAGTATTAATACAATAATCGAATTGGTTTTTTGAAAATATTTCTGAAACGGCTTCTTTGTTTTCAATATCCAAATCCTCACGAGAAACAAATAAAAAGTTCAACTTAGGAAAGTTAACCGATGCATCTTTAATACATCTTCCTAATTGCCCGTTAGCACCTGTTACTAAAACCTTTTTCATATTCATCTTTTACGAAAGCGAATGTCATTTTGTTGCCTCTAAAAATGTAGGAAGTAATTTATCTTTTTCTGAAATAATAAAATCTTCCTCAGATAGATGCCAATCCAGCTCTAAAGTTGCGTCATGGTATATAATTCCTCTTTCTGAAGCTTTATCGTAAAAATTATCGCACTTGTAAGCAAACTTTGAGGTAGGAGAAAGGGTGATAAACCCATGTGCAAAACCCTTGGGAACAAAAAGTTGTTCTTGCTTTACATCATCCAAAATAATTGAAAAATGCTCCCCGAAAGTGTCTGAATCTTTTCTTAAATCAACCACAACATCTAACACTTTCCCTTGAATAACTCGTACTAACTTCGCTTGAGCCATTTCACCTATTTGATAATGTAACCCTCTTAACACTCCAAAATTAGAAGTTGATTGATTGTCTTGAATAAAGCTTACTTGCTTCCCCGTAACCTTTTCAAATAGATTTTGGTTATATGTTTCGTAAAAAGCACCTCGCTCATCCTTAAAGACCATAGGAGTTAATACAAAACAATCTTTTAAGGGTGTGTGTTTAATTTCCACGATTAAAATATGTGTTTTCCGTAGCCGCTTTTTATTAAAGGCTCGATTAATTTCTGTAACTGCTCTTTTGTAATGTAGCCCATATCGTAGGCTACTTGCTCTATCGCGCCTATTTTAAGTCCTTGACGCTCTTCAATTACCTCCACAAATTGTGAAGCTTGCATTAACGAAGCAAAAGTACCTGTATCTAACCACGCGGTTCCTTTGTCTAGTATGCTTACATTTAATTTTCCTTGTTTAAGATATTCGTTGTTTACATCGGTAATTTCTAATTCTCCTCTATCACTAGGTTCCATGCTAGAAGCAATTTCAACTACTGAATTATCGTAAAAATAAATTCCCGGTACAGCAAAATTGGATTTCGGACTTAAGGGTTTTTCCTCAATTGAAATAGCTTTTCCTTTGTCATCAAACTCTACCACTCCGTAACGTTCTGGATCTTGAACGTGATAGGCATAAATGATCCCTCCATCGGGGTTATTATTAGCTTGTAAAAGTTCTTTTAATCCCGATCCATAAAAAATATTATCTCCTAAAATCAAGGCTACTTTATCTTTTCCTATAAACTCTTTTCCAATAATGAATGCCTCTGCAAGTCCGTTGGGTTCTACTTGTTCAGCATAAGAAAACTCACAACCTAACCTTTTTCCATCTCCCAATAATTTCTCAAATAAAGGTAAATCTTGAGGGGTCGAAATAATAAGTATTTCTCTAATTCCTGCCGATAATAATGTTGACAACGGATAGTAAATCATTGGCTTGTCGTACACTGGCATTAGCTGTTTGCTTACTGCTAATGTTAAGGGGTGTAATCTGGTGCCTGAACCTCCTGCTAATATTATTCCTTTCATGTGTTTATACTATTTAATAAATCGGTCACATGCTGTTCGCGATTAGTCATTCCTTTATATGGGAAAAACGTTAACATGCTCATTTCATAATTGGTCTTTATTATTCAAATACCACTCAATAGTTTTTAAAATACCACTTTCAAAATTTTCTTCAGCTTTCCAACCTAATTCGCTTTCAATCTTTTCTGCATCAATCGCATATCTAAAATCATGACCAGCACGGTCTTGAACAAACGTCATTTGATCTCTATAGGGTGTTTTGTTAGGTACTAACTTATCTAATAAATCACAAATGGTATGTGCAATATAAAGATTTTCTCGTTCGTTTCTTCCTCCGATGTTATAGGTTTCTCCTAATCTTCCTTTATCTAAAACCAACTTTATTCCTTTACAATGATCGGTTACATAAATCCAATCACGTATGTTTTTTCCGTTACCATAAATAGGAATTTCTTCTCCCGAAATTGCCTTTCTAATTATAGTTGGAATTAACTTCTCTTTATGCTGATGTTTTCCGTAGTTATTAGAACAATTAGTGGTAACTACTGGCATTCCATAGGTATGAAAATAACTTCTTACAATAAAATCTGAGGATGCTTTTGAGGCGCTATACGGACTATTAGGTGCGTACGGAGTGGTTTCTAAAAACAAACCTGTTTCGCCTAAGGTTCCATAAACCTCATCGGTAGAAACGTGTAAAAAACGGGCATTTTTAAAATCAATATTATGTTTATTTGGGCCATTCATCCAAAGCCTATACGCGCTCTGCAATAAATTAAACGTTCCTACTATATTGGTTTGTATAAAAGCTCCTGGACCAGTAATAGAATTATCAACGTGAGATTCTGCCGCAAAATGTACTACTTTATTAAATTGATGCTCCTTAAAAAGGCTATCTATTAAGGCTTCATCACAAATATCTCCTTTTATAAAGGTGTAGTTTGGAAGATTAGACACGGACTCTAAGTTTTTTAAATTTCCAGCATACGTCAAATTGTCTAAAACAAAAATTTGGTCTTCCTTATTTTCTACAACTAACGCTGTAAAATTAGAGCCTATAAATCCTGCGCCTCCAGTTATTAATATTTTATTCTTCAAAATTAACCTAATCTAAAATTTGATTTAACATTTTTTCGGTAATTAAATACGTTGGTTTTACACCCGAAGTTCCTAATCCTCCAGATGCTAATGTGCCTCCGGTTTCTAATGGGTTATCCGAAGCATAATAAGCATACCGCACCTTCACCTTAGCACTTATGCTTCTTCTTATTTTTGAAGCCGACTGAATCGCTTTCTGATAATGAGCGCCTTCCATTTCCAATCCTATAACATTCCAAGTAGATTTGTGAAAGAACTTTAGTATTTCTTTATTTTGAAGAGAAGTTCCTAAAACTGTAATCATCGCTCCTTTACAAACCTTAATATCATCATTTTCAAAATGAGATTTCTTCAACATATTTTTAAAAGGATAATTATCTGCAGTCCCTTCAAATACATGAGCTGAAGGGATCATTATATCTCCTTTTCCACCTACTAAAATCCCAGCTTTTCCCATAATAGAAACAGATTCTACGTTTAGAAAATATTTTTCTTTTTGAGTTTTAATATAGGGTTTTAAAAGTTCATCCATCGTCTCGAAAGCTTGCTCCCCAAAAGCATAATCCATTACAATAATTACCGGTTTATCTTCAGTAGAAAGTTCGTTTAATCCATTAGTGAAACTGCTTTCTGGCAACTTTTTAGTATCAATAATTTGAACATTAATATTAGTCCCGCTAGTATCTTTAATATAAATTAGTCCCTTTGTAGCAGCACCTTTCATCACTTTTTTCCGAAGTAATGAATTTGAAGAGTCACTTAGTTTTTCATATACTTCCATCGCAGAATGTTTTTTATACTCCGCTGCTAATGTTGAAGGCCCATACAATGTGTTCATTACACTATGCATATTGGCACTTATAATATGAATTGGGCGGCCTAATAAATTATTCTCATCTAATTTTTTCTTAATGGTAGATGCCCAAATTTCTCCATGAATATGGTGCCCTATTCGTTCCCGAAGTACAGGACTAAAAGTGATAATTCGTTTGGTATTATTTATCTCTTCTTCAATAGCTAATTTTCCTAGATAGTATATAATTTTTAAAAATCGGTTTGGATCTGTTTTAGTAGCAAAATTTGGGTATACCTCACTAACTTCTTCAAAGGTTCTACCTAAAAAATTAGCGGTATGAGTGAGTGCAATTTCTTTTTCTTTTTGAGATAATTTTCCTTTTTTAAGAACAGTGCTCTCCAATTTTTTCCAATCTCTATTAACGTCGTTACCATCGTTAATAACCACTTTAGTCATTATTTTATGAGATTCTATATATAAAAAAGTGAGGTGCGTTAGTATGTCATAAATTTCTGAACGCCCACGAGTGATTTCAATGTTCATCTGCTCCGCATCGATGCGGTAGCAATTTCTTCTTCGTTTTGGAGGAATAATAGGTTCAAAAAGAGAGTTTTTATACCCTTCATCACTTGTTAAATTTACAAACCTACATTCTTCAATCCCAAAAGGAAGTCTATCTATTACATAAAGCAGCCCGTCTAGTTCTAGTTTTTCTTCAGAGATAGATCCATAAATTTCTGGGCTAAGTGTTAAAAGTGAATCTCTTAATGTTTCTCCAGATACTCCCATCGGTTTATAAAACCCTCTGTTAAAAAGGTGGCGCATTGTAATATACAACCGTTCTATAGCTCCAGAACTTTCCTGAGCTCGTGTTCTTTTATGTGTTTTTATCATAGCCATATTTCTGTGCAAAGATAGTTTTAATCCTGAACTTGATTCAGTATCTTTTTAAACATAAGTAAGTTTATTGATTGGATGACTTTTGAATCATCCTAACCCTTTATAATGCATCAGCAATATCACGATTATCCGAAAGTCTTGGGACCTTATTCTGCCCACCGAGTTTTCCTTGCGATTTCATATAGTTATTAAAGCTTTCTAGGGACAAAGGTGAAATCTTTAAAGGCTGCAACACATTTCCTATAATTAAATCTTTATAGTACGTGTTTTGTTTTTGCATATTTTCATCCATAAAACCTGCAATTTCTGAAAGATTTTCTGGTACATTTTCAAACTCAATTAACCACTCGTGATAAGGTAATTCTCCTTCTTCTGGATTGGTTTGTGGCGCTACCGTAAATTCTGAAATAGAAAAACGAAACTCCTCCATCGCCTCTCTAATGGCTTGCTCTACTTCTTTACCAATCACGTGTTCACCAAAAGCGGAGATAAAATGTTTTATTCTTCCTGAAACTAGTACTCGATACGGTTTGGTTGAAGTAAACTCAACGGTATCTCCAATATTATAACCCCAAAGTCCCGCGTTGGTCGAAATAATCATCACATAGTTTATACCAATTTCTACCTCACCAATCGTTAAACGTTTTTGATTTTCATCAAAGAATTTGGAAGCTTCCACAAACTCATAAAAAATACCAGAATTTAAAAGCAATAGCAGTCCTTTTTCAGTTTGAGTATCTTGAAAAGCAAAAAAACCTTCAGAAGCAGGGTATAGTTCAATACTATCTACTTTTCTGCCAATTATAGACTCAAACTTTGCTCTATAAGGCTCATAATTTACTCCTCCGTAAACAAACAAATTAAAGTTTTTAAACAAGTCTCCCACTTTTTTATTTGTAGCATCTTCCAGTCGCTCAAAATACATTTGTACCCAAGACGGAATACCACTAATTAAAGTCATATTCTCATTTTTAGTTTCTTCAACTATAGCGTCTACTTTTGTTTCCCAATCGTCTATACAATTTGTTTCCCAGCTTGGTAAGCGATTATTTTGAAGATATTTTGGCACGAAATGGGCAACAATTCCAGAAAGTCTTCCAATATTAATTCCGTTTTTTACGGTGAGTACTGGACTGCCTTGTAGAAATATCATTTTTCCGTTAACAAAATCAACATTACCTGTTTTCTCAATATAACAGAGTAAGGCGTTTTTAGCAGCTTCGATATGAAACGGCATCGATTCTTTTGTAATAGGAATATATTTTGCACCAGAAGTTGTGCCAGAAGTCTTTGCTATATAGGTTGGTTTGCCTTTCCAAAGTACGTTTTTTTCTCCATTAGCTACTCTTTCAAAATAAGTTTTTAGTCCTTCATAATCTCTTATGGGAACTTGCTTTACAAAATCTTGATGAGATAAAACCGTATTAAAATTATGGTCTTTTCCAAAGGAAGTATTTTTTGCTTCAGAAATTAACTTTTTAAAAACTTTTTGTTGCGTTTCAATAGGATTTGAAGACCATTTTTGAATGCTCTTCACTGCTTTTTTTGCTAGTATTTTTGCGCCTAAGGATTTTAAATACATTTTTTTAATTGTAATCTATTAAACTAGATGGGTTTATTGGATACCCATCACTCCATAATTCAAAATGAAGATGAGGCCCTGTAGAAAATTCTCCTGTATTTCCAACTTGTGCAATTACTTCTCCCGCTTTCACTAATTCTCCCTGCTCTTTAGTTAATAAAGCATTGTGTTTGTATACAGAAAGGAAATTATTAGAATGATCAATAATAATCACAAAACCTGTTTCTGAAGTCCATTCAGAAAAAATCACCGTGCCATCTGCTGTAGCTTTTACAGGGGCATCTTTCGCTGTAACTATATCTATTGCAAAGTGTTTGTCTTTTATATTAAACTCTTCAGAAATGATTCCCTTTACTGGTGGAAATAATACAAAGCTCACTTCAGAATTTGTTACTAAAGGGTTGTATTTGTCTTCTAATAATACCTTTTCTCTTAACAGAGAGTCTTCTCTAGAAAGAGTAAAGTCTATTTTAAAATTTTCTTTTTTAGCAGCTTCTATAATAGAGTCTTTATTAAAATCTACAATATTCACCTCTCCTGCCAATACTCTTTTTATAGATGAAAAATATTGATCATTAATAGCAATAACTTGTTGTAGCGAATCTGTTTTATAAGTAAGAAGTGTTGCTTTTTTCTTTAAAGCAACAGAAGAATATCCGGGAATATATTCCCGTAATGGAGTAAAAGCGATAAGAATTGTCGTAATTGAAATTAAAATAATAACAGAGATAATACTAAAAACAAATACGTTAAGTCTATTGAGTTTAAAAGTAAATCGTTCCTCAAAAGTATCTTCATTAAGCACTACTAATCGATACTTATGAAGCAATTTATGTTTAATTTTTTTTGACCTCTTTTCTTTATTCATTTTTTATGCTACTATTTAGCAAATATAAAACAATGTAAGCGCTATCTAGTAAAGTTAAAATGAAAACGCTCATTCTAATGATTTCTTGTTACATTTGTACTATAAATATTTATACAATGAATTTAGCAATATTACCTTTAGTGATTGGATGGCCTCAAATAGTATTAATTGTTGTAGTTGTACTATTGTTGTTTGGAGGTAAAAAAATACCCGAACTTATGCGTGGTTTAGGAAGCGGCCTTAAAGAGTTTAAAGACGCTTCTAAAGAAGACACCGATGACACCACTAAATTAGACGATAAAAAATAATCGTATTAATTTATTTTAGCTGATCTTATTATCGATTCTAGTTCTAATTGAAGGTTTCTCTTTCCTACTGTAGGAGCATACGTAAATCCTTCTAATATTAAATACCTTTTATTTTCTTTATCGTAGACTGCAAAATTAATAAATGGTCCTGCCATAAAAGCGCCTTCTACTTCCCAAATCCCTTTAGTTTCATAAGCAAATTTATTGTCAATTTCTGAATGATATAAGGATGTCGAAAAAGCCTGATCGGTTATAAACTTAGCATCATCTTCAACTGGCAAATATCCGCCACCTATTTCGTCTCTTATTTTAATAATTTCACTTAATACTAGGCTATCGTTGGTAATAGAATGTAACGGAACTTCATAAATTAAGATATTCGTGGATCCTGCGTTTTTTAGATCTTTCCGAAGCCAATAAAAATTATCCGATTCACTGGCGATTCTATAAGCTGAAGGGATTTTAATACTCAAGCCAAACCGTTCTTTTAGAGAGTCAATTTTTTTAGGTGAGATTAAAGTTCTACGTTGTCTTTCTTTAATTTCTGTTTTATGAAATGCTTCAATAATTTTTTCTTGGTTTTCTGAAATTAATTCAACTAACCCTTCTTTAGTTTTAGCAACAATTATTACTCCTATTTGAGGTCTGGCATAAGGGTCTTTGGCAATTTTAAAAGATTCATTTTCGCCTAAAGTTGCGTGAATAAAAAGACGGTTGCTTCTCATAAAACCTGAAAAATCAGACGGTTTCATTTGATTCATTGAAAATAGCGGCTCGTCTTGTGGAAGTCCATCGGTAGGTGCTGCAAAATATTTTCGTATTTCCTCACCAACGGTATCTGTCCATAATTCATCTGGTGTAATAATTCGTAATGAATTTATATTCCCAACAGATTGTTGGCGATAATTACTTTTTTTATTTCCGTTAGAGTTACAAGAAAAAAGAACCAGCAAAGAGAATGCAACAATATAAAATGGTCTCATTTAAAATGGATTTTTGATTGAATTATCCCTTAGAAACTTTTAGCTTCATTCCGGGTTTTAATTTGTTACTGCTAATATCGTTCCAATTTTTAATTTTTTCAACAGTAACTCCAGGAAATTTTTGAGAGATGCTCCAAAGTGAATCTCCATTTTTAACGGTATAAATTTTCACATTGCCTTTAGTTGTCGTTTTTACTACTGAAGATTGGCTGCTAGAACTTACGGGTTTTCTAGGGTAAATTGTAAGCCGTTGCCCAACTCTAAGATTATTGCTTTTAAGACCGTTCCACTTTTTTATCTGGCTCACGCCCACACCATGTCGTTCTGCAATTTTACCTAGATAATCTCCACTTCGTACTCGATAGCGAATGCGGTCTGGCTGCTCTACATATTTAGGTAAGGGCGTTTCAAGGTTTTTAATTTCTTCTTCTACATGCGCGTAAATTGCGGCTTCATTAGTAACAAATTTTCCGATTTTATCTACTGGAAGTCTCAATGTATAGTTTTTCTCTTTTATATAAGGTATGATTCCAACCTTATACGAAGGATTCAAAAATTGAACTTCTTCCAAAGGTAAATTAACAACTTGCGCAACTTGTTCTAGTGTAATCAATCTTTTTACTTGTACGGTGTCTGTAGCTATTTGATGGTATCGTGGCCCCGTGCTTTTAAAACCATGTTCTTCGGCATATTCAAAAATATACATGGTTGCTAAAAAAGCAGGAACATAGCCTGCAGTTTCTCTGGGTAAATTTCGTCTTATTTTCCAATAATTGGTTTCTCCTCCAGATCTTCTAATCGCTTTTGATACATTTCCTGGACCCGAATTATACGCCGCTAAAGCTAAATCCCAATCGTTAAAACTTTTATACAAGCTTTTTAAATATTTACTGGCTGCTTCGGTGGCCATTTCAGGGTCTGCACGTTCATCTACATACGAGCTCACCTCTAAACCATACATTTTTCCAGTAGTAAACATAAATTGCCAAAGTCCTTTTGCACCCACTCGAGATTGAGCAACAGGGTCTAAAGCAGATTCTACCACCGCTAAATATTTAATTTCTAAAGGGAGATTATGTTTGTCTAATTCCTGTTCAAACATTGGAAAATAATATTCGCTCAAGGCGATTAATTTCCCCATGGTTCTACGGCGATTTTTTAAGTAATGTTTGATCACACTCTCTAAAGATGGATTGTATTCTACATTAAAAGGAGTGCGAGCATTAAGCTCTTCTAGTCGTTGTTTTAAAACTTCGGTAGGTAATTCTTCGTAGTCTACAGGCTCATAATCTTGATTTAGAATGCTTCCGTAAACCTCTTCAAATCTTTCAGAATTATACAATTCACTCATCCATAAACTATCTATTTCTCTAGCTAAAGCATGATCTTGAAGATCGTAAACTATAGTGTCTTTTTTATTAATAAGAATTTTAGTTGTTGTTAAATCTCTGTTAGATTCATTTACAACTATAGAGTCTGTAGTTTGAATAGGTTTTTTCTGAAGCTCTAGTTTAGCAACTGATAAAGAATCTATTTCTTTTACTTCTTCTTGAGAATAAAGTGTTCCAATTCCTATAAAAAGAAAAAAGAAAATGAGTTTTGGGGATAAATAGTTAAGTTTCATAGAAGTCTAACGCACTACGGGGTTTAAAATTTTGATAAATGTAGGGAATTGAGAAGAAAGGTCAAATTATTTAACTTTTAGTAAGTATATAGTAGGCTTTATACCTACAAGGTTTTAAAAACCTTGCAGAAAGATTTATTTCAACATCGCCTCAATCCCAGGTAGTGTTTTCCCTTCTAACATCTCCAACATTGCACCACCGCCAGTAGACACATAACTTACCTTATCACTTAGGTTGAATTGTTTAACAGCTGCCACAGAATCTCCTCCGCCAACTAAAGAAAAAGTACCGTTTTTAGTAGCTTCGGCAATGGCGTTTCCTAAAGAAATTGTTCCTTTTGAAAATTTTTCCATTTCAAAAACACCCACAGGTCCGTTCCATAAAATGGTTTTAGATTGTAGTATTACTTCAGAAAATAACATGTTGGTTTTTGGACCTACATCTAATCCCATCCAACCATCAGGTATAGTATCAATAGCTATAATATCTGTGTTAGCTTCCTCTGAAAAATCATCTGCAACAATAGCATCTACAGGGAGGTGAACTGCTACATTTTTTTCTTTTGCTTGTTTTAAAATAGACAATGCCAACTCTTGTTTATCGTCTTCCACCAAAGAATTCCCTATACTTCCGCCTTGTGCTTTTATAAACGTAAACGCCATTCCTCCACCAATAATCAAGTGGTCAATCTTGTCTAAAATGTTTTCAATAATCGTAATCTTTGAAGAAACTTTAGCACCACCAATAATCGCCGTTACCGGTTTTTCGCTATGAGTTAACACTTTACCAATGTTCTCGATTTCTGAAGCCAACAACAATCCAAAACATTTGTTTTCTGGAAAAAACTGAGCAATTACCGAAGTGGATGCATGAGCTCTGTGTGCGGTTCCAAAAGCATCGTTTACATAAATATCACCCAACTTAGAGAGTTGCTCTGCAAAATTTTTATCTCCTGCTTTTTCTTCTTTATAAAAACGTAAATTTTCTAATACTATTAATTCGCCTGGACGCATTTTTGAAACTGCCTCCATTGCTTTTTCGCCAATACAATCTGAAACAAATTTCACTTCAACACCCACTACACTTTCTATGTCATCAACAATATGTTGTAATGAAAATTTATCTTCTTTTCCATTAGGTCTTCCTAGGTGTGACATTAAAACACAACTACCTCCATCTTCTAAAACTTTAATAATCGTTGCTTTTGCAGCTTTTATTCTTGTGGTATCCGTTACTTCTAATTCTTTATTTAAAGGCACATTAAAATCCACACGGATGAGTGCTTTTTTGTTTTCAAAATTAAAATCATTTACTGTTTTCATGTGTCTTTCAGTATTTTTTTAATCGTATCATTGGTATAAATTTCGGATGTAAATATACGGATTTCAAGGTTTCTTTTTTGAAGAAATTAGCGTAATATTGTTTATGGATTTTTCAGAAGTAATAGGGCAAGAACACTTAAAATCACACCTTTTAACCACTATAGAAAATGGGCGGATTCCGCACTCTCAGCTTTTTATAGGAAAGGCAGGTTGTGGTATTTTACCCATTGCTTTAAGTTATGCAAAAGAAATTTTATGCCATAGCTTTAGTAAGGATAGTATAGAATATGAAGCTTGTGCAAATAAAGTTTCAAAACTGGCGCATCCAGACTTACATTTTGCAATGCCTGTAAACACCAATGATGCGATTAAAAAAAATCCTGTTTCTTCACATTTTTCAACAGAGTGGCGAGCGTTTGTTTTAAACAATCCTTATGCAGCTTTATACGATTGGTTACAGTTTTTAGGAATTGAAAAAAAACAAGGGAATATTAGTAAATATGAAGCGGAAGATATTTCGAAAAAATTGTCACTTAAAGCGTACGAAGGAGGTTACAAAGTGATGATTATTTGGATGGCCGATAAAATGAATATCGAATGTTCTAATAAACTATTAAAATTGATTGAAGAGCCTCCTGAAAAAACCGTGCTGTTATTATTAACTGAAAATGAAGAGAAAGTACTGGGGACCATCCAATCTCGTTGTCAAAAATTACATTTTCCTTTGTTATCTGAAGAAGTAATTGCAACACAACTAACTAATAATTATGATATTACAGATTATGTTGCTAAAAGTATTAGCCATCAAGCAAATGGCGATTTTAATAAAGCGCTCCATTTAATTTCTAATAATGAAGAAGATGCAGAATTTGAAAAATGGTTTGTAACTTGGGTTAGAACTGCTTTTAGAGCAAAAGGAAATAAAGCTTCTATCAATGATTTATTAACTTGGAGCGAACTATTAGCAAAAGAAGGCAGAGAAACTCAAAAAAAGTTCTTGGGATATTGTCTAGAACTTTTTAGACAAGCCATGTTAAAAAACTACAAGGTAGATTCTCTTATCTATTTTGAAAGTAACGATTTTAAATTTTCGTTAGAAAAATTTGCTCCATTTGTTCATCAAAATAATATTTTTGGAATTATGAAAGCATTGGAAGAAGCAGAATATCATGTAGAACGAAACGGTAATGCAAAAATTATTTTTACCGACTTATCTATTCAATTAACACGACTGATTCATAAAAAAGAATTGGTATAAGGGTTTTCTATTAAATGTTTTTTATTAATAACTTTACCCTATTTAAAGCCCCTTTGAATTAAGGGTTATAACTGTTTTAAAAAAATCATCAAACAACTAACTTGGCTTAGTAGGTTTTCTCTCTTAAAACGCTTTATCTTGGCTTATCCCGCTTTTTTGAAGCAATAAATCAATGAAGAATACTCTCCCGTAGTCCAAGCAGAAAAATTGGATCGCAACCCAATAAAAAATGCTTTGATAAGATTTTGTTTTCCTGTTTTGTTCTTTTCTGAAAGAAGACTCACATAATAAGAATCAAAAATCATAGGTTTTATTTTTTCTAGTTCCATATCTTTTGAAAACAAAACTTCCATCGATTTTCTGGAAAAATGCCATAAATGTCTTGGCACATCATAAGCGGCCCAATTAGATTTATAATACGTTGCATCAAACGATTTATAATTAGGAACTGCAATTATTAATATGCCTCCAGGTTTTAGTAAGTTTTCAATTTTTGAAATTGTTTCTTCTAAATTTGGTAAATGTTCTAGTACATGCCAAAGTGTAATTACATCAAACTTTTTTCCTTTAAAGTCTGTTATGCTTTCTTTTAAAATCACCCCTTTTTCTTGTGCTAAATTTCTAGCAGAACCATTGGGCTCTACTCCAGATATTTTCCAACTTTTACTTTTAGCTTGTTTTAAAAAATCTCCAGTTCCTGCACCAATATCTAACAGGTTTCCTGTTCCGTTATTTAACGAGGCTATTAAATTTAATTTTTTTTGAAGTGCACGCTTTTTAACAATTTGATATAAAAAAGAAACCAAACCTTTTTTACTATCTGTATGAGAAATATACTCCTCACTTTCGTAATATTTCGAGAGATTTTCTATTGCTGGTTGTGGACTTGTTATCAACATTTCCCTTTCTTGATCATACAACAAGCTAAACTCTTCTCCTGTTACCAAGAAGTCTTTCGTTTTTAAATAAATTGATTTTTGAGTGTTTTTCATTTTGTTTATTGGTTCTCGTAAAGACGCGAATACACAAAGTATTTTAATTCCTCTTGAAGAATTGTTCCACGTGAAACATTTATAAAATAATTTTATTTAACGTCCCATATAAACCAGTAATACTGAAATATCATTTGGAGAAACACCGCTAATTCTAGAGGCTTGCGAAACGGTTACAGGTTTTACTGCTTTTAGTTTTTCTAAGGCTTCGTAGGATAATGATTTTAATCTTGAATAATCAAAATTCTCCGGGATTTTGATTCCTTCTAAGCGATTTAATTTATCTGCATTGTTTCTTTCTTTTTCAATATACCCTGAATATTTTATTTGGATTTCGGTTTGTTCTAAAACTTCATTATCTAAATTATTTTGAGTAATGTAGTCGTTTACTTCTTCTATTTTTCTCATATCATCCATGGTAATATTCGGACGAGAAAATGGTTTGTATAGTTTATCCATCTGCTTTACCGGAGCAGAATCTTTAGCTTCTAAAATTGGATTTAATATTTTATGGCTAACGCTTTTGTTTTTAAAAAACTGAATAAAAGCATCAGATTCTTGTTGCTTTTTTTCCATAGTTTCTAGACGCTCCTTACTTGCTAAACCAATATCAAAGGATTTTGTAGTTAGTCTAAAATCTGCATTGTCTTGTCGCAATAAAGTTCTGTATTCCGCTCTAGAAGTAAACATTCTGTAAGGCTCTTTTGTTCCTTTTGTAATAAGGTCGTCTATTAAAACACCAATATACGCTTCGTCTCTTTGTAAGGTAAATGGGTCTTTTTCGTTTACTTTAAGATGGGCATTTACTCCTGCCATTAATCCTTGTGCAGCAGCTTCTTCGTATCCAGTTGTTCCGTTAATTTGACCAGCAAAATATAAGCCTGAAACTAATTTAGTTTCTAAAGTATGTCGTAATTGTGTTGGTGGAAAATAATCATATTCAATTGCATAACCAGGTCTAAAAAATTTTACATTTTCAAATCCTACAACTTGTTTCAATGCTTTGTATTGAACATCTTCAGATAAAGAAGTTGAGAACCCATTAATATAATACTCTACAGTATTCCAACCTTCTGGCTCTACAAATAGTTGATGTCTGTCTTTGTCTGCAAATCGATTTATTTTTTCTTCAATAGAAGGACAGTATCTTGGTCCTGTACTTTGAATAGTTCCATTAAACATTGGAGACTTTTCAAAACCTTCTTTTAATAAATTATGAACAGTATCGCTTGTATACGACAAATAACACAGCCGCTGTTTGGTAAGTGGTTTTGTGATGTCTAAATACGAAAATTTCTCAGGATTTACATCTCCAGGCTGCTCAATCATTTTAGAAAAATCTAAAGATCTTCCATCAACTCTTGGGGGAGTTCCTGTTTTCATTCTTCCAGATTCAAAACCTAATTCTATAAGTTCTTCTGTAATTCCTGTCGAAGCTTTTTCTCCAGCTCTTCCTCCGCCAAAATTTTTATCGCCAATATGTATAATTCCGTTTAAAAATGTTCCGTTAGTTAAAACAACAGACTTTGATCTTATTTCTACACCCAAAGAAGTTTTTACCCCAACAACGGTATCATTTTCAACAATCAATCCTGAAACCATTTCTTGGTAAAAATCAAGATTGTTTGTTTTCTCTAGCATATCTCTCCAAGTTTCAGAAAAACGCATACGATCGCTTTGCACTCTAGGGCTCCACATTGCAGGACCTTTAGACTTGTTTAGCATTTTAAATTGTATCGCAGTATTGTCTGAAACTATCCCACTATAACCCCCTAACGCATCTATTTCTCGAACAATTTGTCCTTTTGCTATTCCACCCATTGCTGGATTACAAGACATTTGTGCAATGTTTTGAAGGCTCATTGTTATCAATAAGGTTTTAGAACCTAAATTGGCAGCAGCAGCAGCAGCTTCAGAACCTGCGTGACCCGCGCCTACAACGATAACATCATATTGATTTGGAAACATATTATTTTAATTGTTTAATTTGCCGTTACTGTTTTTTTAATTATTGTCAAATTGAACATTCATAGTGAGTAATTTATTAAAAAATCGAAATTTAGTAAAGAATGTTTCACGTGGAACATTACGTTTATTAGATTAATTAAATTCGCTTGGTTTGTGTAAATTATTACTTTAGCCTATACAAAGGGCAAAAATTGGGTGCAAATATAGTTAATTAACTTATTATCAGAATGTTAAAAATATAACAATTTGATATTCAACTATCTAAATAAAACTTCTGCAAGAAAGTGCTCTTTCCTCCTTAGCTCTCATTATTTTTAAATCTGCTTCAGATTTATCTTTATACCCACAGTAATGAAGGACTCCGTGGATAATTACTCTATGTAGCTCATTAATAAATGCTGTTTTGTAGGTCTCTGTGTTCTCCTTTACTCGCTCAACAGAAATATAGATGTCGCCATTAATTTGTTTTCCTAAACTAGTATCAAAACTAATAATATCGGTTAATGTGTCGTGGCTTAGAAACTCAACATTCAATTTATGTAAATAGTTATCATCACAAAATATATAGGATATTTCTCCTTCTTCATACCCTTCTAGCGATATGATTTCTGAGATCCATTTCGAAATTTGACTTTCGTTTTGGAGTGTGAAATCTGTTTCAGAATAAAAATTAATCATTGTTGTTTTTAAAATATTCTTGCACTTTTTGCTTGTATTCTTGTTGTAAAGGCAGCGCTTCTCTGTTTAATATTTCTGTGGTATTAAAATATTTTTTAATATCGTCAATATTTGTTTTTGAGGTGTTTTGAAAATTAGAATAATTTGTTTTAGACTCCCGTTTCATTTCTTGTCCTTGTTCAAATGTAGCTTTATCTAACTTAAGTAATTCATGTTTTAGGTTAAGCATTTTTTCTAAGGTCTGTTGATTGAAGCCTTTATCCAATAATTGTTGCTCAACCTCTTCCATTTTTCGAAGTAATTCACCTGCATTCCCTTTATTGCCAAGTTGGTTAATTCTGTCTTCTAATTGTTGTCGTAACATTTGTTGTTGTTTGTAAATCTCATAAAGTTGCCCATTCATTTCTTCACCTAGAGAATTACCTTCTTTTCCTTCTTGGTTTCCATCCTTGTTTCCTTTTCCATTTTTTCCATTTTTACCATTTTCTCCAGAGCCATCGCCTTCACCCTCTCCTTCGCCTTGGCCTTCTTTTCCTTTCTTGCCTTTTTCTTTACCCACTCCTTCTTCCATTTTCTTATTTAGACTTTCTTGCTTTTCAATAATGTCTGGAAGTTGAAATCCTTTTCCTTCGCCTTCTCCTTTTCCTTGGCCTTTTCCTTTGCCTTTGCTAGAGCCTTTTCCTGACCCCATACTCATCATGTTTTGCATATTTCCAAGTATTTCACTTAACAAAACCGCTAGTTCGTTTGCTCCTGTTATTGTGTATTGTTGACTGGAAATTCCTTGGCGCAATTGATTATCCGCGAGTCTGTCTAAACTTTTATCAAGATTAAATATCACGTTGGTAAGGGATTTATTAATAGCACCTCCCATCATTGGCTGTCGTAATGAAAGGGCAAAAAGGCTATCGTCTATATGTTCGAAGTTTTGTTTTAAATCGTTTTGAATGATTAATTTTTTTCCAAACAGCGGGTTTCCATACTCTATTTGGTTAAAATCATTCATTAAGTCTTCTTGCTCAAAAGAAAAAACCACAAGATTATCTAATATTTGACGCATCATATCAAGATCCTCATCTAGAGTTTCCATTTGACCAGCCTCCATTTGCATCTGCATTTGTTGGCTCATATG
Organism: Flavobacterium sp.; assembly: GCA_030591585.1. Taxonomy (GTDB): domain Bacteria; phylum Bacteroidota; class Bacteroidia; order Flavobacteriales; family Flavobacteriaceae; genus Marifrigoribacter. The sequence goes on along the minus strand of JAUVAS010000001.1, from coordinate 78,340 downwards.
TTTCATTTTTTGAGCTGCCTTTTTTTGATTTTTTGAAGCTCCAGGTTTATTTTCTTGTTCTAATTTATCGGTAGCTTTTTCTTGCTCTTCTTGAACCTCCTCTTCTTCTTTTTCGTCATCAGGAATATCCATTGGCTCCTTTAATTCTTCATTGTCTTTTTGTAATTCTTCTTTTTCTTCTCGATATTTCTCAAACTTTTTGTTTATTTCTTCTTGCTTCTCTTTCGTGTTTTCTTCTGTTGGAGCATCCGCTAATTTTTCTTGTTCCTCTGCTAATTTTTGTAATTCTTCAGCAAGCTTTTCGGCTTTTTTAGTAACATAATATCGCTTGGTTAACTCTACTAGTTGTTCTAAGTTTTTTTCTTGATTCTTATTTTGTTTTGCAAGCTTTTCGAGTTTTTCTGTTAGTTCTTCTTTCTGAATTTTATCTTGAAGCTTTTCTAATTCCTCTAACAGTTTTTCGTTTTCTTTTAATTGTTCTTCATTTTCCTGAAAACGTTCCTTCAACTGTTCTTTAAAAGGGTCTTTTTCTTTATTATCAGGTTGGAAATTTTCTAAATTCTCTTTCAATTCGTTAGAGAATTTCTTCATCATTTCTTCCTGCTGTTGTTGTCTTTTTATAAAATTTTCTAATTCCTTTTTATCATTCCAATTTAATTCGTTTTTCTCTTTTTGATTTTTTGAAAGCTCTTCTAATTTTTTATCCTGTGCTTTCATATTCTCCAACGATTTATCAAGCCCTTTAATAGTATTCTCTTGATTCTGAAGCTGTTCGTTCTCTATTTCGTCTTTTGTTAGCTTTCTGAAAGAATAAATCGCAGACTTACTGGACTTATAGTTATGAATTGCATCGTTGTCAAAAACTTGAAAATAATACTCGTAAGATACTCCTTCAGTTAAGTTAAGATCTCCTGGAAATGCATATACAAATTGATCAAAATTAGATTTGTTTAACGACAACTGAATAATTTGTTTGTGTTTTTCTTCACCCAAAGGAAAATATACCAACTGAAGCTTTGTAAGTCCGTAGTCATCTGAAACTCTTCCAAGAAAATAAACCTTTTGACTGCTCGTACTGTCTTGTTTGAATTGGATGTTTATTTCGGGATATTCATCTCGTATCACCCCAAGAGTAAACGATAGGTTTTCGTAATCTTTTAAGTCATTATTTGAGGTTGTAATCGCATAATCAAGTTTCCGAAACACTCTTTTTTCAAAATGAAAAGTTTCTTCTTCTGAAGTGAAACTATAAATACTATCTTTTGTTTTAAGAGAAACTTCTTCAGTGTTTTTAGTGTTCATTTTCCAATGAACTTGAGTTCCTTCAGGTATAATCGCGTTTCCGGTACTGTTAAGTATTTCGTCTTTTTTACCGGTATACGAAGGGTAATCTAGCTCCATTTCAAAAGTGACCAACGAAGGGGTTTTAATAACCTCTAGCAAATAACTTTGAGACACTACGGTGTTTGCTTTAAAACGGAATGCTACCGGCTCTGTGAGGTGTAAAAAAGTATATTCAAACAATCCTGGAGCAGATTGTATAAGATAATAGGTTTCGTTATTATACGTGATACTTGCGTTTTCTGGCACCACTTCTCCTTGGGTTTGTATTTTTAAAGTAAAGGTTTTGTTTTCAATAGCTCTCAATGAACTGTTTATCAGCACAAAAGTAAATGGCGCAGGCGCTTCGTAAGCAGTATCGTAATTTACAACTCTGGTGTAACTGCTTGAAAAAATATCTTTATCGCCTAAGGCTGTAAATAGTAAAAACACAATCACGGGAATCGCAGCATACTTTAAATATTTGCTGTTTTTTTTAAAATTAACAGCTCGCTTAAACGGAATAGGTTGCAGCTCTGAAGATTTTTGATTGATACTCGCCAACAACAATTCAGATTCTCTTTGATTTTGGTTTAGCTGAATAACATTGAGTAGTTTGTCGCTTACTTCAGGGAAATGATTCCCAATTAGTTTAGAAGCTTCTTCATGACTAATTCCTTTTTGGAGGTTAAATATCTTAAACAATGGAAAAGCAATAAACCGAACAAATAAAGTGGTTTCCACCAACACAAAAGACCAAAACAAAAAGGTTCTTGCTGCTGGATCTAACCATAAAAAATGTTCTATCAATAAGGTGATTAAAAAATATAAGAAACCTATGGTGAAAAAAAGAATCGCTCCTTTTATAAGTTCACTTACATAATACTTTTTAATAAATTGTTCCAGTTTTTGCTGGATGATTGAAAAGCTACTCATTATCATTCCCGCGAAAGCAGGAACCCTTCCCAGCTTAACGCAATTTTATTTATTAAACTCTTGCACCGCAAGAATTACACATCGAAAATACTATAAAGTTTTTAATAACGTGTTAAGGTTTTATCTAATTCTAGGATAGGTTGTGATAAAACAAGTATTGAATTTGCAAGTAGAACAATAAACAAATCTCTTTTTCTCATATCTGTTGTTTTTTGAATAAAGATAGATTATTGTTAAAAAATGGCAGTCCTGTGATTTTATTAAATATAAAATTATAACTTAAAATCAATAGAGTTAATAACTCTCAAAATAGAATTCGCCACAAAATAGGTTAAAAAATTATAATCTCCTTTTAGTTGTGCTTCCTGAAGGTATTTGTAATACGCCTTTTTTTGTTCTTGAAAAACCAAAACAGGAGGTAAACCATATTTTAAAGTCATTAGTAACATTAATAACCTTCCAACTCTTCCGTTTCCATCAGAAAAAGGATGAATCTGTTCAAAAATTGCATGAGATTTTGCAATATGTTCAATTTTGTCGTTTTCTGGTTGATTTATAAAAGTAATTAAATCAGATAGTTTTTTTTCAATAGAAAGATAATTTGCTGTTGGAACATACGACCCTAAAATTCGTACAGGATGATTTCTAAATTCTCCAGCACTATCAATAATTCCAGACATTAATAATTTATGAATTTCTAAAACATCCTTTATTTTTAATCCTTTATTTCTTATAATTTTTAATGAATAATCAAATGCTTTTTGGTGGTTTACCGCTTCAAGCTGTTCAATTAACGTTCTGTTTGCAATAACTTTTTTTTGAAATAAAATCGCTTCAGTATCTGCTTCAGTTAAGGTGCTTCCTTCAATAGAATTAGAGTGATAGGTTATTTTTAAAAGCAATTGGTCTAATATTTCCTTGCTTTTTAAAATATTATCAACCCAATTTGGGTCGTAAAAGGATAGAACTTTGTTTTTAATAATGTCTAGGCTTTCTTGATTAATAATTTCTAGTCCAAAAAAATCATCATACAAACTTTCAATTAACTCTATATGTTTTTTTCTAGGAAGTGATTTTCCTAACAACCAAGAGTTGATTGTGGGGAAAGAAACTTGCAAACGAATTGCCAGACTAGATTGTGTTAATCCACCTTGTTTTTTTATTAATATAAGTTTTTCTATGATTGTCATAATTCAAAACTTTATAAAGTTTCTGTGTCTTTATAAAGTTTTGTAAATGTATTAAAAAATTTAGACAATCAATATTTAGCTTGTTACCTTTGCCTAATCATTTTTACAAAATTAAATTATGTCTAAAAAAGTCAGAGTCCGTTTTGCACCAAGCCCAACAGGACCACTACATATTGGAGGAGTAAGAACTGCATTGTTCAACTATTTATTCGCTAAAAAACATGGCGGAGATTTTGTTTTGCGTATTGAAGATACCGACCAAACTCGTTATGTGGAAGGTGCAGAAGATTATATTGTGAAGGCTATGAACTGGCTGAACATTCCTTTTGATGAAAGCCCGAAAAAAGACGGGGGATTTGGCCCCTACAGACAATCTGAAAGAAAAGAAATATACAAACAATATGCAGAACAATTGATTGCTTCGGGAAATGCATATTATGCTTTTGACACTTCAGAAGAATTAAGTACTCTCAGAAAAGAATACGAAACAGAGAAAAAAACATTTATTTATAATTGGCATAACCGTGAATCTTTACATAATTCTATTGCACTTTCTGAAGAGGACGTTAATGCAAAATTAGAAGCTGGAGATAATTATGTAATTCGATTTAAATCTCCTACTAACAAAACACTTCAACTAAATGACATTATTAGAGGTGTAATATCTATAGATACCAATATTTTAGATGATAAAGTTTTGTTTAAAAGTGATGGAATGCCCACCTATCATTTAGCAAATATTGTGGATGACCATTTAATGGAAATCACCCATGTAATTCGTGGTGAAGAATGGTTGCCTTCTTTATCATTACACGTTTTATTGTACAAAGCATTGGGTTGGGAATCGCCAGAATTTGCACATTTACCTTTAATTATGAAACCTGTGGGTAAAGGAAAATTAAGCAAGCGTGATGGAGATAAAATGGGATTTCCAGTGTTTCCAACTGAATGGAAAACAGCAGAAGGCGATACGTTTTCAGGCTATCGTGAAGATGGATATTTTCCGGAAGCGGTTATTAATATGTTGGCGTTATTGGGTTGGAATCCAGGCACTGAACAAGAGATTTTCAGCTTAGATGAATTAATTGAGGCGTTTGACCTAAGTAGAGTTAACAAAGCGGGGGCAAAATTTGATCCAGAGAAAACTAAATGGTTTCAGAATCATTATTTACAAGAGAAAAATGATGTAGAGTTGGCGGAGTTGTTCCTGATTGATCTCGATCAAAGAAAAGATTCTGGCATTCGCCGGAATGACAATATGGTGCAATTAATAAAAATTGTAGGGCTAATTAAAGAGCGTGCCACGTTCGTTTCAGATTTTTGGGAGCAAGGAGATTTCTTTTTTTTGGCGCCAAATAGTTATAACGAAAAAGCTTCAAAAAAAGCATTTAAAGAAGGAACTTCAGGAATATTAAAAAGTGTCGTTGAAGTTTTAAATGATTGTGATGATTTTACTTCCGAAGTTATTTCAGAAAAAGTAAAAGGCTGGATTACTTCTCAAGAAATTGGTTTCGGGAAAGTAATGATGCCTTTAAGATTGGCTTTAGTTGGAGAAATGAAAGGTCCAGATGTTTTTGAAATAGCTTCCGTTTTAGGAAAAGAAGAAACTATTTCTCGAATAAAAAAAGCTATTGAGTTTATAAATTAATTTGATTTTTAACTTTTAAAAGTAAACAATTAAAGCAAAAATTAGTGTAGAACTATTTCCTTTAAAATCTATGTTTTCAAGATCTTTATCGTTTAGTTTATTCAACATGTTAGTCACACCATATTGATATTGTACAGAAACCCTAAAGGTTTCTAAGCCCCCAGATATTCCTCCCATTACATGAAAATTAACAGGAGAAATATTTTCTAAATCTTTTGCTATTAGTGTCGTGTATCCGTCTATTATAAACTCCTCAAAAGTTTGAGATTTAACTTTCATTTTTCCAGAAACATTTAAGATGGGGCCAAATTCCAACGACAAATGGTGTTTAATTATATTATAACTCCCTAAAAATTTAATTTGCACCCCTTGAAGTTCGTAATCTATAAATTGGGTTTCAAAACTATCGATTGGGTTTCTTCCTAAAATTTCAACTTTATTGCTAAAAAAACTTAGACCATAAATTAAATCGAAATTGTTTCTAAAAGCTCCTCTTGTAGTAAATCCCCCTAGAAATCCTCCAGATTGTTGGGTTGTGAGGTCTGAGGTATTAATATCAAAAAGCGTATACCCTGCGGTTACTCCCAACCGGTTATAATGATCAAAATTGCGTTGTGAATAGGCTTCCTGTACTAAAAAAAAGGAAATAGTAACAAAAATTAATTTTTTAAAACTCATAGATAAAGTAGGTTATTAAGGCGACTAAAATAGCTTTATTTTCGTATCTTCAACAAAGTTTTAACTAAATAAAAATGTAAATATTATGAGTAACTTAATTGGCCTTCCTATTCTTATTGTTTTAGGGTTGTTTTTATTGTTTCAAGTGTTCTTTATGGTAAAACAACAAACAGCAGTTGTTATTGAGAATTTTGGAAAGTTTTCAAGTATTCGAACTTCTGGATTACAACTTAAAATTCCTATTGTACAACGTATTGCTGGTAGAGTAAATCTAAAAATTCAACAATTGGATGTAATGGTAGAAACAAAAACAAAGGATGATGTTTTTGTAAAGCTAAAAATTTCGGTTCAGTTTCAGATAATAAGAACCAATGTTTATGATGCTTTTTATAAACTTCAAAGTCCGCATGACCAAATCACTTCGTATGTGTTTGATGTGGTTCGTGCCGAAGTTCCTAAAATGAAACTAGACGACGTGTTTGAAAGAAAAGACAATATTGCAATCGCAGTAAAAAGAGAGTTAAATGAAGCAATGGTTAACTATGGTTATGACATTATCAAAACCTTAGTAACCGATATTGATCCAGATGTACAAGTAAAAGAAGCAATGAACCGTATTAATGCCGCCGAGCGTGAAAAAGTAGCTGCAGAATATGAAGCAGAAGCTTCTCGTATTATGATTGTTGCAAAAGCACGAGCTGAAGCAGAAAGTAAGCGTTTACAAGGACAAGGTATTGCCGATCAGCGTCGGGAGATTGCTCGAGGATTAGAAGAAAGTGTAGATGTACTTAATAATGTAGGTATCAACTCGCAAGAGGCTTCGGCTTTAATTGTGGTAACACAGCATTATGATACGCTGCAATCTTTAGGTGAAAAAACCAATTCAAATTTAATTTTAATGCCAAATACCCCTCAAGCAGGAAGTAATATGTTGAATGAAATGATTACTTCGTTTGCAGCAAGTAATCTTTTAGGGGAAGAAATGAAGAAAGAAAATGAAGCAAAAGGCATTGTAAATAAAAAGAGAGGAAAACGTAAACCTCCAACTGAGGATTTTGAGTATTGATATTTTTATTTACTGATAAAAGATAGTTTAGAGTTTCTAAACTGTCTTTTATTATTGAAAAAAAAAACAACTTGAAAGTTTTATATAAAAAAATAACTTGAAAAAGATAGTCTTCTCACAACTTAACCATTTCTATACTTCATTAAGTTTCGTACTATATCATTTTTTTGTTTTTTCATTAGCCGGATGGTTTTTAATTCCTTTTAAAATTGGGTATTTTAAAGATATAATTGCTTTTGGAGCGTTTTCTTTATTATTTTACTTCATTTTTCTTATAATTAATAGTTACAAATTAAGAAAATGGTGGTTGCTAATTTCTAGTTTTATGTTATCAACCATAGTTTTTATTAAAATAATTTTTTATTATTTTTATGGTGTTAAAATAACCTCTTCAGCTGTTTATGTGGTTTTAGAAACTAATATTAATGAAGCTTCAGAATATTTAAGCACTTATTTAAATAACTTTATTTTTGTTATTTTTATTATTACTTTTCTTCCTGTTTTTTATCTTCTAAATAATTATTTTATTAGAAAAAATAAAAGTCAGTTTCTAGATATTCTTCTTTCTTTTAAACCAAAATCAATTCGAATAAAAATTATTGTTGTACTTCTATTTTTTATTTCTATTTCTATAATTTATATAAACTTTAGACCAGAAAACTTTCTGTTTGCAATAGCAAAATCATTTAAAGAATATAAAGAAACCAAAAAGCTTTTAAAAAACAACCTTGCAAAACAAGAAAGTATAGTTTTAACCAATGTTGTAGGTCTTGAAGAGCCTCAAACCTATGTTGTTATTATTGGAGAATCTACCTCTAAATGGCATATGCAACTCTATGGGTATCGTCGCAATACAAACCCCTTGCTTACTGAAATTAAAAAAAACCTAATTGTTTTTAATGATGTAATTACTCCAGATGTTCATACCATCACTGCTATTGATAAAATCCTCACTTTATCTGATGCTAAAAACCCCTATAAAAAGGAAAACGGTTCTGTTATTCAACTTGCAAATCAAGCAGGTTTTAAAACATATTGGATTTCTAATCAAAAACCTGTTGGGTATTATGAAAGCATTCCAACCTTAATTGGCAGTGCTGCCAAAAGCAAAAAATTTATAGCAACCGATAATTATAATTACGATATTTATGATGAAAGTTTACTTCCTTTTATTGAAAAAGCTTTAGAAGAAAAAGGGGATAAAAAAATTATTTTTATACATTTAATAGGAACCCATGTTAGTTATCATAAAAGATACCCAAAAAAATATAATGTGTTTAAAAATGAATATAAACACCTTAAATTCAAGAATAAAAAAACGATAGAATATGTTAACACCTATGATAATGCTGTGTTATATAATGATTTTATAGTTCGGTCAATTATAGATAAAGTAAGGGGAAAAGACATTAAAAGTTATGTGTTATATTTTTCAGATCACGGAGACGAAGTGTTTGATACCATGGATTTTATTGGTCATAGTAGTTATCATGCCACCAAACCCATGTATGAAATTCCTTTTATTTTGTGGCTTTCAGATAAATACAAAAAGAGTAATCCAACATTTTTAACTATAAACTCCATATTGAATAGAAAATATAGTCTTGAAAATTTTATCCATAGTTTTTCAGAAATAAGCAACATTAAATTCGATAGTTTAAACCTATCAAAAAGTATTTTTAATTCCAATTTTATGTATCGCCCTCGAATTATTAAGAAAAATAAAAATTATGACTCGGATTAAAAAAATAGCTTTAGTAATTGTATTGTTCTGTTTTTGTCTGTTTTTATACAAATACAGCCCGTATCGAGTTGAGTTTTTAGGGTATTATCAAAAAATCTGGGCACATAGAGTTGATAGCAAAGAGAAGTTGAAAGCTGCTTTATTATTTTATAAGGGGGTTGAATTAGACTTAGTTTATAAAGCCCATGAGAATTTTTTAGATATAAATCATCCTCCGGCTAAATCTATTAATTTAAGTTTTAAAAACTACCTTTCTGAAATTAATACTGACACCTACTTATGGCTAGATATAAAAAATCTTACTTTAGAAAATTCTGAATTAATTTTAACAAGAATAGTTTCGGTTTTAAATCAACGTAATTACCCTTTTGATAAAATATTAATAGAAACACGCTACCCTGAAGCATTACCTATTTTTACAAAGAAAGGTTTTATAACTAGTTATTATTTACCTTTTAGTTTACATACTAAAAGCACTTCAGAATTAAATTTAGAAATTAATAAAATTACGGCTATTTTAGAAAATCAGCCAGAAATTGGAATCTCATCAGACTATAAAAACTACAACATCATGAAAGAATACTTTCCAAACAAAAACAAATACATTTGGATGATTTCTTCAATAACCGAAAGGTGGTTTACTAAAACACGGTCTATTTTAAAAGATGAAAAAGTAAAAGTAGTTTTAGTACATTATAAATCACCTACAGGAAATCGTTAAAGGAACAACTTAGCTTCATTCACCAACAGTTCATTTCTATCTTTTAATGCTTTTGAAATAAACTCATTAACATCTTCATTTTTATTAATTCCGTTATTAATTAAAACACCCAAACTTATCATCGTAACTATTCGAGTTCCTGCTTTTTTTACAGCAGTCCCAAAAAACGGTTGTAACTCTTCGTAAGAAATGTTTTTTGCTAATTCTTGTATTTGAAGTTTTACATCTTCTTGTTTTTCTGAAGGAAATTTAGTGTACTTTTTACCAAACCTCATGATTTCTGTAATTGCCGAAACCTCATGTTTAACTAGTGGTGTATGCTGTTTTTGAACAGGTGCTTTCTTAGCCCAAGAATCTCGCAACCCTACTGTTTTATTAAACACTATTTTTTCTGAAGTACTATCATCATCTACATTAAAATACCCTAAACGTTGAAACTGAAAACTATCTCCTTTTTTAACCAACGCTAAACTTGGTTCTAAAAAAGCTTCAGAAACAGTTAACGAATTTGGATTTATAAAATCCATATATGTTTTATCCTTATGGTTGTCTGGCGCTTCATCTGTAAACAAGCGGTCATAAGATCTAATTTCAGCTTTTATTGCGTGCTTAATAGAAACCCAATGTAAAGTTCCTTTTACTTTTCTTAGGCTTGCTTCAGTTCCTGTTCCACTTAAACTATCTGGATCATAGGCACAATGTATTTCAATAATATTCCCTTCCGAATCTTTAACAACAGATTCTCCTTTAATAATATATCCGTTTTTTAATCTAACTTCTTTTCCAAGTGTCAATCTAAAATATTTACTATTCGCTTGTTCTTTAAAGTCTTCTTTTTCAATAAATAGTTCTTTAGAAAAAGGAACTTCTCTAAATCCAACACTGTTATCTTCAGGATTGTTTTCTGCTTGAAGTAGTTCTTCTTTTCCTTCAGGATAATTGGTTATTACCAATTTCACAGGGTTTAAAACCACCATCACTCTTGGTGCAATTTTATTTAAATCTTCCCGAATACAGAATTCTAACAAAGAAACATCTATCACATTTTCCCGCTTTGCTACACCCACTGCTTCAATAAATTTTTTGATTGCATTTGATGTATAACCTCTTCTTCGTAGCCCTGAAATTGTTGGCATACGAGGGTCATCCCAACCAGACACTATGTTTTCTTCTACCAACTGAAGTAATTTTCGTTTACTCATAATGGTATAACTTAAATTCAATCTCGCAAATTCACGTTGTTTTGGAGGTCTTGGTAATTCATCTGAAGCATAGGAATAAACCTCATCTCTAAACCAATTATAAAGCTTTCTATGGGGCTTGAATTCTAAAGAGCACAATGAGTGTGAAATCTGTTCAATATAGTCGCTTTCTCCGTGTGTCCAATCGTACATTGGGTATATACACCAATCATTTCCGGTACGGTGATGTCCCTTCTTTAAAACTCGGTACATAATAGGATCACGCATCAACATATTGGGGTCTTCCATATCAATTTTTGCACGAAGTATATGAGTACCTTCTTTAAATTCTCCAGCTTTCATTCTTCGGAAAAGATCTAAGTTTTCTTCCACACTTCTGTTGCGATAAGGACTGTTAGTGCCAACCTGGGTAGGGGTTCCTTTTTGTTCTCGCATCGCTTCACTGGATTGAGAATCGATGTATGCTTTTCCGTTTTCGATTAGTTGAATTGCCCAATCGTATAATTTTTGAAAGTAATCTGAAGAGTATAATTCTTTATCCCATTGATAGCCCATCCAGGTAATATCTTCTTTAATGGCATCTACATATTTTTGCTCTTCTTTTGCAGGATTGGTATCGTCAAAACGAAGATTAACAGGCGCATTGTATTTTTCACCCAAACCAAAACTAATTCCAATAGCCTTGGTGTGACCAATATGTAAATATCCATTAGGTTCAGGCGGAAAACGAAAACGAAGGTTTTCTTTCAGCATTCCATTGGCTAAATCTTCTTTTATAATATGCTCAATAAAATTGAGAGGTTCAGGTTTCTCTGACATGATTTTCGTTTATAAAAACTATTATCTTTTAGCTTAAAACTTTAAAATATACAATCCCGTAACACACTTTGACAAGCTCAGTGTAAAAGTGCGGGAATTCATACCTTTGCAAAAATAGTTGAAATGAGCACGATACGACTAAAAAATATAAAAATTTATGCTTTCCACGGATGTATGTTGGAGGAGGGTCAAATAGGGTCTGATTATTTAGTGAACCTTAAAGTAAAAGCTGATTTAGATAAAGCTGAGAATTCTGATGATTTACATGATACTGTAGATTATGTATTACTAAACAAAATTGTAAAAGAAGAAATGACAATTCGATCTAAACTTTTAGAACATGTTGGAAAACGAATTGTAGATAAAATTTTAATTAGTATTGCAATGGTAGATAAGGTTAAAGTGGTGGTGGCTAAAGTAAACCCTCCTATTGGTGGAGATGTTTCTGAAGTGAGTGTGACTGTTTCTGGGAAAAGATAAATATTAAAAAGACGTAAGGTCATCCCGAGTATTCGGGACTTAAAGATGTAAGATAAAAGACTTTTTTTAGTTTTAAATTATTTACATTTGCCCTCTAATCATGAGATACCTACCTGCGTAGGTATTTGTATGGCGTCGTGGCCGAGTGGCTAGGCTGGGCTCTGCAAAAGCTCCCACAGCGGTTCGAATCCGCTCGACGCCTCTAAAACCTTCAGAATATTTCTGGAGGTTTTTTTATTCTATAATTTCTGTAGCCTCAGGGATATGTTCAATTCTTTCTTGTAGCTTATCTGGGAAAATTCCTTGTAGTAATAATAAAACTCCAAATCCAAAAATTAAAACACTCACCCATTTTTTGGTTTTAATAATAAAGCGTGGGGTTAAGTTGCTTTTTAATTTTTTAGCAAGAAATATTTTAAATAAATCTGTTAAAAATAAAGTGATTAAAACAGTTGCTAAAAATAAAAAAACACCGTTTTCTTGAGTGGTTACTGCTTGTGCAATTATAATAGTTGCTATCCAACCCGCCAATACTCCAAAATTAACAAAGTTTAAAAGAAAGCCTTTTAAAAATAATCCTGCATGGTTGGTTTTGGTATTTACAGAATAATGTTCTCTTACAATTTTTATAAAAGATTTTGAAGTTCTTATATAAGAAATCACTCCAAAAGCAATTAAAACAACACCTCCGAAAATTAATAACCCCGGGTCGTCTTTTACTTTCTCTAATATCATACTTGTACTATAAAAAGCAATAAGAATAAAAAGAATATCTGAGAAAATAGCTCCTAAATCAAAGAATACAGCTGCTTTAAACCCTTTAGTTATACTGGTTTCTATAAGCGTGAAGAATACTGGTCCTATAGCAAAAGCAAGAAGGAATCCGTAAAAAGCTGCGTATAATAAACCGTCGAACATAGTGGTACAAAAGTACATAAATTTCTCTCGCAAAGGCGCAGTGACGCTAAGGGAATGTTTTTAGTATCTTTTTTAAGAGAGTGTCTTTATTAGTTTTTTTATAAAGAGTTCTTATGTGACATTAGAAAATAAATCATGAGATTACTTCGCTCATACTTCCCTTGTAAAAATATTAACCATCAAATTCGTCTTTACTTCCCAGCATCACAAAATCTAATTGTTTTCTAACTAGGTCTGCATTTTTAACACGAACATACACTTCATCTCCTAAACGATAACTGTTTTTTGTACGATTACCAATGGCAGCAAATTCATCTTTATGAAATACGTAATGATCATCTTTTATATCTTGAAGCCTAACCATTCCTTCACATTTGTTAGAAATTATTTCTACATAAATTCCCCAATCGGTTACTCCAGAAATTACTCCTAAGAAATTTTGGTCCTTATGATCTGCCATGTATTTAACTTGCATATATTTAATACTGGATCTTTCAGCTTGAGCAGCTAATCCTTCCATTTCGCTACTATGCGCACATTTTTCTTCAAAATCTTTTTCGCTTGCGGGTTTCCCTTTTTCTAAATAGTGTTGTAATAATCGGTGAACCATCACATCTGGATATCGACGAATTGGAGAGGTGAAATGTGTATAATAATCAAATGCTAAGCCATAATGACCTATATTATGTGTGGTATAAACCGCCTTACTCATAGATCTGATAGTAAGGGTGTCTATCATATTTTGTTCTTTTTTTCCTTGAACACCTTTTAATAACCTATTTAATGAATTTGCGGTTGTTTTCCTGTCTCGTGTGTCTAATTTATAACCAAATCGTTTGATTATATTTTCTAGTGCTGCAATTTTTTCGTCATTTGGTTCGTCATGAACTCGGTAAACAAATGTTTTTCTTGGTGTTTGTTTTCCTATAAATTCTGCTACACTTCGGTTAGCTAATAACATAAACTCTTCTATAAGTTTATTAGCGTCTTTACTTTCTTTAAAATAAACTCCTTCTGGATTGTTATTATTGTCTAAAATAAATTTTACTTCTACTTTATCAAATGAAATAGCTCCTTGTTTCATTCTTTTTTTCCGAAGTATTTTTGCTAATTCGTCTAATTTTAAAATAGCTTCGGTTATTTCTTTTTTAACAGTATATTCTTTTCCTGTGATGGATATTTTTTTAGGAATTGTTATTAATTGATATTCTTCACTATCACTCTGAATGACATTAGATTCAATTACATGTTGAGCTTCTTCATAAGCAAAACGAGCATCACTATATGTTACTGTTCTCCCGAACCATTTATCTATAACTTCTGCTTTATTATTTATTTTAAAAACAGCGGAAAATGTAAATTTTTCTTCATTTGGTCTTAATGAACATGCGTTGTTAGAAAGTACTTCAGGAAGCATTGGCACCACACGATCTACTAAATAAACCGAGGTAGCTCGCTCATAAGCTTCAGTATCTAAAATAGTTCCAGGAACTAAATAATATGAAACATCTGCTATATGAATTCCTATTTCATAATTTCCATCTTCTAAAACCGTAAACGATAAGGCGTCATCAAAATCTTTAGCATCTTTTGGATCGATGGTAAATGTTAAATCAGGTCGCATATCACGACGTTTTTTTATTTCTGTTTGGTTGATGGAGGTATCTATATTATTAGCATACTCTTCAATTTCTTTTGGAAACTCATACGGTAATCCAAATTGTGCTAAAATAGAATGGATTTCGGTATTATGTTCTCCTGGTTTTCCTAGAACTTTAATAACTCTTCCGAAAGGAGAGTCTTTTTTTTCTGGCCAATTTTCTATTTCAACTAATACTTTTTCTCCATCTTTTGCACCGTTAAATTTATCTTTCGGGATAAATATATCTGTGTACATTTTAGTATCAGAGGTTACTACAAAAGCAAAACGTTCTTGTATTTGGATAACTCCAACAAACTCGGTTCGTTTTCTTTTAATAATATTTGTTACTTCGCCTTCTTGTTTTCCACCCTTTCGTCTTTTAAATACATATACTTCAACAGTATCACCATGTAAAGTGTGGTTTAAATTTTTATTATTTATAAAAATATCTTCTTCTAATTCATCTACTATAATATATGCTTGTCCTCTAGAAGTGACATCGGCAATCCCTGTATAATAATTTTTTGAAGCTTTTATAATATATTTTCCTCTGTCTATTTCTTCAATTTTTTCTTCTAACTGAAGTTTTTTTAATAGTTTAATAATCATATTTCTAGCGCTAGTATCTCTAACATCAAGACTAGAAGCTATTTGTTTATAATTAATTGGATTTGAATTTTGTTTCCTTAAAATAGTAAGGATGCTCTGGGTAAGATTGTTATTGTTTGAATTCTTTCGTCTCTTATTTCTTTTCGACATTTTTTAATTTTAATTACTGTAAATGTAATACATATAATTTTATAGAGATATTAATAAATGATTATCTTAGTATTATTAAAAGTTAAACAACTTGAAAGATTTTATAACCATAGCTAGATTTACCTATCCAAGTGATTATGCTGTTTTAAAATTATTATTAGAACGAGCAGAAGTTGACTTTGTTTTTTTAAATGAAACTGCTATAAATGTACTGCCTTTTCATTCCAATGCTTTTGGAGGAATTAGACTTCAGGTGCATAAAAAAGATGAGGAAAAAACTATACATATTATCAATAATCTAGATAAAGATGCTTCATTAAATATTGTTTAATTTACTATTTTGAAGTTATCAACAACTATTATATAATAATATTCTTTTTTAATTAAATTTAAATATAAAATGGTGCTTATTATAGCTTGTTAATATGTAGTATAACTTTTGTAATAAATGTTTTGAAATTAAGTTATATTGAATTCTCACTAAGATATCAACAGTATTTTAAAATATTTTCTTCTGAAATTTAACTAGATAGCTACTTACATTAACAATTGTTAATTAAACAATGAACAGTTAATTTTTAATAAGTAAATTGTATTTTTTAGTTAAAAAACATTCTTTTTATAAAGATAAGTTTTCAATAATTAAATGCTAACTTTTTTGCTTTTCTGAAATAAAAAACGCTATGGAAATTTTAAAATTCACATCCAAATTTATTTATATTATTTATATCAACAACTATCAACAGTTTATTAACTAAGTTGTCATTACAAACATAGCGTGGTAATCTTATAAATAGAAGTTAAATTAATGAGATTAATCATCACTCGTACCTCGTTTCTCGTAAAGATATATAAAATTAATTTTTCTTAAATTTATACAATATATTTGTGATGTATAGAAGTTTAATTAAAAGATACCTGATTTCTCGGGCACATGATGAAAATAGCAATAGGAAATGACCATGCAGGTCCAGATTATAAAAAAGCAATTATAGACTTATTAGTTAGTAAAAAAATAGTAGTAAATAACTACGGAACCGATACTTTTGATAGTGTAGATTATCCAGACTTTATACATCCTGT
This sequence comes from Flavobacterium sp., assembly GCA_030591585.1. Lineage (GTDB taxonomy): Bacteria > Bacteroidota > Bacteroidia > Flavobacteriales > Flavobacteriaceae > Marifrigoribacter. The sequence continues at coordinate 62,134 of JAUVAS010000001.1, read as the reverse complement.
TGCAGAAGACGTGGCTTCTAATAAAGTTGATTTAGGAATTATAATTTGTGGTTCTGGAAATGGTGCGGCAATGACGGCAAACAAATATCAAAAAGTAAGAGCTGCGCTTTGTTGGACAAAAGAACTAGCTGAACTAGCACGATTACATAACGATGCAAATATTTTAAGTATTCCAGCACGTTTCACTAGTATTCCACAAGCGGTGGCAATGGTTGAAATATTTTTAAAAACAAAATTTGAAGGTGGTCGTCATCAAACCAGAGTAGATAAAATACCTTGTTATTAATTAATGGGCCATCACCATTCACATAATCATTCTCACGATCATGGTGATTTAAAAGGAAAGAAACTTCTTTTTACCATCGCATTAAATATAGTAATAACCATTGCTCAAGTTATTGGCGGATTAATTTCTGGTAGTCTTGCACTATTGTCGGATGCGCTTCATAATTTTAGTGATGTTATTTCACTTATTATAAGTTATATAGCAAATTTATTTTCAAAAAAAGAAGCGTCTTTTAAAAGAACATTTGGTTATAAACGAGCCGAAATAATTGCTGCTTTTGTAAATTCCTCCACCTTAATAATTGTTGCTTTTTATTTGGTTTACGAAGCAATTGAACGGTTTTTTAATCCGCAAGAAATTGAAAGTGGATTGGTAATTTGGTTGGCACTTTTAGCAATAATAGTAAATGGGTTTAGTGTACTTTTATTAAAAAGTGAAGCTAAAGAAAATATGAATATGCGCTCTGCATATTTACATTTATTTACTGATATGGCAGCTTCTGTTGCGGTTTTAGTAGGAGGGTTATTAATGAAATATTTTCAATGGTTTTGGGTAGATAGCGCCTTAACCATTTTAATTGCTATTTACCTTTTATATATGGGTTATGATCTATTGAAAGCTTCGTTTAAAGTATTAATGTTATTTACTCCAGAAGATATTAATTTAGAAAAAATAAGTATAGCAGTTTTACAAATTCCTGAAATTAAAAATGTGCATCACATTCATATTTGGCAGTTAAATGAAAATGAAGTTCATATGGAAGCACATATCGATTTTTATAAAGACATTACTTTAACCGAATTTGAAAAAACATTAACTAAATTAGAAGAGTTATTGTATCATGATTTTAATATCAATCATATAAATATTCAACCAGAGTTTCAAAAATGTGATTCAAAAGATATTGTGGTTCAAGACTAAATTGTCATTCCGACAGAGCGACATTTTTGAGCGATGAGCCTGCCTGCGGTAGGCAGGGAATCTCAATAATTTAAATTTAATTAGAGATTCTTCAGTCGTACCTCCTTCTGAATGACATAATAAATTATGAAAACACTAATAAAAACATTCGATCAACTTTCTACTACTGAGCTTTACGATATTCTACAACTTCGTTCTGAAGTTTTTGTAGTAGAACAAGACTGTATATATCAAGACATCGACGGAAAGGACGAAAAAGCACTTCATGTTTTAGGAATTAAAAATGATGTTATAGTGGCCTATACAAGGTGTTTCCAACCTGGAGATTATTTTAAAGAAGCATCTATAGGAAGAGTTGTGGTTAAAAGATCAAAAAGAAAATTTAATTATGGTAATGATATTATGAACACTTCAATACTTGCTATTAAAAAACATTATCAAACCGAAACTATTAAAATTTCTGCTCAATGTTACTTAAATAAATTTTATTCTAACCTCGGTTTTAAAAATACAGGAGATGAATATCTAGAAGATGGCATTCCTCATATTGCTATGATAAAAGAGTAGACACGAATTCCACTAATTTTCACTAAAATAATTACCTCAATCTACAAATAAAGCTATCTTAACTTAACAGCAGTTCCATAAGCAAGAATCTCTGAAGCCCCTTGAATCACCATTGAAGTGGTTAGTCTAATATTTAAAATAGCATCTGCACCCATTCTTTCAGCATCTTTTTGCATTCTAGACATTGCCTGTTCACGAGATTGTGCCTGAAGCTGAGTGTACTCACTAATTTCTCCTCCAATTAAACTTTTAAATCCTGCGAATATATCGCGACCAGCATTTCTAGCCCTTACTGTGCTCCCTCTTGCTACACCAAGTATTTCTGCTATTTCTTTATTTGGAATATTGTCTGTGGTTGTTAGTATCATATTAATTTAATTTATCAATTACACTTTTCATTTTAGCTTGAACTTCTATTGCAAACCCACCTAAAGCTTCATTTTTTACAGCACTCATAGAAGCAATTGGATCTACCGCGGATATTTCAATATCTCCATTTTCATGTTGTTCTACTATAAAATTACAAGGTAAAAACACCCCTATTTTATCTTCAGCTAACAAGGCTTTATGAGCTAAATGTGGATTACAAGCTCCTAATATTCGATATTTTTTAAAATCAACATTAATTTTTTCTTTAAATGCCTTTTGTATATCTATTTCAGTTAAGACTCCAAAACCCTCTTCTTTTAATGCCGCGGTTACTTGTTCTATTGCTTCATCGAAATTTTTAGTACTGACTATTTTATTAAAATAATAACTCATAATTTTTTCTTTAAATGTTTTTATTTCTTACCCTAATCCTAAAAGGAGAGACTTGTATTTATTTTACTCTGCAAAATTAGATGAAGTTACCTTGATAAGAAGTTACAAAAGTTACAGAAAAAAAGCTTAGCGACTTTGCGAGAACAATTAATTATCAATAGACTTTACCTCTTTATTAAAAGGAATTCCAAGCTGAATCATAATATCTTCATCATCGGTATGATCAGAAGAATCTAATCCATATTGAATTTTATTAGGGTCATCATATACAAAAGTTCCAAAAATCCGATCCCAAATAGAAAGTACATTTCCGTAGTTACTATCAGTCCAAGGCAACTGATAATGATGATGGAATTTATGCATATTGGGAGAAATAATTACCAAACTTAACCCTTTATCTAACCATAAAGGAAGTGAAATATTAGCATGATTAAAATAAGTAAAAGGAATCGTAATCATTCTATATAAAAAATAAAATGAAACAGGCATTCCCATTATTATTACCACCGCCAACGCAAAGGTTTCTCTAATAAGAAAGTCTAAGGGATGATGTCTGGTACCTGTGGTAACATCTACATGTTTGTCTGTATGGTGAACGATATGAAGTCGCCACATCCACCTTACTTTGTGTAATAAAAAATGAACAAAATATTGTGACATAAAATCTAACACTAAAATAGAAATTAACAACTTAACCCATAATGGAGCTATAAATAAATTTAATAATCCAACCTCAGATTGAGGTAACCAACCGTTTATATGCGTTAAAACAACACCGAATAGCGCATTGATAACAACGACTAAGAATAATAAGATGAAATTGGTTTTAGCGTGTTTCTTTTTATTATAAGGTTTTTTGTAAAATGTATAATATCCTTCTAAAATCCAAAAGATAGTTAAGAAAAAAACGATCCAAACCCCTTTTATCCAAATAGGGAGGTGTTCAAAAAAAGACAGAAATTCTTCCATTTTTACTTTAATATTTTACTATATTTTTTAGTATCATTTAAAACTAAAACAGCCTCTAAAATTTCAGGACTATTAATTAAATGATACTTATACATTCCTTCACGATAAAAATAACGTTTTAAAATTTCATCTTTGAGTAGGGTTGTTATTTCTAATTTTTTATCTACTAATGCTTTATCTTTTGCCTTATCAATTACTGTCATTAATTGATGGTAACTTTCCTCAATTTCTTTATCTAAGTTATCTGCTTTTGCTTTTCTAAGCGCTTCAGCAAATTCCTTTTCGGTTTCAGTTTCGTATTCAAAATCATTTTCTTTTAAGAATTTTAAGAAATCTTGAAAATCATCTTCAGAAAAAGTAAAATTACCCCAATCGGTTAAGGTATGTGAATAATAATATTCCGTTGCATAATCAAAAATAGCTCGATCCTTCAATAAAGCCGTAGTAATAGGGCTAAATTTTGCAGACTCTAATTCTATATCTGGCATAATTCCGCCACCGTCATACACCGTTCTCCCTCCTTTTGTTTTAAACGAGTTATATTCTTTTGGATCTAAACGAATAGGATCTCCATTCTCATCACGATTCCAGTAGTCTAATGCTTGAATACACCGCCCACTAGGCGTATAATATCTTGAAATAGTAACCTTAAGCTGTGTGCCATAAGTAAGTTTTTTTGGACGTTGTACCAGTCCTTTTCCAAAACTACGAGCACCAATAATAACCGCCCTATCTAAATCTTGCAAACCGCCCGATACAATTTCGCTAGCCGAAGCACTACGACCATTTACTAGCACTACTAATGGAATTTCTGTATCTATTGGAGGTAATCTTGTTTTATAGGTTTTGTTGTATTTTTTAATTACCGATTTTGTAGTTACAATTAACTCTCCTTTTGGCACAAATAAGTTGACCACATTTATTGCCTCAGTTAACAATCCTCCGGGATTTCCACGTAAATCTAAAATAATTTTGGAGGCTCCTTGAAATTTTAAATCTTCTAGAGCAGCTTTGGTTTCTAGGGAGGTTTTTTTATTAAACTTAGACAACACTATATACCCTATGTCATCATTAATTAGTTTGTAAAAAGGAACCGCATGAACCTCTATTGCCCCTCTAGTTAATGTGGTTTTTTCTACTTCCCCCTGCCTTTTATAAGACACTTCAATCACAGACTCAGCTGCACCTTTTAGCAACTCTGTTTTATCACCTTCAAAATCTGAAAGTAAAACGTTACCAATTTTAATAATTTCATCACCCGCTTTTAGTCCAGCTTTATCTGCAGGAAAACCCTTAAAAGGTTCTACTATAATTACCTTGTTATCTTTAGAATTTACTGTTGCGCCAATTCCTGTATACATTCCAGAATTATTAATACGTGCATCTTCCACCTCTTGTTCATTCCAATAAACCGTATAAGGATCTAAATCTTTTAACATGCCTTTAATCGCCTTATCCATAAGAATCGAAGGGGTTGTTTCGTCAACATAGTTCATATTCAACTCTTTAAACAGTGTGGTGAATATTTCTAATTGTTTTGCGATTTCAAAAAAATCACTTTTAAAACTCACGGTGCTTAGTAAGATTCCAAGTGCAAGAATTGGGATTAAAATTTTCTTTTTCATATGTTTATTTTTTCAAGCAGAACCGCCATCGCCTTTTCAATAGACGAATATTCTAATTTTTCTTTACCAAGGTATAAAAAGAATAAAGCAAACTGTGAATCGTCTTCAATTTTTAACAAATGTTTCTGAAGCCTATACGCTTCCCGTAGCTGCCTCTTAATCCGATTTCTATCTACTGCGCTTTTAAAATTTCGTTTCGCCACAGCAAAACCTGCTTGGTTTTTTTTAGCACTTTCAATAGGAAGGTAAAATACTTTTATAGGAAATTTGGTAACCGATTTCCCTTCAGCAAAAAGAAGTTCAATGGTTTTTCTGCTTTTAAGTTTTTTAGATTTTGGAAAGCGGAAATTCATGGGAGTAAATGTAATACATCTGAAAAGAGTATAGGATTATTAAAACCCTATATCTAAATCTAATCGAATTCTTTGTCCAGTTTCTTTTGAAATACCATAAGGGATCAATTGTTCCACTATAAAATAACGTAGTTTTAATCTAAAATTTTTCCGAATTAAATATGCTATTCTTAACTCTACCCCTTGAAAATTACTCAACCTTCCATCTGGAGAACCTTGTGAGGAATAATCCCATCGAACCCAATCGTTTTGTGCAAAGAAATCTATAATCGCGTACCTTTCTAAATAGGTATAATAAGCTCCAAACATCCAATCACCTTTATTCTTTAACTTACCTAAATTTGTAGAAACAACGATACCGTCTTTTTGGTTTTTGAATTGCTGCGGAATGGAATCATTGTTTTTTAAAGTTTCAAAATTGTGATAATAATCCAATCCAATTTTTACGGTTGGTTTTTCTAATATTGTTGCTTTTGTGCCTATATGAAGGATGGAATAATCTAAATTATACGTTTCATTTCCGTCAGGGATATTAGGCATTTCATGAAAGTAATAAAAGGAAGGGAAGATAGTCAACCGATTATTAAAATGAGAAGTTACCGCCTGTATCCCCTGAAAATATTGATCTTGATCAAAAGTAGTTCCCGAGGTTCCCAATATAAAATGACCTCCATTTACTTGAAGAGATTGAATAAATGAAGATTTTAAAGGAAACTTACCGCTTATAAAAACCCCATCAGGATACACGTTATCACTCCAAAACAACTCATTTTGTTTTTCGAAAGGAAAGGTGTTTTTCCCTAACCAGCCTGTAAACTTTTTATAATGAGCTTTAAAATATAATTTTTCAAATCCGAGAGGGACTGTGCTAAACTCTTTAAGCCCATCGCCTAAAGTTAAATGAGGATCTTGTTGTTTTTCTTTAAAACCTGTTCTTATTCGCATTCCAAATTCTGCCCATTCTATGAGTTGATAATTCATTCCGAAGCGAAAACGGTATCGTAATCGAGAGCGATTATCACGATAGGTGTCGTCAGATTTTTGTGAATTCCAGTCTTGTTCTATTCTAAATCTAAAATCACCTGTAAAGGATAGTTTTTTAATTAGCGTAGAACCTGTTTGAGAAAATAGGAGAGAGGTTCCTAAAAAAAGAAAACAAAGCGTTAGAAAAAATCGAGTCATTATAAGACTAATTGGTCTTATAAAAATACAAGATAAATGTTAAGTATCCAAAATTTTATTACAACCCTTTTCGGTTTCTATAATTAAGAAGATCTATTGAGTTAATAAGTATTTGTCATATTACTATCTACAACAATAATAAAATCGGCTTTTCCTAAATTTTCATCTTCAAGAGAATGGATATCATCTTGAGAAACGGTAGAGATTGTACCATAAATTAAATTTGGTTGGTCGTTTTTAAGATACCATAAAATCCCTTCGTATTTATCGGAATGAAAAGCACCATTATAATGGAGAAATAAACTCCCTGATGTATAATTTTTTAAAATAAAATATGCCATTGTTGCATCTTTTGAAGCTTGAGCCATTACTAACTCAGGACTTCCGTGCTCGCCCATCATTTCTAATATTTCTTTATAAGTAGGTAACTCACTATTAAAAGTAATAGGAAGCGGGGCTACCCATTTTTTTTCTTTATCTGAAAGAGAATCAAGCGCGGCCCAACCGTCTTTATAAACCTTACTTGCAAAGCGCCTTGGAATATTTGTTGCAATAAACGGAAGGTTATTGTCCTTTGCGAAGTCTATTAATGGCGCGTAATCTGTTTTATAATTTGGCCAAAGCCTAGCTACGGTATCTAGCTTTTTATAATCTATTTCACCTTTTAAGTAAGCGTTTAATTCCTTTTGATTATCTGCTTCCATCATTTCTGCCCCAAGAATCATTTTACGTGAATTGGCAAGCTCTGCCGTTACTTCGTATTGTAACCAATGAGCAATGGCATTGTTGTGTAGTTCGCCAAAAAGAACAATGTCTTTTGTAGAAAGAGACTTCATCATTTTCTTATAAGAAACTTGTTTCCCTTTCTCGTTATAAATTTTATAAGGAGACATTTTTTGAGCTACAGTTATATTAGCAAAAAAGGAAAGTAAAACAATTGCTATAATTTTTTTCATGATCTTGGTTTTTATTTTTGTAAAAATAAGAAAGTTTAAAGATTGAAGCTAACAAAAAAACAGGAACTATTCTAAGCCCGAAATAAATAAAGGCGAATACTTTCGCATTCGCCTTGCTTAAAATTGGGGAAATTAAGCAGGCTTGTTAGAAGCCACTTAAACCAACCAATCAACTATAAACAACTAATTATACCACAAAAATACGTTGAGTTTTGGTGTCATTATATGACACGCGATGTCGTAGGGAAAAGTTTAACAGTTAAGGTTTCATTACCTTAAAAACAGAATAAAAAAGCAGGAACGAAAATGCCCGCTCACTTAAAATTGGGAACAATAAGCAGACTTGTGAGTGTCTACTTAAATCAATTTATTAATTACAAATAATGTTAAGCTTACAGCAGTCTTCTTCATTAAAAGGACTGTTTGTAATTATTTTATAAGTTTTGCCTTGATAATCTTTAATTAACTCAGTTGTAAAGCCTTTAATTCTTTCTATTTTATATACTTTTCTTTCACAAACTAGGCTGTTTATACGATCATCAAATTCATTTAAATAGCCTCCAAAAAGAACAGACCCTGGATTTTTTGTACTAAATTCTTTGCTAGAATAGTAGATGTTTAAAAAAGGAATCTTGAACCCAGAGATGTTTTTATTAACAACATCAGCTACAGAAAGCTTAATGTTGTTAGTGATTTTGCTAGCAAGATAAAACACATGTTGAAAGCTCTCATATTTGTTTAAAACCTCATTTCTGTTTTGTTGAGAGTTTTTAGAGTTAAATTCACAGCTTTTTGTTTCGAAAAAAGTTCTTCCCTTTTCAAAAACCTGATACTCTATTTCGAGACGATAATTAATTTTCATTTTTATTAGGTTACTAATTCTTCAATCAAACTTTTTTCATCTTTTGTTAACTTTTCACCTTTTAAAGAACCCAACAATTCTTTGAGTTTGTTAGCGTTGTTTATTGGTACTATTTCTGCATTTAAATCTACTAGAAACAGAAGATTTCTAATACTCCTAATTGCTGCTAATTTCCAATGGTTATTAGCATTATCATTTATAGTTGTATATTCAAGAAGGAGTAGCTTGGTTTGTATCATGTTTTTTCTTTTTAATCGCGATGAATCGGATTTAATTTAAATATTTCTTCTATTAGTTCAGTTTCAAAAAAACTTAAAGGTTTTCCTTTTACAGCAACTAATTTTTCTAGAGGTTTAACTTTATGGTCTTGTGCCATATTACCAATATCAGATTTATTTAAAAGCCTACCAACACAGCGTATTGCCTCTAGGCGCAGTGTATCCTTTTCTATTCTATTGATTACCATGTATTCTAACAGGAATAAATTTTTCTGTATCATAACTTTTATATTTTGCACAAAAATATTTCTCTTTCTTAGGGTGTTATATGACATGCCATGTCCAGTTGTGATAAAAAAGTGTTAATTTTAATGCAACTAACTAATACTTTATGAAAAAATATTCTTCTATTGGTGAGCTGTTAATAGACTATAGAGAGCTTAATAATATTTCGCAGAGCGATATCGCTTCAAAATTTGATGTTGATATTCGAACTATTTTAAGGTGGGAGAAAAACCAAACGCTACTCAAGTCCGAAAAGGAGGAAGAAATATCTAATATTACATTTATTCCTCATCAAGTAGTAAGAAACTTAAATACTACTAACCCAATACACACCTATTATGATTTTGGTTTAAGAAAGTATTCTCTTTCACCATTGTTTAAAAACCTACCTAAAGCAAGTTGGATTAAGGAAAGCATGGATAATAGTAACAATAAAATTCGCCCCATACAAACCGAAGAAGACATAGACAGCATCATTAGATATACATTATTACAAAACGATACTTTAAAAACAATATCCAAGCAATTAATACGTGAGGCAGCTAGAATTTTCCCAGAACTTAACTTAATAGTAATAGACGAACTTGGAAATTACGCAGGGCATAGTTTATATTTTCCATTGAGTTTAAAAACCTATCAAAAAATTAAAAACCAAAGAATTATGGAGAATGACTTAACCATTAATGATTTGGTAAATTATAAAATGCAGTCCCCCCCAGTTTTTTATTGCCACAGTATTACGGCCGATTGTAATGAAAATTTTTTTGTAATAATTGGTGCTGTGTTAAAATTTTATAGAGACACTCCTTTAGATAAAAATTATATTTATGCATTAATAACCTCTAGACATGACTCGTATGAAATGAGTAAAGGCTTAGGCGTTAACCTAATTTGGGAAGATTTTAAACAACAAGAAAAACTAAATTTAAAAGTTCCCCCTAGGCTGTATGAGGGAAATTTTAATAGGTTTTTAAACAAATAATAACTATTTATTTTATTGTAAAGCTATTATTTACTAAATCAATATCTGCCATTAACTTAGAAGGATCAATAGTAATACTTTCCACTGTTTTCTTATTATCAATACTGAATTTGTACACAGAGTTTGCCCAAGCCCAATCTGGTAAAACGGTCCATTTTTGTGTAGGGTTTGGATTTGGTTTTTCAGCACGCATCATTTGTAGAGGGATATAAAAAAGCTCTTCAGAACCATCTTCGTATTTTACAAGAAGATCTATTGGCATTGGCATTAACCCTTTTCTTTCAAGAGAAATAGTAGTTTTATTTTCTTCTGAAGAAACCTCTTTAATAGCATAATCTATTGTATTCGTAGTTTGAGTCCAGTCCATTAAATACCAGTCTAATTCTGCCCCTGAAACTTTTTCAGCTACCCGAATAAAATCATTAGGCGTTGGGTGTTTAAACCCCCATTCTTTAAAATAACGTTTTAAGGATTTGTCTAAATTTTCTTTCCCAATAACATAACTTAATTGTGCTAAAAACACTTCTCCTTTACTGTATGCAGCAATCCCATAGCTTTGATTGGTATTATAGCGATCTGCGTGAGTAGATTGAGGTTGTTCAACACCACTTTTTGCTAAATAATAATAATTTCTATAAGATCCTTCATAGGGATTTTCTTTGTTTTCTTTCATTATTTCATTCATTGCTCTGTCTGAAATATAGGAAGTAAACCCTTCGTCCATCCATTCATGTTTTAATTCGTTTGTGGCTAACAAAAACTGAAACCAAGTATGTGCCATTTCGTGAGCGGTTACACCAATTAAGCTTCCTAATTTTCTGTTTCCAGTAATTAAGGTACACATTGCATACTCCATACCACCATCACCGCCTTGTATTACAGAGTATTGTTTGTAGGGATAGTTACCAATATTTGTGTTGAAATAGTCTAATATTTCAGCTGTTTTTGGCTGAAGTGCCTTCCAGTTATCTATAATTTCCAGATTATTTTTATAATAGAAATTTAAGGTAACTCCGTTAGGTCCTTCATAGGTATCATGAAGAAATTCATTATCTGCTACCCAAGTAAAATCATGAACCTTAGGTGCATTAAAATGCCAAGTTCTTGTTTTGCGTTTCGATTTTTCACCTAAACCATCTTTGTCTCCATTTTGAAGATATCCAGTACCGCCAATAATATAATCGCTATCAAGTTTAATTTTTACATCAAAATCTCCCCAAACGCCATGAAATTCACGTGCAATATAAGGATCCGCATGCCAGCCTTCAAAATCATATTCAGCTAATTTAGGGTACCATTGTGCCATAGAATAGGCGATTTTCTCTGCATTATTTCTTCCCGACCGTCTTATTTGAAGTGGAACCTGCGCATCCCAATTCATATCAAAAACTGTTGAAGAATTTGGAGGAATAGGAGTGTTTAGTGTTACTTCTAAAATAGTTCCAACTATTTCATATTTTATCTCAACACCATCTTGAGTAAGTTTTCTAGGTTTAATATATCCAATTTCTGAAGGAGATAATTTAGAGATTCTGTCCCCAACTCTTCTGTCAGAATCTTTTATGGTCAATGACCTCACATCCATCTCACTTCCTGGCTGAAAAGCATTAAAGTATAAATGGTAAAAAACCCGATACAATGTATCGGGTGAGTTATTTGTGTAAGTTAGTTCTTGCTTACCTTTGTATTGATGGGTTTCAACATCTAAATCGATTTCCATTTTATAATCTACTTTTTGTTGCCAGTAACCTGCACTGTTTTGCGCAGAAACATTCAAAACAAAAAGAATAAAAAGACTTTTTAAAACTAACTTCATAATTTATTAAAGGTTACTTGCCATTATTAAGGCGTTATAAAGATTTACCATTTTCCCTGAGGTGCTAATAGTATTAAATTTTCTCATATTAGACTCTTCACCTCCTAAAACTACAGGCATCGTTGTTGTCAATCCACTATCCATTAAAATTTGCTTTACTTGACCAGCAGATAGCTTTGGAAAATAAGAGCGAATCAATGCCGCAACACCAGCCACATTTGGAGAAGCCATAGATGTTCCTTGTAAGTATTTATATTCATTTAACTGAATTGTAGACCAAATTTTTACTCCTGGAGAAAATAGATCTACACTTGTAGCTCCGTAATTAGAAAAGGAGGCTACCATTTCTTTCCCGTATTTGTAATTTAAAGCTCCAATAGTAATAAAGTTATCACTAATTTCTTCACCTGTTCCTAATTGATCACTAGGGTAACTTTGTACAATATCTAAATCTACACCATCATTTCCTGCTGCATTTACAATTAATACATCGTGTTTTCCTGCGTATTTAATAGCATCCCAAACCCATTCTGGATTTTGAGAGTATGCTTTCCCGAAGCTAGTGTTTATTACTTTTGCTCCGTTATCTACTGCATAACGAATTGCTAATGCAACATCTTTATCATACTCATCACCATCTGGCACCGCTCTTACTGTCATAATTTCAACATTTTGAGCAACCCCATCCATACCAATTCCGTTACCACGTTGTGCTGCGATTATTCCTGCTACGTGCGTGCCGTGCATTACATCTTCTTTGTCTGGTGTTGGTCCGTCTACGTCATTATTTCCGTAGTTAGTGTCTGTAATATCATAAGGATCGTCTCCTAAAACGCCTCTAAAATCTGTAGTTATGTTGAAGTGATTTTCTAGTTGCCCGCTGAAATAATTAATACCTCTATTAAATTTAGTCATTAAAGCAGGAATAGAACTATCAAAAGCCATCATTTGTGTTAAAACCCCAATATATTGTTGTTCGGTTTCTGTGGGGTTACTAATTGCTGCTAAATCTTCAGCCGTATAATCTTCTTTCCCTAGTTTATCTGAAATAGCATTATGAGCTTCTGTCACAGAAACTAACATTTGAGAATATCGTTCTTTGTTACCATTAGCTTCTGCATACTTTTTATCTTGTTCTGTTTTTGCTTTTTGGTATAATGCAAAAATTTCTTTGTCAGCTTCACTTATATCTGAAGCTTCTTTCCCGTTAAATTGAGCATCGTATTTTCTTACAATTCTTGTGAATTCAAGATTCTCACCAACAATGTCCCCCAAGAAATTCCAACCGTAGATATCGTCAATATATCCGTTTTTGTCGTCATCGATTCCGTTGTTAGGAATTTCTCCTTTGTTTGTCCAAAGCACGTTTTTAAGATCTTCGTGTTCAATATCTACTCCGCTATCAATCACCGCCACAATTACAGTCGTTCCTTTTCCTTCAAGGGAAGAAATTATATTTGTATACGCTTTATTCACACTCATCCCAGGGATTGTATCTGTTTTTAAATCTGCAGCACTCCAAACCTTTAATTGGTCATCGTTTAGGTCTGCAATCTTCATAGATTGTTTATCAATGTTATTGATTGGTGCAGAAGCAATTGGCGCGATACTACTACCACAGCTAGCCAAAAATAATGTTGCTGTAGTTGCAAAAAATAATGGTTTTAAAATTCTCATTTTTAATTAATTAAATAGTTCATCAATAGTAAAACACTCATGGAGGCGTACCCCTTTTTCGGTATGTTTTACAGTTATAATTGGGTTGTGAGCATCATGCTCTAAAAATAAATAGTAATTATTATCGGCTGCCAGATTTAGAAATTTCTCTTTTTCAGGCATGGTTAATAAAGGTCTTGTATCATATCCCATTACAAATGGCAAAGGCAAATGCCCAGCAGTCGGCAATAAATCTGCCATAAAAACGATTGTTTTTCCTTTGTAATTAATATGTGGAATCATTTGTTTTTCGGTGTGACCGTCTGCGAAGAATATTCCGAAGTCTAGTTCATTTTTTTCAGAAAAAGAAGCATTAGGATCTTCTACGAATTTTAGTTGTCCGCTTTCTTGTAGTGGTAAAATGTTTTCAGATAGAAAAGATGCCTTTTCTCTTCGGTTGGGTTTTGTTGCCCAATTCCAATGTTGTTTGTTTGACCAATAAGAAGCATTTTTGAAAGTTGGTTCGTATCCAGTTCTTTCATTATTCCATTGTACAGCACCTCCACAATGATCAAAGTGTAAGTGTGTTAAAAAAACATCGGTGATGTCGTCTTTATGAAACCCGTGTTTTTTTAGCGAATTTTCTAATGTAAAATCACCCCAAGGAAAGTAATATCCAAAAAATTTATCAGATTGTTTGTTTCCCATTCCCGCATCAATAAGCGTAAGTCTATTGCCGTTTTCTATGAGAAGACATCGAGCAGCAATATCGATCATATTGTTACTGTCCGCAGGGTTTGTTCTAGACCAAAGTGACTTAGGAACCACGCCAAACATGGCGCCTCCGTCTAGTTTAAAATTTCCTGCTTCAATAGAGAATAAATTCATAAGCTAACAAAGATAATTAATTGATAGGATAAGGGCAACAACTTGTGATATTATTAAGACTGTAGAATAGAAATGCAAATTATTCTAATTTAATTCGCACATTTTCTAAACTCTGGAATGTACCCACTAAAGTCACAATATCACCCAGACGTAATCTGGTATATCCGTGAGAGATAATTACTTGTCCTTTTCGTACTACAGAAAGCACAATCACATCTGTTGGAAAACGTAAATCACGTAATGTCATTCCATGAATATCTTTATTTCTTATTTCTACATCTATAGAATCTTGTGTAGTATCTAACCCTAATAATATGGAAGTGGCATTTGGTGATCGCACAAAGTGATCTAATAAATTAACCATAGCAGATGAAGGGTCCATAACACGAACCCCTAAGGCGTTAAATCTCTCCAAGAAATGCTTAGATCCATTATATCTTACAATTATATCTTTAGTCCCAACATGCTCATAAACAAGCTCGGCAACTTCTAAATTTTCTTTGTCAGACATTAAACAAACAATAGCTTCTGCATTTTCAAGGTGAAGGTTTTTAATAGATTTTAATGAAAGATCATCTATTGATACTACTTCAAAATCTTTATTATTTTCTTTATCAATTTCAGTACGAGTAACAATTTTTGGAACCCAATTATGTTGTTTTAAAGACATTGCTAAAGCGATAGATTGGCTTTCAAGTCCAAAAATCACAGCATCTCTAACACCATCATATTCATGAGTTTTATGTTTCAAATGGCTTTCACCAACCAAATTAAGGGCATATTTGAATAAAGGAGGCCCAACTAATTGATTTAATACAATTATGGCAATAATAATCGTTTGAAATTCATAACCCCAACCTGGAAATTCCGCTGCTATTATGGTAGTTAGGCCTAGAGCAACACCTGCCTGTGTAACATAAGGCATCCAGGAAATAAATAAATATTTTTTATCATCTTTTGCCGCCATCACTCCAAAAACCCCTCCAAGAACCATCGTTAAAATTCGCAATACAAAAAGAGCCATTGCAATCCAGAAAACTTCTGCTAAAGTTTGTAATGATAATGAAGCGCCTGTTAGCGTAAAGAAAATTATAAAAATAGTTGGACTAATATTTTCGAGTAATTCAATAAATTCAATTCTATTTTTAGTGTAATTGGTAACATAAAAACTAGCGATAATGCATATTAGCAGGGGTTCTAAAATTACTTCGTGATTAAAATATTCATAAGAATGAGATTTAACATAAGACGCAAATAAATAAGCTCCAAAACCTAAAGCTACAATAAAACCTGCTTTAAAATGCTTGTTGATTTTTATAGACAGCGCTATCTGTAGAAACCTGCCCAGCAATACACCAAAAGCAAACGACAAGACTAATTCAATTAGCAAAAAGAACAAGAAAACAACCCCTAATTCTTCATTGTTAATCACCGCTTTAGCAACTGCAAAACAAATAGCAAATAAAATAATTACCAGCACATCTTTAACTACAGTAACCCCCATTGAAGTTTTAGTAAACGGACCATTGGCGCGTAGTTCATTAATCACAGCAATTGCAGATGAAGGAGAGCGGGCAACAAATATGACTCCAAATAACACAGCAATAATCATCTTAACATTAGACGATAAATCTGCCATAAAAGGGATATAATCTGAAGCATAAAAGATGGCTATAGAACTTAATATAAATGTAATAGACAATTGTCCTATCGTCATCCATTTTATACTATTAATTCTGCTTCGAAGTTCTTTTAAGTACAATTCAGATCCTGCAGAAAAGGCAATGATTGCCAATGCGAGATCGTTTAAAAAGTTTAGTTTTGGAAGTGTTTCTGAAGGAATAAAATTTAACACAGATGATCCAGCGATAATCCCAGTTATGATTAATCCAGTAATCAAGGGGAATTTTATCTTCTGAAAGACTTTTGCAATTTGATGACCTGCAATTGCCACAATTGAAAATCCAACTAATAAAATGATAAAACTAGGGGTCATTAAAAAGGGGTTATTTTTTTCTAAATATATAAAAAACCATTTTAGGGATTCTTATTAATTAGAAATTAAAAAAAGGATTTCGTAAAACCCTTTTAAAATTATAACATTAAAATTAGATTTGCGTTATAAGAATAAATCCAATTAATTTGAAAAAGATACTTTTTACTATTTTTGTTATGCAGCTAGTTTTTTCTTGCAAAGAAGACGATTCTGTATCGTGTACTACTTGTAATTCACCTCAAACAATTGCTTTTGAAGTGTGTGAAGAAAGCAACGGAAATGCATCTGTGAACGGAGAGGGTACAGGCACTCAGTATGATGTTTACATTGAAGGATTAGTTGAGGCTGGTGCTACTTGTGGAAATTAACTTTTCCAATATTGAGGAGCAGTCTCTTCAGAAATTTGATTCCAGTAATCTTGGTTTGCTATATGACCATCGAAAGTCTTTAGTTTTCTCTGAAATATCCATATCGTTGGATTAAAAACCATATCTGTTACCGCCACAGTATAAAGCTGAGGGTCTTTTTCAGATTTTCTTTTATCCTCTTGTATAAGCACTTCAAAACCATTGTGCTCTAATAATTTTTTTAAGAAATCTTTTCGCCCTTCTTCTATCTTTTTTTCAATAAAAGTAACTCTTTGATCTTCTATACTTCCAAATAAGTGTTTTCCTCCTAGTCCCATGGTTTGCTAATTAAAAATGTTACTTAATTCAAAAATATATTCATATAATGGGCTGTATAGTCCGAGTGTTAATATTCCTAAAACAGTTAAAATTAGTCCTAACCTCATATAGAGTTTGTTTTTAAAGAAAGGAATTGCAGAATCACTTTTTCGCAAGAACATTGCTCGTATTACTAATAAATAATAATACAAAGAGATGGTTACATTTACCACAGCCAAGAAAACTAATATGTAATAACCTTTACTTGCTGCTGCTGTAAAAAGGAAAAACTTTCCGAAGAAACCAGCAACTGGCGGAATCCCTGCCAAAGAGAATAAAGCCAACATCATCACTAAACTTAATTTAGGATTGGTTCTGTACAAACCTTCATAATCGTTCATATTTTCTTTTCCTGTTTGTAATGAAATAGCCTGAACCACACCAAAAGCTGCGAGGTTAGAAAACACATACACCAATACAAAATAGACTACAGTCGCAAACCCCAATTGATTTCCTGTAACGATTCCTAGCAATATAAATCCAGCTTGTGCAATAGAAGAAAAAGCCAAGAAGCGCTTCATATTTTGTTGTCGTATTGCAAATAAGTTACCAATAAACATAGTAGCAATAGCAATGACATACACCATATTTTCCCAAATATGCATCAGGGGCTTAAAAACGGTAAATAATAATATTAGTAGTATAAAAACCGCTGCTCCTTTTGATATTACAGATAAGTAGGAAGCAACACTAATTGGTGCTCCTTCATATACATCTGCAGTCCAGAAATGAAATGGAACTAATGATATTTTAAACGCTAAACCAGTAAAAAACAGAATTAGCCCCAAAATAGAAAGGTTAGTTGCTGTGATAACTTCCATGATATCGTTAAAATAAATGGATCCTGAAGTGGCGTATAATAGCGAAATACCAAACAAGGAAACACCCGATGCTAATGCTGCTGAAAGAATTAACTTAATACCAGCTTCACTAGACTTTCTTTTTGTAACCTCAAAAGCTGCTAACGCTGCAACGGGGAGAGTTGATAATTCTAATCCTAGATAAAACATTAAGAAATCTCCAGCCGAAATCATAAAATACATTCCTAATAGCGAAGAGAATAATAATATAAAGAATTCGGTTCCTTTATTTTGCTGAACAATTTTCTCTTGTAACCAATCTGCAGATTGCAACAGAAGAATAAACACCCCAACGTTTAATACACTTTTAAAGAAGTGAATCATTCCGTTTGTTCGAAACATTCCTCCAAAAATGCTGCTTTCTTCTAATGGAAGAAACCCGACAACAGTATGTATTCCAAATAAGAATATTGCTAAATGTATTATACTACCCTTTTTGTGATTGGGTATAAATATTTCAGCAACAATCAACAATAATATAATGGCTAATAAAATTAGCTCGTGTCTCATTAATAAAAAATCACCAATATCCATTTTAATTTTCTATTTATTATTTTAATACTCCTTGAATAAAAGGTTGTACGCTTTCCATAATCATATCACTCAACCAAAGTGGCGCGATACCAATTCCTATTACAGGAATTAATAGTAATAATATTCCTGTTTTCTCATACCATGTTGCTTTTGGTAAATTCTCAACGCCATTGGTTTCTAAAGGACCCATCATAATTTTTCCAACCAACCTTAATATATATACAGCTGTTACCACTATTGATGATACTGCCAGTACAGTTAAAACTCTATGAAACATATCTGGGTGTTGAAAACCTCCCACAAAAATATTCATCTCTGCGACAAAACCACTAAACCCAGGCAATCCTAAATATGCCATTCCTGTGATAACGTAAATTGCTCCAATAAAAGGGAGTATTTTCATTAAACCACCAAGTTTATTAATATCTCTAGTATGTGTTCTTCCGTAGATCATCCCTATTAAGGCAAAAAACATAGCGGTTAATAAGCCGTGTGACAATGATTGAATTATCGCTCCATTCCAAGCTGTTTTATTTAGCATTAATAAAGCAAACAGCACTAAACCCAAGTGACTTACTGAAGCATACGCATTAATGTATTTTAAATCTGTTTGTCTAACAGCTGCAAAGGCTCCATAAACTACTCCAATTGCCGCTAAGACTAAAAAGAAATCTGTCCAATATATTGCGCCTTCAGGTAATAAAAACATAGCCACTCTAAACACACCGTATCCGCCTAATTTCATTAAAACTCCCGCGTGAAGCATAGATACCGCTGTTGGCGCAGATGCGTGACCGTCTGGTGACCAGGTATGAAAAGGAAATAATGCTCCTATTACCGCAAAGCCAATAAAAGTTAATGGGAAAAATAATTTTTGAGCTTCAAAAGGAATATTTACTTGAGCGATTTCTAAGATATTAAACGTTAAAGGACCTCCATCTGCGTTAGAATTGAAGTAGATTCCCAATATAGCAACTAACAATACCGCAGAAGCCCCCATTAACATTAGGGTTAATTTCATAGCTGAATATTCCTTTGGTCCCGATCCCCAGATACCAATAAGAAGGTACATTGGTATCACTGCAATTTCAAAGAAAACAAACATGGTAAACAGATCTATTGAAATAAAGAATCCATATACACCAGTTGCTAATATTATAAGGGAAATAAAGAACTCTTTAGGTAATTCTTCCATTTTCCAAGAAATGAAAACCCCAGCCAATACCACAATAGCCGTTAGTAGTAATAATACCACCGAGATACCATCAACTCCAATCGCATAATGAATATTGAACTGTTCGTACCAAACAACATCTTTGGTAAAAACCATGATACTGTCATTGACAGCTCTTTCTTTAAAATAAGCGAAAACGAGATTTATTGCCATCGCAAGTTGAGCGAGACTTCCAATCATTGAAATAATACGAGATTGTTTTAATCCGTTAGCAAAGACTAATGCCAAAACCGTAATTAAAGGGACTACGATAAAAAGTGATAAAATATCCATATTAGTCTATTATTTTGTCCATAAATAAATAAATACCAAGGCTAACACAACAACACCAGAGATAAAAGCAAAAGCATAATCTTGAAGTTTTCCAGATTGCATTCCTTTAATTTTTTCTGAAGTTACTATTGTTTTGTTTCCTATTTCTACCATGGTTCTATCTATTACTTTCTTATCGAACCAAGCAATAGGAGCTGAAATTCGTTTAAAAATGATACTTTTTGTAACGAACAGATAAAGTTCATCAAAATAAAACTTATGATATGCCCATTTGTAAAATACTCCAAATGATATGGCGTATTTATCAGACAGACTATTTTCTTTTTTATAAAATATCCACGCAAGAGCGATTCCTATAACTCCAACACCCACTGCGATTGCTGCCAATGGATAATTTAAGTGTGCTTCGAAACCTTTGTTGTCTGGTGTCACAAACTCACTAAAAGGTATAAACCCAGCAACAACACTCATTAGCGCTAAAAACAATAATGGAAATGCCATAGACATTGGTGATTCGTGAGGTGTATGCTCATAGCTTTTTTCTTTTCCCCAGAAAATACCGAAGTAAATTCTAAACATATAAAAAGCTGTTAATCCAGCAACCAGAAGTCCGCTGTAATATAATAATTGGTTGTTTTCAAAAGCCGCAACTAAAATTTCATCCTTACTCCAAAATCCTGCAAATGGCGGAACTCCAGCTATTGCTAAAGCTGCAATTAAAAAGGTAATATTGGTGATGGGCATATACTTTCGCAATCCACCCATATCTTTTAAATAATTACTATGTACTGCGTGAATAACAGACCCTGCAGCTAAGAATAATAAGGCCTTAAACATTGCGTGTGTAAACAAATGAAACATTGACGCCATATACCCTACACCTTCGTGCCCATCATATCCCGAAACCCCTAAAGCCATCATCATATATCCAATTTGAGACATGGTTGAAAATGCTAAAACTCGTTTAATATCGGTTTGTGTAATTGCGATAATTGCTGCAAACAGAGATGAAATTCCACCTACCCAAGCTACAATTTGTAATGCGAATCCGTCTTCCACAAAATAAAACATGGGGAACAATCTTGCTACTAAATATACACCAGCTACAACCATCGTTGCCGCATGAATTAATGCAGAAACAGGTGTTGGACCCTCCATGGCATCTGGCAACCAAATATGAAATGGCAACATAGCAGATTTTCCAGCACCTCCCATAAAGATTAAAATTAATCCCCAAGCGATTACTGATAAGCCCATAAACGAAGTAGAAGCCCAGTTTAGAGCCAAAGCTCCTGTTTCTGGGTTAACAGCGTTTAGTGTTTCAAAATCGAAAGTTCCTGTATAGTACCCCATAATTAGAATTCCAATTAAGAAGCCTAAATCTGCAAAACGAGTTACTATAAATGCTTTTTTGGAAGCAGCAACAGCCGATGGCTTGGTGTAGTAATACCCAATTAATAAATAAGAGGAAACTCCTACTAATTCCCAAAAGATATAAATCTGAAATAAGTTCGTTGCCAATACCAATCCAAACATAGAGAACGAAAACAGACCTAAGAATGCAAAGAATTTAGTATACCCATCATCTCCTTTCATATACCCTCGGCTATAGATATTAACCATTAAGGATATAAGAGAGACAACAACAAGCATCATTAATGAGATAGGATCTATTAATATTCCCATATCAATATGTAGCGTGTCGGTGAAGTTCAACCAAACTGTTTTCTCTACAATAGTTGGAAATTTCCCATCTACTTTTCCGAAAACAAAAAAGTATTGATACACTGCATAAAAAGACAAAACAGTAGAACTTAATAATCCTAGAACACCAATATACCCAGATACTGATGGCTTAATTTTTTGATTAAATAGTCCCAATAACAAGAAAACTGCTAGTGGAATAATTGGGATTAAATATATATAACTAATGTTCATAATATAAATATTAGTATTTCATAATTTCAGTGTCCTTCACTTCAACAGAGCCAATTTGTCTATACAAATTT
This sequence comes from Flavobacterium sp., assembly GCA_030591585.1. GTDB lineage: Bacteria > Bacteroidota > Bacteroidia > Flavobacteriales > Flavobacteriaceae > Marifrigoribacter. The sequence continues at coordinate 40,175 of JAUVAS010000001.1, read as the reverse complement.
ATTATTATTGAAATTGCCAATGCAGCTTCAGCAGCAGCAACGGCTATAATAAATATAGAAAAGAGGACTCCTTGTAAAGCATCTGGATATAAATATTTGTTGATGATCACAAAATTTACAACAGAGGCATTCATTATTAATTCCACAGAAATTAAAATGGAAATCAAATTTTTTCTAGTAATAAACCCATATACTCCAATAAAAAATAGAATGGTTGTTAGGGTAAATATTTCGTATATGCTAATTCCGGCGATCATGTTGTTTCTTCATTTTTATCGGTTAGCTTTCCTCCTTTTGCTATAACTATAGCTCCAATCATCACGGCTAATAAGAGTACAGAGATCACTTCAAAAGGCAATACAAAACCACCTTCGCCATAACTTAATAGTTTTTCTCCAATTTGTTCTGTGGTCGTGGTATTATAGTTTTCAACCACTCTAAAATTATAGGAATAAATAGTCGTTAGAAAAACACCAATTCCGATTAACGAAGCAATGGCCGTGATAATTCTTTTCGATGTTTTAGCAAGCTCTAATTCTAGTTCAATGTGATGCACTAATAGCACAGAAAATATCATTAAAACAATAATTCCGCCGGCATAAACCGTTAATTGAATTGCAGCAAGAAAATTATAATCTATTAAAAAGAAGATTCCCGCAACACCCATTAACACAAATAGCAAATAGATAACGGAACGCATCATCTTACGGCTATTTACAGCTGCGATTGCAAAGACAATCATAATAACAGCAACGATGTAAAATATATATCTTTCCATAATTTTAATCTTCTACTCCGTCCATTAATATAGATCCTGGCTGATTTAACACTTTGGTTAAATACGATCTGTCATACACTGAGTTTTCATAATTCTGTGCCCAAACTATCGCGTCTGTAGGGCAGGCTTCAATACACAAACCACACATGGTGCAAAGACCTAAATGATAAATGTGTTGATCTATTTCTTTTTTCTTTTTTCCTGTTTCAGGATTTATTTTCCGGTCCCAAATAATTTCTATACTCCCATTTGGACAGGCAATTTCACATTTTTGACAACCCGTACAGCGGTGTTCGTTATGTTCATCATGAGGCATTACCACTTCACCACGAAACCGATCAAACATTTTTAGCGTATCTCTATTATCTGGATATTCTTGTGTGATGGCCCCTTTTCTGGCATTTAAAAACACCTTTCCAGTAACACTCATACCGGTTAGTAATGATTTTATCCCATTATATATATCTGAAAAATAGCTCATATTCTTACCACTGAATTATTAAATTTTGCCAAACAATAAATGCCATTACTACAATATTCACCAAATTTATAGGAAGCAAATATTTCCATTCTAAGGTTAATAATTGATCAATTCTTAATCTTGGGAAGGTCCACCTAAACCACATCATTACCATAACAATAATTAGTGTTTTTCCTAAAAACCAAAATACTCCTAGCCAGGGAATAGATTCTGTAATTCCAAAAGGAGATAGCCATCCACCAAAAAATATTGTCGTTGCAATTGCTGAAATAATAAACATATTTATAAATTCGGCTAAAAAGAAATATGCGAATTTCATACCCGAATATTCGGTGTGAAATCCTGCACCAAGTTCAGATTCTGCCTCTACCAAATCAAAAGGAGCTCTATTGGTTTCTGCGGTACCAGCAATCATATAAATCATAAATGCTATAACCGCAGGAATGTGCCCTTGAACAATTAACCACCCACTTTTTTGTACCTCTATTATTTCTGAAAGCTGTAAAGAACCAGTTATCAAAACCATTGTTAATAATGATAATCCTACTGAAAGCTCATAACTAATAGTTTGTACACCACTACGCATCGCTCCAATTAGAGCAAATTTGTTATTACTACTCCATCCTCCTAATAATATTCCAATGACTCCAATGGAAGAAATTGCAATTAAAAAGAAAATACCAATATTAATATCGAAAGCGTGAAACTCTTGAGTAAACGGAAAAACAGCCAATGCCATTAATGCTGTAATAATTACAAAGTAAGGAGCTAAATTGTATAAAAACTTATCAGCTTTTTCGGTACCAGTAAGTTCTTTTGAAACCAATTTTAATGCATCTGCCATAGTTTGAAATAAGCCTTTAAATCCAACTCTGTTTGGACCTAAACGCAATTGAAACCAAGCTGCAACTTTACGTTCTAATAAAACTAAATACAATCCAAATACTGCGAAAATGGCTAGATACACGGTTGCAATTAATACCATTTCGGTAATGCTTGCAACACTTTCTGGCATAATGCTAAAAAGCCAGTCGTGAATTGTTTTCGTTATGCTTAATGATATATTCATATCTTTAAATTATCTATCAATATCTGGTACAACAATATCCAATGTTGCCATTGACGCCACTAAATCTCCAATTTTTCCACCAACTGTAATATGATTTAGCAACGATAAATTTGAAAGCCCTGGGGATCTAAATTTCAATCGATAAGGGTTTTTAGTTCCTGTGCTAACAACATAAACTCCTAATTCTCCTCTTGCCGCTTCCACTCTTTGATAATATTCACCTTTTGGTAATTTAATTACCGCATTAGTCGCCACTTTATAATCTCCTTCAGGAATATTATCTATTAATTGTTCTATTATTGAAAGCGATTCCCACATCTCCATAATTCTTACTTCGTAACGGGCTAATGAATCTCCTTCAGTTTTAAGTGATTCTTTAAAAGTTACTTTATCTAAAGCACTATAAGGATGATGTTTTCTAACATCGCATGAATACCCTGAACCACGCCCAACAGGACCTGAAGCTCCAAAAGAAATAGCATCTTCTTTAGTTAAAACCCCCACGCCTTTCATTCTTTTCTGAAAAATTACATTTCCAGTTAAGAGTTTATCGTATTCAGGGATTTTAGTTTTAAAGTGTTTTACGAAATCTTTAGTTCTTTGAACAAAGTTAGGGTGAATATCATACATCAATCCACCAGGAATATTGTAATTCATGGTTAATCGTGCACCACAGGTTTCTTCAAAAATATCGTTGATTAATTCCCGATCTCTGAAGCCGTAAAAATAAGTGGTTAATGCTCCAACATCCATTCCCATAACACCCCACCAAAGGCAATGTGATGCAATTCTTGTTAACTCACCAATAATGGTTCTTATAACTTTTACACGGTCTGGAACTTCTAATTCTAAGGCATTTTCAACTGTTAAGCAAACAGCTTCGTTGTTAATATGAGAGGACAAATAATCCATTCTATCAGTTAAATGAACGATTTGTTGGTAACTATCTCGCTCACACATTTTTTCGATAGAGCGATGTATATATCCTAAATCTGGCTCCACTTTTTTGATGATTTCACCATCAATAGTTAATAAAAGACGTAATACCCCATGAGTAGCAGGATGCTGAGGTCCCATATTAATGAAGTACTCTTCAGACTTAAAGTTATTATTTGCAGTAGTTGTTCCCATTTTATTTGATAACCATATTTACTTCATCCACATAATCTTTTCTTAACGGATAACCTATCCAGTCTTCGGTTAAAAAGAGATATTTTAAATTGGGATGATTATTAAAATGTACTCCAAAGAAATCAAACACTTCACGTTCGTGAAATTCTGCAGTTTCCCAGATATTACATACCGTATCAAAAGTTGGATTTTCTCTGTCTGCCGTATTCACCTTTACCACAATACTATGTCTGTGATTTGTTGACTCTAAATGATAAACGATACCTAGTTCTTTTCCCCAATCCACACCACTTAGACAGAATAAATAATCAAAATTTGTTTCTGAATTTTCTCTCAATTGAGTCATTAATTCATGAAGTTGTTCTGGTTGAACCGTAATATTTAAAAATTGAGAGCCTTCTTCAGTAAAATCTAATAAACTAGGATTTACAGGTTCAGAAATTTTTGTTTCTGCACCTTCTTCTGTTTCAGTAACTGTTTCAACAACCTTGTTTGCTTCCGGATTTGGAAACCAACTACCTATTAAATTTTGTAATTCGTTGTTGTTCATTTTTATTTATTTCTATCGCTAAGTCGCCAAGGCACAAAGCTTTTATTTTATATCATAAGATTCCTGCCTTCACAGGAATTATTTACCTTCATCAAAACCGTCAATAGGATTTACTTTATGTTTCATGTTTTCGGTTCGTATTTTATCTTGAAGCATCAACATCCCTTCCAGTAAAGCTTCAGGTCTAGGCGGACATCCAGGCACATAAACATCAACCGGAATTACATGATCTGCCCCTTTAACCACTGAATACGAATTATAGAAAAACGGCCCGCCAGAAATAGCACAAGCACCCATTGCAATTACATATTTAGGTTCTGCCATTTGGTCGTATAAACGTCTTAATACAGGAGCCATTTTATTAACAATAGTTCCTGCGATTATAATTAAATCTGCTTGTCTAGGGGATGGTCTTGCAACTTCAAAACCAAATCTTGAATAATCGTGACGAGAAGCTCCTGTTTGCATCATTTCGATAGCACAACAACTAGTTCCAAAATAAAGTGACCAAAGTGAATTGGATCGTCCCCAGTTAATCACTTTGTCTAAAGAGGTAACCATTATATTTGCTCCATTTCCAGCAGGGATTACTTTCCCTGGGAAATCTTTTGGAGTTACCTGATTTAATCCATCAGGCACTACTTCGTTTAAAAAGCTTTTTTTATCTATTCCCATTTTAATGCTCCTTTTTTCCAAGCGTACAATAATCCCAATCCTAAAATGATTAGAAACACTAATATTTCAATAAAAGCAACCGCTCCCATATCTTTGAACACCACTGCCCAAGGAACTAAAAAAGCAACCTCTACATCAAAAATCAAGAATAATATAGCGAATAAATAATAGCCTACTTTAAATTGAACCCAAGTAGGGCCAATAGTAACCATCCCGCTTTCGTAAGGTTCTCGTTTTTGTGGATTATCAGACTTATGCGATATTAATCCAGAGAGAAAATTCGCTCCAGCAACTAGAACAATTCCTGCAATTAAAAATACAATAATGGCTTCTGACCCCATTTTTTATTATTTAAAGCCCAAAATTAACTGAATACTTTGGGACGAATGATGATTATTGTCAGTTAAATATAAAATTATTAATCTACCGTATAAGTTTCACCAGCAAACAATAAATCGTCAACTTTTCTAAAATTAGAATTCGCTTTTACTTCTTCAGTTAAGGCATCTTCTCTTTCTTCCAATGTTACATCTTCAAAAGCTCTAATAATTCCCGTTACAATAGGGTCTTGTAATCTTGCCAACATTTGGTGTAAAGTAGGGTCTTGTTCTTTTGCATCATGAACTAACAAATCTTCTTGTGTAATACCATTTTCTCCAATAGTAACCACTTCTAATTTAAGCCCGTTTAAGATTAAACCTTTATTACGCTCTTTTCCGAAGATCATAGGCTTGCCATGTTCTACAGTCAATTGCATGTCTAGACGAACGCTCTTGTCTGTATATTTAGTAAAGCAACCATCATTAAATATTACACAGTTTTGCAATACTTCTATTAGAGAAGTTCCTTTAAACTTTTCAGCATCAATAAACATTTTAGTCATCTCTTTTGGAGTATTCCCACCAATTCTAGCGAAGAAACGAGCTTGTGCTCCTATTGCTAATTCGCCTGGTTGAAATGGTTGTTGTGTATTTCCGTAAGGAGATGATTTTGTTTTTTGACCCACTAAAGAAGTTGGTGAAAATTGCCCTTTTGTTAATCCGTAGATTTCATTATTAAATAACACAATATTTAGATCAATGTTTCTACGAAGCACATGGATAAAGTGATTTCCTCCAATTGCCATAGCATCACCATCTCCAGTTATTACCCAAACACTTAAATCCGGATTTGCCAACTTAACCCCCGATGCAACTGCTGGAGCTCTACCGTGGATACTATGCATTCCATAAGAGTCTATATAGTAAGGAAAACGAGATGAACATCCTATTCCAGAAATAAACACAACATCTTCTTTATTTACTCCCATTTCTGGAAGTGCTTTTTGCATAGCTCGTAAAATAACATAGTCGTCACAACCAGGACACCATCTTACTTCTTGATCGCTAGTAAAATCTTTAAATGTATATTTTTTATCAACTGTACCTTCCATAATTATTTTACTAATTGTTTAAATTTTTCTGTTAATTCAGTATTCCCAAAAGGGAGTCCTTGTATTTTATTGTGTTGTAAGAATTCAATTCCGCTAAAATTCATTCGTAAAACATTTGCAAATTGCCCGCTATTTAATTCACAAACAACTACTTTTTTGAAGCTTTTAATTAAGAACTCTGTGTTTTTAGGAAGTGGATTTATATAATTAAAATGAGCAAGACCTACTTTGTCGTACCCTACATCGTTCATTTCTTTTACAGCGGAATGAAGCGAACCATAAGTTCCTCCCCAACCAATTACCAATAAATCTCCTTTTTTTGCAAATTCAGGCTCTAAGTCTGGGATATAATTCTGAACACGTTTTATTTTTTCAGAACGAATTTTAGTCATGTACTCATGGTTTTCAGGCACATAAGAAACATTACCAGAAACCCGATCTTTTTCTAATCCACCAACTCGGTGTTCTAATCCTGGAGTCCCTGGAATTGCCCAATTTCTAGCAAGGGAATCTTCATCTCTATCGTAAGGGTGCCAATTTTCAGTAGCTTCCTTAATCACATGATTTTTAATTTCTGGCATATCAGCGACCTTTTTAATTTTCCAAGGTGCTGAACCATTTGCGATATATCCATCTGTTAATAAAATAACAGGAGTCATATGCTCTAAGGCTAATTTTGAAGCTAAAAAAGCATAATCAAAACAGTTTGCTGGAGTACTTGCTGCAATTACAATTACAGGACTCTCTCCATTACGACCATACATTGCTTGCAATAAATCTGATTGTTCTGTTTTAGTAGGTAACCCTGTTGAAGGTCCACCACGCTGTACATTAACAACCACTAGAGGCAATTCAATCATCATCGCTAATCCTAAGGCTTCACCTTTAAGAGCCAAACCAGGCCCAGAAGTAGTTGTAATTGCTAAATCCCCTGCAAATGCTGCTCCTATTGAGGAAGTAATACCAGCAATTTCGTCTTCTGCTTGAAATGCTTTAACACCAAAATGCTTGTGTTTTACTAATTCGTGTAAAATATCGGTTGCTGGAGTAATAGGATAAGAGCCTAAAAATAATTCTAACCCAGATTTTTCAGCAGCGGCTAGGAATCCCCAGGCAGTTGCTGTATTTCCCATAACAATTCTGTAAGTTCCTGCCGCCATTTTTGCTGGAGAAATAGAATAGGTATTAGGGATTAACTCTAAAGTTTCAGCAAAATAATAACCAGCCTTTAAGACCTTGGTGTTTGCTTCAATTATATGTGGTTTACTCTTGAATTTTTTATTAAAAAACTCTATTGTATGCTCAGTTGAGCGATCATACATCCAGTAAACCATTCCTAAAGCAAACATGTTTTTACTTCGGGTAATACTTTTGTTGTCTAGTCCCTCCACCTCTTTAAGAGATTCTTTTGTTAGGGATGACATAGCAACTTCAATCACACGATAATTTTCTAAACTTCCATCTTCTAGCGGATTACTTTCGTATTGTGCTTTTACTAAATTCTTTTTGGTAAAAGCATCTGTATCCACTATAATGGTATGTCCAGGCTTAACTGCCATTAAATTGGTTTTTAACCCTGCAGGATTCATAGCGACTAAAAGATCAACGCTATCACCAGGAGTACTAATTGCTACACTTCCAATATGTACTTGGAATCCAGAAACTCCATATAAACTTCCTTGAGGAGCTCTAATTTCTGAAGGATAATTAGGGAAAGTTGCCACATCATTTCCAAACATGGCAGAAGTGTCTGTAAATTGAGTTCCAGTTAATTGCATTCCATCACCAGAATCTCCTACAAAACGTATAACAACAGCCTCTAAAACCTCGGGTTGTTGCTTTGTTTTACTTGTTATCATATATTAAAAATATTTTTTATAAATTTATGAATAATTTTTATGAAAATAAAAATCCAAAAGTATTTTTACATTTTAAATAAAATTATGACGAAAGTCACTTAAAAAAGAATATAAAACAATTAATTTAGCAAATAAATCTAAAGAGAGAAACTATGGCAATAATTATAACTGATGAGTGTATAAATTGTGACGCTTGTGTTGCAGAATGTCCTAACAATGCAATTTATGAGCCAGATCAAGAATGGTCTTATGCAGAAGAAACTGCTTTAAGCGGAATGGTAACATTACCAGGAGGTGATGAAGTTGATGCTGATGCTGAAAACGAACCAGTATCTGATGAGTTCTATTTTATAGTAACCGATAAATGTACCGAGTGTAAAGGGTTCCATGATGAGCCTCAATGTGCTTCTGTTTGTCCTGTAGACTGTTGTATTATTGATGAAGATCACGAAGAAACAGAAGATCAATTGCTTTCTAAAAAAGCGTGGTTACACGACGAATAGAGTTATAAAAAATATATTTTATAGGAAAGCACTCATTGATTTGGGTGCTTTTTTTATATTTTAATGTGAAATCTACTTCAAAAACCAAGCTTTTTTCCAAACTGACAATCATCATAGTTTGTACTAAATGGGATTAGTAATTTTATCCAGAATTTTAAACACCCTTTTTAAATAATTACTTAATTGATTTTAGAGAACAAATTCTCCTTAAATATTATAGAAGTCAAATAAAGGTATCATAACGTGGGGTGTTTTCATATTAATCTTATACTATGAAAAAAGAATTTCCAAAATTAATTTGTGACGCCAATGAAGCTGTTGCTATTATAGCACATAAAACTAACGAAGTTTGTGCTATTTATCCAATAACTCCCGCTTCACCTATGGGAGAACACGTAGATGTTTATAGTTCAGACGGCCAAAAAAATATCTGGAATAATATTCCTCGTATTATTGAAATGCAAAGTGAAGGAGGAGCCGCAGGGGCAGTTCACGGAGCTTTACAAGCAGGTGCCTTAACAACCACTTTTACAGCTTCCCAAGGGTTGTTACTAATGATTCCTAATATGTATAAAATTGCAGGGGAATTATTACCCAATGTAATTCACGTGGCTGCTAGAACCATTGCAACACACGCGCTTTCCATTTTTGGAGATCATTCAGATGTGATGGCAACTAGACAAACGGGTTTTTCAATGTTATTTGGAGGAACGGTTCAAGAAGCGATGGATTTTGCTTTAATCTCTCAAGTGGCTACTTTAAAATCTAGAATACCTTTTTTAAATATTTTTGATGGATTTAGAACTTCGCACGAGATTTCAAAAATAGACTCTATTCCAGATGATATTATTAAAGCGATGATGCCAGAAGATAAAATTATGGAGCATAGAAAAAGGTCTCTAGATCCTGATAATCCTGTAATTAGAGGAACTTCTCAAAACCCAGATGTTTTCTTCCAATCTAGAGAAGCTGCAAACTTATATTATGATAAAGTTCCTGGAATTGTTCAAGAAACCATGGATGAATTCTACAAACATACAGGCAGAAAATATAGCTTATTCTATTATGTAGGGCATCCTGAAGCCGAAAAAGTGATTATTATCATGGGCTCTGGTGAAGGTCCAGTTATGGAAGCCGTTGATACAATGGTTAACAATGGCGAAAAAGTAGGTGCTTTATTTATTCGTTTATTTAGACCATTTTCTATAAAACATTTTATAAATGAATTACCTAAATCTGTTAAGAAAATTGCAGTATTAGATAGAACAAAAGAACCGGGTAGTATAGGAGACCCTCTTTATCTTGATATAGTTGCGGCATTTGCTGAAAGTTCTAGAAAAACACCTAAGATTGTTGGGGGTCGGTATGGGCTATCTTCTAAAGAATTTACCCCAGCTATGGTTAAAGGAATTTACGATGAATTAGAAAACAAAAAACCTAAAAACCATTTTACTATTGGTATCATTGACGATGTAACTCATACGAGCTTAGATTATAATGCTGTTTTTAAAACCAAAAAATCTACAATTAACTGTATGTTTTATGGCTTAGGCTCTGACGGTACTGTGGGGGCAAATAAAAACTCCATCAAGATTATTGGAGACACTACAGACAATTATGTGCAAGGGTATTTTGTATACGATTCAAAAAAGGCGGGTGCACAGACAATTTCTCACCTTCGTTTTGGGCCCGATCCAATTTATTCGAGTTATTTAATTAACAACGCTAATTTTATAGCTTGCCATCAATACAACTTTATTGAGAAGTATGATATTTTGGCGAAAGCTAAAAAAGGAGGAACATTTTTATTGAATTCCCCTTACTCTAATGAAGAAATTTGGGACAAGCTTCCAAAATTAATGCAGGAAGAAATTATTGAAAAAAAATTAAATTTTTACGTTGTTGATGCTTCAAAAGTGGCTCAAGAAGCTAAATTAGGAAAACGAACAAATACCGTTTTACAAACATGTTTCTTTGCTATTTCTGGAGTAATTCCTAGAGAAGAAGCTATCCAGAAAATTAAAGATGCTATTGTAAAATCGTATTCTCATAAAGGAGATGCTGTTATACAAATGAATTTTAATGCGGTAGATAAGTCATTAGAAAACCTTCAGGAAGTAAATTATCCTAAGGAAGTTTCAAGTACATTGAAACTAAAACCTATGATGACAGGAAATCCAGATCCATTTGTTGAAAAAATATTAGGTAGTATTCTTGCCGGAAAAGGAGATGAATTGCCAGTAAGTGCATTTCCTGTAGACGGAACATTCCCAACAGGAACCACCCAATATGAAAAACGAGGAATTGCAGATTTTGTACCCGTTTGGGACGACGAAAATCTATGTACACAATGTAATAAGTGTGTAGTAATATGCCCTCACGCTGCCATTAGATCTAAAGTTATTTCTATTGATGCGCTAGATAATGCACCAGATTCTTTAAAAACAGTTGCCCCAATCGGAAGACCGTTTAATAGTGAGACTGAAAAATATATACTACAAGTTTCTCCAGAAGACTGTACGGGCTGTGACCTTTGCGTTGAGGTTTGTCCTGCTGAAAGCAAAGAGATTGAAAACTTTAAAGCCATCAACATGCGCAAGAAATTAGATGTTGAGGTTGAAGAAAACATACATTGGGATTACTTTGAATCACTTCCTTATTATGATAGAACAGAACTTAAAACATCTAACGTAAAAGGATCACAATTTTTAGAACCATTATTTGAATTTTCAGGAGCTTGTTTAGGTTGTGGAGAAACGCCCTATATTAAATTACTTACTCAATTATATGGTGATAGTATTTTAATAGCAAACGCTACGGGATGTTCTTCAATTTATGGAGGAAATTTACCAACAACACCTTATAAAACAAATAAATTTGGCAGAGGCCCAGCTTGGGCAAACTCTTTATTTGAAGACAATGCAGAATTTGGTCTAGGTATGAAGTTAGCGTTATCTAAAAAACAAGAAATAGCTTTTGATTTATTGAAATCATTAGAGTTATTGGTTGGCACAGAAACTGTAGAAGCAATCCTTAACAATCCTGAAGAAAACGAAAAGCAAAAAGCGAAAAAGTTTGACGATATAGACAAGCTTAAAAAAACACTGTCTTTACTAGATAACGATCCAGATGCTGTTAAACTGAATCAGTTAACAGAATATCTACGCAAGAAAGATGTTTGGATTTTAGGTGGAGATGGTTGGGCTTATGATATTGGTTTTGGAGGAGTAGATCATTTACTTTCTACAGGAGAAAACATTAATATTTTAGTGATGGATACCGAGGTGTATTCTAATACTGGCGGGCAAACATCTAAAGCAACACCTTTAGGAGCAAGTGCCAAATTTTCTGTTTCAGGAAAAAGAACGAGTAAGAAAAGTTTGGCTTTACAAGCGGTGTCCTATGGGAACGTGTATGTTGCTCAAATTGCAATGGGAGCAAAAGACATACAATCGTTAAAAGCTATTGAAGAGGCAGCAGCATTTAACGGACCATCAATAATAATTGCGTATTCACATTGTGGTGAACATGGCTATGATTTAAAACATGGGGTTACACAACAAATGAAAGCGGTAGAAACTGGTTATTGGCCACTCTTTAGATTTAACCCTTCTAAACCTAAAGGAAAGAGATTTAAAATAGATTCTAAAGCACCGAGTGCTCCATTAGAAGATTTTATGTACAACGAAACTCGATTTACAAGAGTTGTAAAGGAAAATGCTAAATTAGGTAAAGAGTTACTTGAAAAAGCACAGGAAGAAGTGGAAACTAATTGGGAGCGTTTAGAGCTTTTTAGAAATATGTAATAAATTAATAACCTGACAGGTTTCCAAAACCTGTTAGGTTTATTTAAAAAAGAGACACCTGCTTTCGCAGGTGATTGAATATGAAAGAAAGAGCACAAGCATTATTTAAAGAAGCTATAAAAAAAGTGAGTGAGGCGAATGAAGAGTTATGCCGCCCAGAAGAAGATGTGGTTTCTGTGATGGTATGTAAAAAAGCACAACGCGCTACCGAAAATTTTCTAAGAGGATTTTTATTACAAAATAATGTGGAGCCTGGAATTGAAAAAACTTTAGACGAGTTGTATCAAAAATGTATTTTAATTAATCCCAGTTTTAGTTTGGTAGATTTATCTAGCTTTGAATGTCGTTCTCATCATCTTGATTCTAGGCAATGTAATGAAGTTGCTAAGGTGAATCGTTGTTATGAAACAGTTGCTAAATTAGACTCTTTTCTACGAGACGAGAAGGTGATTTAATAAAACAAAAAAGCCTCATCTATTTATTAAGTGAGGCTTTTTACATTAATCATTCAGTTTAAGAACCGCCATAAATGCTTCTTGAGGAATTTCTACATTTCCAACTTGACGCATTCGTTTTTTTCCTTTTTTCTGTTTTTCCAGAAGTTTTCTTTTACGTGAGATATCACCTCCATAACATTTTGCAGTAACATCTTTCCGAAGTGCTTTTACCGTTTCTCTAGAAATAATCTTTGCACCAATAGCTGCCTGAATAGGAATATCAAACTGTTGCCTTGGGATTAATTGCCGTAATTTTTCACACATTTTCTTCCCAATATCATAGGCATTATCCTTATGAAGAAGTGCAGATAGCGCATCTACTTCTTTACCGTTTAATAAAACATCTACTTTCACCAATTTAGAAACACGCATTCCTATTGGGTGGTAATCAAAAGAAGCATATCCTTTTGAAACGGTTTTTAGCCTATCGTAAAAATCGAAAACTATTTCAGCCAAAGGCATATCAAACGAAAGTTCTACCCTTTCTGGAGTAAGATATGTTTGATGTGTAATTTGCCCTCGCTTATTGATACAAAGCGACATTACAGGCCCTACAAAATCAGATTTAGTAATAATGGTTGCTTTTATATAAGGCTCTTCAACCCTGTTTAAACTAGATGGTTCTGGTAAATCTGAAGGATTATTAACCAATAAAATAGTATTGGGGTTTTTATTGGTATACGCGTGATAAGACACATTAGGCACAGTGGTAATTACCGTCATATCAAATTCACGTTCTAGTCGCTCTTGAATAATTTCTAAATGGAGCATTCCTAAAAATCCACAACGAAATCCAAATCCTAATGCCGCAGAACTTTCAGGCTGAAACACTAAGGAAGCGTCATTTAACTGAAGTTTTTCCATAGAGTTTCTCAGTTCTTCAAAATCATCATTATCAACAGGGTATATCCCAGCAAATACCATAGGTTTAACGTCTTCAAATCCTTCAACAATATTTTGCGTTGGATTTTTAAAATCTGTGATGGTATCACCCACCTTTACTTCTTTGGCTTCTTTAATTCCAGTAATTAAATACCCAACATCGCCAGCTTTCATGCTTTTTTTAGGCTCTTGTTTTAGTTTTAGAGCACCTACTTCATCGGCAAAATAATCTTTCCCGGTAGCCATAAATTTAATATGCTGCCCTTTTCTTATTTCACCATTAATTACTTTAAAATAAGTTTCCACACCACGAAACTGATTGTAAACCGAATCAAAAATCAAAGCTTGTAATGGCTCATTTACGTTTCCTTTAGGAGCAGGAATACGATCAATAATAGCATGTAAAATTTCTTCAATTCCAATCCCTGTTTTTGCACTGGCGGGAATTATTTCCTCTAAATCACAACCCAATAGTCCAACAATATCGTCGGATACTACTTCAGGATTTGCTGAAGGGAGATCAATTTTATTTAGGATTGGAATAATTTCCAAATCGTTTTCTAGCGCTAGATATAAGTTTGAAATGGTTTGTGCCTGTATACTTTGTGCCGCATCAACAATTAATAAAGCGCCTTCGCAAGCGGCGATAGAACGAGAAACTTCGTATGAAAAATCTACGTGGCCAGGAGTATCGATGAGGTTTAAAATGTACTGTTCTCCTTTGTATTCATACTCCATTTGAACGGCGTGACTTTTTATAGTGATACCTCGTTCCCTCTCCAAATCCATACTGTCAAGTAACTGATCTTGTTTTTCACGATCAGTTACAGATCCTGTAAACTCCAAAAGCCTATCTGCTAGAGTACTTTTTCCGTGATCAATATGAGCGATGATGCAAAAATTACGAATGTTTTTCATATAAATATCTTACACAAGGTTGAATCCGCAAATATAGTACAAAAGGCAAGAATCTAAGCTTAAAGTATTCACCTCACATTAAAATTTTAGTTAATCAAATAATTATAAAATTCTCTTTAATTCGAAGGTTGCCGTTCATCGAATAAAAACACTAAACATCGAATAAAAAAAAAAAAATATCCATATTTGCATTTGAAGTGTTTTTTAAATGAATTTTTTCATCTCCCCCCTGAAAAGATGCTTAAAAACTAATTAACCCCTAATTTGAAGATATTAGAACAATATCTGCAATTTTATATGAGGAATCGTTTTTTATTGCTTCTATTGTTTTTCCCCCTAGCATTATTTTCGCAAGATGCTACAATTGAGGGTCAGGTTGTTGATGAAGAAAACAACCCGCTTTCTTATGCAACCGTTTTAATATATGAAAAAGAAGGCTCTCAGGCATTTAAAGGAGCTGTTACAGATGATTCGGGAAATTTTATTATTTCAGAATTAAACAAGCAAGATTATTTTGTTGAATTTTCAATGATAGGATTTTCAACAGCTTCAAAAACAATTAACCCTTCAAATTCAGATATTCAAAAAATCACTTTAATTGAAAATATTGAAGAACTAGATGAGACAATCATTTTGGTAAAAGCCCCAAACATAAGACGAGAACCAGGCAAGCTAGTTTTTAATGTAGAAAACACGTCGATATCAACTGGAGATGCATATAATTTACTTCGGAAAACTCCGGGAGTTTTGGTAATAGGGGATGACATTCAAATTAAAAATAGCTCTTCAATTATTTATCTTAACAATAAACGAGTGTATTTAACCTCAACTGAGTTGGCTTCACTTCTTAAAAGCATGGACGCTTCAAGTATTAAAGCTATAGAGGTAATTACCAATCCATCTGCAAAGTATGATGCTGAAGGGAGTTCTGTTTTAAACATCATTACATCAAAAGCTATTTCTATCGGCTATAAAGGATCGGTAAACGCTACTTGGGAACAAGCGACTTTCTCGAAATACCTATTTGGAACCTCTCATTTTTACAAAAACGATTGGTTAAATTTATATGGAAATTACAGTTATAGTCCTAGAAAAGAATACAAACAAGACGATAATTTTATTCGTTTTTTTAACCCAGATAACACCTCAACTAAATCAATTTGGGAATCAGATTTTGAAAAAGTAACACATTCTAATGCGCATCAGGCAAATGTTATTTTAGATTTTACTTTGAATGAGAACAATACATTAAGCTTTTCTTCAACAGCAATGATTTCACCAAATAAAACATTTGATAATAATGTAGATGGCGAAATATTTGACGCACAACAACAATTAGATTCTGTTTTTACTACCCTTAGTTATTTAGAAAACGATAGTGCTAATCTTTCTTTTAATTTAGAACATCAGATCGATCTTGATGAGGAAGGCACAACACTTAATACTTCTGTAAATTATATAAATTATGATCGCGAACAATCTCAAGAATTAAACACAGATTATAATTTACCAACGGGAGAATTAATTAATAATATCGAATTCTTTACAGATGCTAATCAAGATAGTGACATATTTACAGGACAAACTGATTTTAAAAAGATTCTAGGAGGTGGAGATTTTGAAACAGGACTTAAATACTCTTATATCAATACGGAAAGCAGCTTAGATTTTTTCAATATAGTAAATGATGTGCCAGAATTTGTTGAAGTAAATTCAGATTTATTTGGATATGCAGAGTCTATTTATGCAGGGTATATTAATTATGCAAAGAAATTTGGAAAATGGAATATAAATGCAGGATTACGAGGAGAACATACCGATGTAAAAGGAGATTCTAAATCACTAGGAATAATAAACAATCAAGATTATTTTGATTTATTCCCTTCTGTTTCAGCACTGTTTCATCAAAATGATGATAATGTTTTCGGGATAAGTTACAGAAGAAGTGTTGAAAGGCCTAGGTACCAAAGCCTAAACCCATTTTCTTATTTTATAACTGAAAATATTGTTAATAATGGAAATCCTAATTTGGTTCCTTCTATTAAAAACAAATATATGTTAAGCTATTCGCTCAAAAACAAATGGACTTTTGAAGCCTATTATATTTATAAAAAAGACCCTTTAGCTGTATTATCTTTTCAAGACAATGAAAATAGTACTACTCAAAATTTAGATGCCAATATTATTAGCGACATCAATTATAGCCTTGACGTTAGTTATGTTTCTTCTTTATATTCTTGGTGGTTTTTATGGATGTACACCTCTGGTTATTATGTGGAAAATGAATTTTTAGCAGTAGCAAGTCCGCAGGAAACTTACAAAAACGACACCTTTGGGTTTTACGTTCAAATGTATAGTGGTTTTACCTTATCTAAGGACGGTTCTTTTACTAGTGATGTTAATTTAGAGTACACTTCAGATAGAATAGTAGGTTCTTTAGATTTAAAAAACCAATTTGAATTTTCAGTTTCTTTCAGAAAATCTCTTTGGAATAACAGAGCGAGTATAACAATGGGTGTTGACGACATTTTTGACACCAACAATATTCAAGTAACTTCCAACTATTATAACCAAGACAATAGTTATTTCGCAAAATTTGAATCTAGGTTATTTAGACTAGGTTTTAAATATAATTTTGGAAACTACAAGCTTAGAAATAAGACTAGAATCAATAAGACTTCCGAAGAACAACGATTGGATTAATAATTACTATAAGTATTACTCGTTTATTTCACTATTTTTGCAAAACAAATGACAAGAATAGGAGACATAGAATTAGGGAATTTCCCGTTACTACTAGCACCAATGGAAGATGTAAGCGATCCTCCATTTAGAGCACTTTGCAAAGAACAAGGCGCAGACGTTGTTTATACAGAATTTATTTCTTCAGAAGGGTTGATTCGTGATGCTGCTAAAAGCGTTATGAAGCTTGATATTTATAAAAAAGAACGACCCGTTGGCATTCAAATTTTTGGTGCTAACTTAGAATCGATGCTTCGAAGTGTTGAGATTGTAGAAAAATCCAATCCAGATATTATTGATATTAATTTTGGTTGTCCTGTAAAAAAAGTAGTTAGTAAAGGAGCGGGAGCAGGGATTTTAAAAGATATAAATTTAATGGTTTCACTTACCGAAGCCATGGTAAAACATACACACCTTCCTATTACTGTAAAGACACGCTTAGGTTGGGATGATGATTCTATTAAAATTGTTGAAGTAGCCGAAAGGCTTCAGGATGTTGGTTGTAAAGCAATATCAATTCACGGTCGAACTAGAAAACAAATGTATAAGGGGGAGGCTAATTGGGCGCCCATTGCTGAAGTAAAAAATAACTCCCGAATGCACATTCCTGTTTTCGGAAATGGTGATGTAAATACACCAGAAAAAGCCAAAGAGATGAGAGATGATTATGGTTTAGATGGCTGTATGATTGGCAGAGCAAGTATTGGAAACCCTTGGTTTTTTAAAGAAGTTAAGCATTTTCTAAAAACCGGAGAACACATTGCCCAACCCACCATGACAGAACGAGTAGAAGCTGCTAGAAAACATTTACAAATGGCAATTTCCTGGAAAGGTGAACGCCTAGGAGTTTTTGAAACTCGCCGCCATTACACCAATTACTTTAGAGGAATTCCACACTTTAAAGAATACAGAATGAAAATGGTAACTAGCGATGATTCAAAAGATGTTTTTAAAGCTTTTGATGTGGTGTTAGAAAAGTTTAGAGACTTTCAATTCGGTTAAGAAATAAGTTTTTGAGTCACTTTTGTAGCGGATATTTTTGAAGCAATTCCCCCCAAAATTAAAATCGTCACGAATACAATTAATAAATTCACAAACTCAAACCTAACAGGGTAAGGAAGGGTTGGAGTAATAGGTACAAACCCAAATTTCTGCTGTAATAACACTGCAATTATTCCAATAATAAGGCCAATAATGAGTCCGATTAGGGTCATTAATAATCCTTTTAAAAAGAATATTTTTCTAATTTCACTTACTGTTAATCCTAGCGAAGACAAGGTTTTAATATTAGATTTTTTTTCAAGAATAGTCATAATGATAGTTCCTGCAATATTAAATATGGCAATCGCTGCAATAAGACTAACAAAAATATAAACAAATAAATTTTCAAGATTCAGCATTTTGTAAAGGCTATCGTTTTGTTGAATTCTATTTTTAATAATGATGTTATTAGAAAAAATTTCTTTAATTTGAGTTCGAATATTTTCTTCAGAAGAGTTAGGCGTTAATTTTAATTCGATCGAGGTCACTTCTGTAGCATCAAGACTAAGCAAAGACCTTGCGAATTCAATATCAGAAAAAACATATTTACTATCTAAACTCTCGTTAACTTGGTACATTCCAGAAGCAACAACTCGTTTTTTTGTAAAAGCATTAGTTGGGTCAATAATTTGTCCTGTTCCAGGTTTTGGAACATAGATTTCTAATAAATGGCTATAATCTAAAACACCCATAGAAAGCTTTACAGAAGTGCCCAGCCCTATGACAACTTCATTTTGATTTGGGACGAACCATTTATTTAAAAACAGAATACTATCTAGCGGAACAATATTTCCGAAATTTTCATCAACTCCTTTAATATGTGCGATATGGTTTTTTCCTCGGTAGTTTAAAAAAACCTTTTCTTCAATTATTTTTGAATAGCTTTCAATTCCAGAAATAGATTTTAGTTTTAATTCTGAAGTTTCAGAAAATGTAATTGTTTTCCCGTTTGCTGGATATATTTTTAAATCTGAATCGAAAATATTGGTAAACTGAAGACTAAAATCTCGCAATCCAGAAAACCCAGAAAGCACAATAAACAAAGCTAATGAACCCACAACCACGGCGGAAATAGCAATACGCGCAATAATATTTATTGCATTTTTACTGCTTTTAGCAAACAAGTATCTTTTTGCAATGTATAGCGGGAAATTCAATTACAAATTTTTACGTTTTTTAAGTAACTCAGGGTCTTTTATTGGATCTACTTTACCCTTAACCGCTTCCTTTATATTATTAATGTATTCTAAAGAATCATCATTATAAAAAACTAAATCTGGCATCTTTCTAAGCTGATGTCTTACTTTTTGGGCAATTTGATGTTTGATGTTTGGTTTTAGCTCATTTAATTCAGTTACAATTAATTCAGCTTTATCTGGCGGGAATACACTAACATATACTTTAGATAACGAAAGATCTGTTGTCACCGTAACCTTCGATACCGAAATAATAATTCCAGATTGTCCCGTGTCTCTTAACATTTTTTGTAATACTATAGCAAGGTCATTTTGTAATACTCCTGCAATTTTTTTTTGTCTGTTACTTTCTTCCATACTGCAAAAATAACATAATTAATAAGATTAAGATTTATATACCTCTTTATAAAGCGAATAAACATAACAAGATTTCTTATTTTTGAATAACAATTAGAATATTCAAAAACCAACCACAGGGATATGAAAAAAATCGAACATATTGGAATAGCTGTTAAAGATATTAAGAGTGCGAATGTTATTTATGAAAGCCTATTTGGAGAGCCTTCTTATAAATCAGAAACGGTAGAAAGTGAAGGGGTAAAAACATCTTTTTTTAAATGTGGAGAAAACAAAATTGAACTTTTAGCAGCAACCAGAGAAGACAGTCCTATTGCTAAGTTTATTGAAAAACGTGGAGAGGGAATACATCACATCGCTTTTGCTGTTACAGATATTAAATCTGAAGTGGAACGGCTTAAAAAAGAAGGGTTTATAGTACTGAATGAAAAACCTAAAAGAGGAGCAGATAATAAATTGGTTGTGTTTTTGCACCCTAAATCTACTAATGGTGTTTTAATAGAATTATGCCAAGACATAAATAATAATGAAAAATAGCTTGCGGAATATATAAAGTGTTATAAATTTGCAAACCGATTAAGATATTTTATCTTGGTCAACAGGTCCCATAGCTCAGCTGGTTAGAGCACCTGACTCATAATCAGGGGGTCCATGGTTCGAGCCCATGTGGGACCACTTTTAAATCCGTTAAAGCCTTGTTATACAAGCTTTAACGGATTTTTGTTTTTTAGGGTGACTAAAACGTTGACTTTTCTCTCTCATTTTCAATAAAATTAAACTTTTTATTTTTAATTTCTATAATACTCATGAAAGAAATTAAAATAGTAAATGTTGAAATAGAAAGTCTAATCGAAATCATTAGAAATACAGTTTCCGAAGAGCTTGTTAAAATTTTCGATAATCAACCAGAAAGAAATAACGATGAAAATAATTTCGAGCTTCTTACTACAAAAGAGTGTATTGAAGTTCTTAAAATTAGTAAAACAACCTTGTGGAAATTAGCCAAAGAGGGAGCTTTACCATGTCTAAAAGTAGGAGGTAAAAATATGTACCTAAGAGAAGACATAGAAAATTATATAAAAGACATTAGGTAATATTATTTGTTTATATTGCTCATAAACTCACGTATCCTTGCTATATCCTGTGTTTTTTCATTTAGAAATTTCCATAACTATTTTAGATGCTAAAAACTATCCATAATTCTTTTTCTTTTTGAATAATCATTTTAACTATATTTTCTTTTTCTACCATATAACCAGAAAGTAAAAATTTAGATAATACTTTAGCAGAAATCAATTCATTTGATTCACCAATTGTTTCCTCCTATTATTTCAAGTAGAATATTATAGTCTATAAAATCTTCATCAAAATGGGGAAGTTCCTTTTTAAAAGTTCTGAATTCGACATACTGATGGTATAAATTAACTTAAATATTGTTGCTTATTAATATTAATGAAGCATTATCAATAGCTTCTAATGCTAATCTATCATCTATAGTAGTCATTGCTTCAAATAGATGTTTATTATTTTTTAAAATAAATTCAATAGTATGACTATCAATGATATTATGTACACCATCTGAACATATAATCAATTCATCCTTTTCTTTAATCGTTAATTCTTGATACGAAATAACGGACTTCTTAACATCCCCTTGGATAGAGCGCGTCACTATATGAGAATACTTAGATGACTTAAAACTTTCATTTGATAATTCATTATCTGAAAGTTCATTTATTAAATTATGAGACTTACTCTCAAAAGTTAGTTTGCTATCTGAATAATGAAGAATTTTGATATCCCCCACCCAGAAACACTTAGCGATGCCTTTTGATAATATAACCGCCCCAAGTGTCGTTCCCATTTTTGAATGGTTTTGTTCTTGAAATTGACGGATGGCGAGATTTGCTTTATTAACAGCCTTTTGAATACTTTCCTTGTTTATCTCGTCAATATTTGATAAAAAGGTTAGTATGCTCTCAGTTGCTATTTGTGCTGCTATTTCTCCATTATCATAACCACCCATACCATCCGCAACTAAACACAAATATGTGTCAGGATCTATGTTTTTTGTCAAAACAACATCTTGATTAATTTTCCTTTTACCTTTATGTGTTAGTGTGATTGATTTCATTAATTACCTGTAGCTTGTATAGTCCCGCCTCCGTGTTTTGTTACTCTTGGTCTTGTAGACACCTTTACTGGTTTTGCAGAGATACTTTTTTCTGTAGCCTTGGTAGCCCATAAAAAGCCTTCTCCAGGTGTTAACGCACTCATATCTGCTGGTGTCAATGTTGACAATTGAGTAATGGATTTTTGAATATGTTTTAGCCATTGAGGGCTATTAAATTTATGAAGTAAAACGATTGAACTTAATTCAATTATTTCATTTGGGAGACTAGGTGGATCTTGACTAGCTATCATTATACTTACACCTTTGTGCCTCATTTCTCTTATCGCTGTTACAATATTTCCTGTCAAATCTTTATTGTCCATATACTTATGAGCTTCATCAAAAACTATGAACTTATTAAAGTGAAGACCATTAACGTTTTTAACTGCTGAAAAAATATTAAGCATTATAACAAATAGACCTAATGCTTCATCTTTTACTATAAACTCATCTCTTAGATCTACAACAATTAACCTACCTGGTTTTAAAACATCTCTCATCATAAAGCCATCATCGACATATTCGCGAGCAAAGCTTAATTTTTGTCTAGCCAAAGCTTTTTGAGAGTTACTTAATAATTCAGATGCTTCTACACTTTGTGCTAGAGCTTCGATAGTAATATTTGAGCGATGCTCTTTCATAATTGCTTTTAGTTGTCTTATGTAAGTAGAATCGTTACCGATAGCACCTAAAATGAACATCCAGTCTTGAACATTAAGTTCTTTCGAATTAAATGCAATTGGTAATACTTTAATAGATGGGTATTCAGCTTTTCGTTCTTCGATCTTATCTTTTGGAGTTAAAATGATAACATCTTCAATATTATCTGGCTCAGCTCCATATCTAGCTTTTAATTTTGCTAGCTCATTTTCTTTATCGTTTGGATAAATCATAGAAGTAAACTCTGGCTCATAATCCATACTTTCACTATAGTGAAAAATAACTCCTGCTAATGGAGATGGTAATTGATTGATATTGCTAAATTGTTTTAAAACCATTTCTGAAATAGTTCCTATGGTATAACTTTTTCCACCACCCTGAACACCAAATAGACTAATAGTATTAGTTTCGCTTAAGTCTATTGCAATTTTCTTTTGATGAATACTCTCTCCAAGAATTCCAAATTGATTACTGGATGAAGTTTTTCCTATCAGTATATCATATTCTGGAATGATATGAGCAATAGGTGATTTTTCAGGAAAGGGGGTTTGGCTTCCTTTTGATATAGTTATTTTTTCCTCGGCAGCTAAAGTGTTCTCTTCAGTATGTTCGGGGTATAATTTTTCATTGGCTATAGGAGTCTCAATAACCTCCATTTCATTTCCTCCACTTGTTTCTTCAGAATCTATATCATCTTCTAAATCCAATTGATTTTCAAGTTTAGATTTAAATTTTTGCATAAATGGCTTTAGTTCACTCTTATTTCCTAAAGCTTTGCTTAGATCTTTGTCAAATTCACTTTCTTCTAGTCTTTTAGTATTTAAATCAGAATCAGGATCTAGGATATCATCAATTAGCTTACCTCCAAAAGTGAAGAATATAGAGTCATTATCTAAGACTGTTTTCTTATGTCTTTCTTTTGCTGCAAAATCAAATATCAAACCTAACCTCTTAAACCTTAATCTAAATCCAGCATCAAGTTTTTGCATAAATGCTAAATACTGGTTATAAGCATTATTAGACAGATATTCATACCTATTCGCTCGTTCTAGATAGAAAGTAAGAAGAGATTTTAATTCTTTATTCTTTATTTCTCTATCTAAACGATCAAAAGAATTATTAAATTCTGGATCAAAATGATTGCGCAAGGCCTCAATAGTGTTCTCAATTTGATCTAACATCTTCAATCTTAGAGCGTCTTTTTCAGTTTCACCTAAGGATTTCCTGCATTTTATTTCTATCACGGAAATAGAGATTTCTTTTTTAGAAGGATTCATAGAAACCAAAAGATTATCTGCTCTGGATTTACTGCCTGACGGAAGATTTTCAAATAAATTTTGATGAAGATCAATTGGGATTAGGAAAGCATCTTCCAGCATCCCTTTTTTCTCTAAAACACGCTTTGTAAAAGCGGATCCAATAACCTCAAAAGCCTTATTTTTTGTAGAATTTAGCTGTAATACTAAAGAACTACTTACTGCCCTAAGGTCCTCTAATAAAATTTTTATTTTATGTTCATCCTTTTTATTATGGATGTCTAGATTAAACTCTTCGAAGTGTGGCCCTAATAAACCTAAAACCTCGGATGTAGGTCGAGTCGTTAAAAACGATGAAATTCCTAGTATTTCTTCACCAGGAACATAGTCTAATAAAAATGGGATTTTACCGTCTTTTGAAGGTTGATCAAATATCTGAGGCCCTAAATTTTTATCAAATGTAATTACCCAATCTGAATAATCATGGAGATGTGTTAAAAGGACTTTATCTCTATCGCTTAGCCTTAGTTGAGTAGAAGGTATAGAAGTAGTGAATTTTGACACTAGTGCACTACTGACAAAACTCTGAATATTTTCAAAAAGTTTAATACCATTTGCACCTGTACCACCATACTTAATCGGCAATTTGTTGCCTTGAATAAACCTGTTCCATTTTATTTGAGATCCATTTTCATCCACCAAGACAGAAGAATCAGTTACTAATCCATTTAAATAAAAATTTCTATCTTCTGTTGAAGGTTTTATAAGTTCAATAGAAACAGGGAATGGACTTATTAAAAAGCTCAAATGAGATGTATAACTTGAAGGGTCACTTAGGAAATCGATAATATTATTAATTGAGAAACGTAGTTTAGGGAACAATCTATTTCTTGATGGTTGTGAGAATGCTTCAGCCTCCTCAGAAATATTGGATTCTGGATTAATGAGCATTTTTAGTGACTCTCCGTGTTCAATAATCTTATCATTTCCTTTAAAAATCCGCACTTCATAATTTATGCTTTCAAATACCTTTTCTTTTTCTAATTCAACGAAGGCATTTGAAAAAACTTCTGCATCACCTGCATTAAATAAATTAACGACTAGTTTATCTATATAAGGATGTTGAGCCAAATAATTTTTTATATGACGGATAACTAGCTTTAAGCTCAAATCAGTCTCGACATAGTTATCTTTTGTAATATTGAATAACAACCTTAAATAGTGTTGTAACTGTCTAGATATTGAAGTCATCCCATTTTTTGATTCTTGAGAAATTGTGCTTAAATACAATCCCCATCCAAAAGATAACTCGCCACTATAATTATACGCCTTTTGTGTATAAGGTTCTATTAGTACTAATTGATTATTCTCGGGAGAAAGATTGCCTATAAATAAATCTTCAAAATGTTGAGACCAAGCTTCTTTATGACCTGAGAACTCTTTGGTTTTTGTTTCCCAATCTTCAAAAACTTCTATTAACTGAATTGTCCAGGCAAGTCGAAGAGGGTGTAAAGGAGATATCAATAAAGCCTCAACTTTACTGCCGTCAGGTAATTTGCTTTTGACGCGAGTAACATCAATCATCTGTAGCTCTATTAAGAACTCTTTAAGTTTGGTTTTTTCCTCTAAATCAATTTCATCAGACTCTAATTGCGTTTTTAATTTACTTGTCCATTTCGTATAGCTGTCAACATATTTTTTAATTTGTTCTTTATGGATAAATAGGTTAGCTGTTTCAAATATCCCATCTCCATTTTCATTTGAATTTAAAATTGCATCAAAAACTTCTTTTCTTTGTTTTAATAATGACTTTGGAGCGATCTCATTAACTTCACTTTTTACGAAGGCAAGCATTTCAAATCCTATCGCTAGTTTATTGCTTTTTAGTTGAGATTTAACATAACCGAGACTATCAGCGTTTTCCAGAAATTTATTTTCTATTTGTCTAAGCTTGGTAGAAATATTGATCTGATAATTATGCTTGTCTGAATAATTAATGTGGAAAGTAGAAGAATGTTTTTCCTTTCCATCATTTATCCAAAGGTTTGAGGTTTCTGATGGCTCAGGAATATTGCAGTCTTCATCATTCCTTAGAGCTTCAATACGATATTTTAAGAATGCTTGTAAAACATTATTGAGCTTATCCTTTCTTTGATTTTCATCTCGGTCTATTGCATCTTCAATTACATAATCAAAATCATCTGAATCACAGGTTAATTTATAAGGAAAGGAGTTTTTATGAATATCAGGATCATCTTTTTTAGATTGTTCCCAAGCCTTTTGAATTTTAGAATCTTTAAATTCATCGTTAGCATTAAGCATATTTCCGTGCTCGTCTTCAGCCAGAACTTTAATAAAATAGGAGCCTTCTTCTATGATGTTTGGATTAAGTTCCAAAGTAACATCTCTATAAGGTCTGTTTGAATTTGAGTTTTTGACTTTTCTTAAAACGGTAATTTCTTCACCGTTACTGCCCGTTACCGCCATTAAAGTAATTCTAAAAAATTTCAGATCCTTGATATCTTTAGGATTAGGGTTGGTGCGGAAACGAACTTTCAATTTGGCAATTTTGCCCTCTTGAGCATATAAAACATTTTTTCCTTCCTCAACTTTTAAATCAGTAGACTTTATTTCGTTAGTAATTAGCTTAATGTGAGTAAAATCTAAATCAGGTATTGGCCAATTACAAAAATTCAAGCAGCTATAACCTGTATTTATTGACTCACAAATATCTTGAGCGTTTTTAATATCTTTTTCTTTTTTTAAAAAATCAACAATATCTTTTTGTATTGAGTCATTTTCTAACCTTAAATCTGCAATACGGTCATAAAGTGGTTTATTAAAGGCGGATAATAACGCCACACTTTCCCTATTAAAATTAAGTCTAGATCTTATTTTTTTTCTCTGATTCAATAAAATACGATCAGGAATTAGAGATAAATGGAATAAATTATTCCCAATAGATTCAAAATCATACATGTCCTCCTCAACCGCTATTAAATAATCTATTATTTCAGAGTTAGCAGGGTCTAAATAATCGATAATATCTGTGAATATTACCTCGTAGATGTCATCAGGGATTCCATCTATTAGATTAGCTACAAGTTCATTTTCTAAGCCCTCAAGTGAAATTTCTTTGAAAGTAGCATTACCATAAGAATCTTCGGCGGCTGTTCTACTATTAGAAGGAATTAAAATAAGTAATGGCTTGTCTTGTTTATTTCTTAATTCAATGAGCTTAGTTGCAGAAATATATCGATCATCTGATCTTTCATTTTCAGAAACTATATAAAGATTTAAGTGCTTATGTTCATCTCGTATTATATTCCATAGATATTCCAACTCTAAAACACCTAATCCAGTAATCTTCATACAATGGCCTGCAGAAGCATTTTCAAAGTCAGGCTTATGCAGCTCTAGAATAAGGTTAATTATCTTTTGGTAGTATATGTTTATGGTAACTGTATCCATTCTTATTTAATCGTTTAATTCGTAGCGTGGGCGTATTCTTTGTAAAATGTATGCATCACTTAAATCATTATAAAACCCTATTTGACGGAGTTTCATTTTGAATGATTCTACATTTTCTTTAAAGGCAAGGTGGGTATTGAGGTCAGCTTCATTAAATCGCTCTTCAGAAAGACCATTTATAATTAGACCATATCTATTTCTTATATTTTCAATAAGTTCTTCTATAGATAATGTTTTGGTTGTAAATTTATCGTCTGCAACATCGAGAACAAGTATTTGTACTAATGTCTCTAGTAATCTAGTTCCTAAGACAAAACGTCTTGGATGTTTTTTACTTCTTCCTTGAGACATAAATCCACGTTCTGTATTTTTTTGAGCCAAGTTATCTATAAGTTGAACATGATAACGATATTGATAAGCTCCTCGGGCTTTAACAATAAGTTCAATGTATTTATCAAAATAGGTGTCTTCGTATTTCACCATATCTTTAATAAGCTCTCTATCATCTTCCTCAAGAGAATTATAAAGATTATCCCATTGTGTTTCAAAATAAATATCAAAACCACTTGGTTTCTCAGATAATACTGAAAGGGCTTTGTTTAAGTTTGAGGAATCTGTTTTTTCTAACTTGAGCCTTCTCAAGGCTGCATTTACTTGAAAAGTTGCTTTAATGTAATCGTAAATACTATTTGTTAAATTTTCTGCGTCAGCACTAGCCAATTTTGCAATCTTACTTTCATTATTATCCGTAGCATCTATTACTATGTTCCAATTATCTTCGTGTTCAATAGATCCTTTTTCTATCATCTTCGGAAGTTGATAAACTAGTTTTTGAATATAAATAGATAGGTGAAAAGAAGTAATTGTCTTTAAATAATTGACGACGACATTTCTGGGTATTTTTCTCTTATAAACCAATAAACGTCTAACATCATCACAATAAAGTTTTGCTTGTTTTTCAAGCAGAGGTTTGATTTGATTTAAAGAGCTATTTGTGTCTAAAAAACCAGGTTTAATGTTTTTGATGATATGTAATAATCCTAAGCTATCTACATCTAATCCATCCTTAATAATTATTTTATTAGTGGTATTATCCCAACCTTCCATTAAAAAACTTTTCAAATCCTCCTTAACTTTAGGATTAGCTCCTAGCATAAGATAAACCTGATCTGCAGTATTATAATCCCTTGTATGCGCTCCATTTCTTACGCGATAGCTTTCAAGATGAATTGGTCTTAATGAAGATATTTTTTCCTTATCAAGATTCCCTCTAAAAACCATATTAACTAAATTACTGCGCATCCATAGTACTGCAGCTTCTTTATTTTCACTGAAACCCTTTATTGCACCATCTTCTTCTAGTTTTGCGAAAACACGTTGCAATGTTTCTAAGTCTATAAAAGAGTTACTTCTTGCGCGTTGTCTGGGTCTAATTCCATTATGCTTTAAAAGCATAAATAGATTTACAAAAACATTGTCAATATTTACAGCCTTAGCATCTCCTGCATAGATAAGTTCATTTCTTAAGATACTTTCTTCTTTATTTAATTTGATTGCCATAACTATAGTTCCATTGTTTCTATGCTTAGATGATTGTTTTCATCCTTACTTATTTCATAAAATTCTATATTGTCTTTTGTTACCACCACTTTATTATAAGTAAGATTTTCTAAAAGGTTTTTAAAAATAGTTAACTCTACAAACTTTCCCCTTATGTCATTGAGTGATGGACTATAACCTTTTTGTATAAAGTATAGCATTTCAAAAAGGTCAAGGGATATCACTAATTCGATATGTAATTCTTTTTTGTGCCTAAAAACAAGACTATCTGGCTCATACTCTAAATATTTTACGAGATGATCGGTACGACTTACGAATAGTTCAAAATCATTGAGATCAAATAATCTAAATGATTTACTAAAAGGATCTTTAATTTCTGAAGAACTAAGTACTAAGTGCTTTTGCCATATAACCTCATTTTCACAGCCTTCATTCATAGAAATTGCTTGGGATATAGACATTTTTAGCTTGAGCAATGAATCTTCAGAAAGCTGGTTAAAGAGATTTGGGAGTAGCTTCTTTATAGAATCAATATTAGATGAAGCTTTAAAATCTGTCCAATTGGATGATCTATATTCTGAAATTGGTATGATCTCGTGATATTCTGTTCCAGGATTTGCAATACTGATTTGCCTTATAGCAGTAATCTCTTCTTGAACAACAATCTTAATTTGTTCTAAGCACGATTTCGAGAAAGAGGTGGCATCCTTAAAATTTTCTTTATTAAAATTAAGCTTGGTATGTTTTGATTCATCATTACCCGTAACATAATTTAAAACAACATCAGAAACGCTATTTTCCTTGTCAACATTAAGTGCTTTGTAAAAGTTTAATAATGATTGGTAGGGCAGGCGTTTTTGATAATTATTAATACGTCCCTCAAAATATTGATGTCTTACATATATCCTTTGAATAGTTTTAATTTTATTAAGTAGTTCATCTGTTTGCTCGTGTGCAGGTACCCAAATCTTATGATTGTTAAAGTCATCAATGAGATTAAATGCTCTGTCTGAAAACTCTAAGTAATGTCTATCTGTATGCTGCCCAAAAAATAAATCTCTATCTAAATTAGGGATAGCTACGTTACCTATATCAGTCTCTCGTAAAAGCCTAACCAATCTATCGTTATCACCAGAGTCTTCATAATCTGAGGTAGTAAGGTTAAAATAATATAGTTGCCAGTATTCCTCTGGCTTATTTTGGAGTTCTGTATAAACACTTTCTACTTCCTCACAGCTATGATCTCTAGAAATCATAAAAGCGATATAAGACCTTAAATCACGCATTGTAATATGAAGCTCCCTTTTTAGACCAACAGTACGTAAAAGCCATTCCATTCTGGTAATAACCTCATCTCCAGAAGCAGGATCATTTAGTGAATCTACGTTATACTTAATGAAACATTTATTTGCTACAGAACATCCTTCACACTTGTTCCAAAGACTCTTTTTTGTTAATGCTTTAACTTGTTGTCTAAACAAGCTAGGCTCTTGATCGTCCACGGCTGTTACAGACCTAAGGTTAAGATTTATAATCATTAAACCTTGTGGTAAATCAAAGTGTCCTTCTTTATAAAAATACTGATCTATAGTATCGTGCAATGATTTATACTTTTCTGAAGTTTTTAAGAATTCAACAAGCCGTCCTTCATTTATGGC
This sequence comes from Flavobacterium sp., assembly GCA_030591585.1. Taxonomy (GTDB): domain Bacteria; phylum Bacteroidota; class Bacteroidia; order Flavobacteriales; family Flavobacteriaceae; genus Marifrigoribacter. The sequence goes on along the minus strand of JAUVAS010000001.1, from coordinate 9,480 downwards.
TATAACTCTTCCTTGATTGGCATCATTATAGTTTTTTAATCCCTCAAAAGGGTTGAAAAAAGATTCCAATACCTCATTGTTAATTTTTCCATCTTCATCTTGAGAGCCGTCATAATTACTTTCATACGGCGTACCGTTTACATCAAATTCAGCTCCATTTTTGTGTCCAAAACGTTTCAAGTTTTTAACACTAGGATCATCTTCTATTTTTCTAATAAAAGCTGTTTTCCCATCACCTGCATTCCCAGTAATGATGATGAGCTTAAACCTTGCGTCAAGAATATCTGGAATTAATTTTCTATCCAGTTTTGATGGCGAATATGTAAGTTGGTCATAACTAGATCCACGATCATTGACACGTGTTCCCCAGTTACCTGATTTGGATTGACTATATAACGAATTGATATAATCTACAATGTCAATCCCTTCTGTATCTATTTTATGTTCCTTTAATCTATTAGTGTTTTCATCAAAAGACTCTTTTAAAGCATTGTAAACTTTTTGAATATTACCATCGTTGAAATTACGAGCACCGCCTTGCCAAAACGTTTCATTAATTAATATTTCATTGTCAATCTTTATGACCACTTTCAATTTGTCCTTTAATGAAATAGAAGTCTTATATCTTTCAATTTTACTTTTAAATTTGGCTAATGAAGTATGTATTGTCTTTCTTAACTCTCCGTAATTTGACATCTCATTCAACATCTTAATACTTGTGCTCCCTTGTCGAATAAATACTTCCGTTCTATATAACTTACCCTCTTGTACACCTACGTCGCTGGTTTTATTTTCAGCAAGCAGATTGTCTTCACCTATTTTTTCTAGGCTTTCTAACATTTCTTTAGCCGAAGGAAAACGAGAGTCAGCACTGGTTCCGATAGCCTTTAATAAAAAATTAGAAAAGTCATCAGATATCCTTGAATTAAGCTCCCTTGGGTTGGTAGGAGTTTTACTGATGCTTGGAATTCTGAATTGAGGCCAAGGGTAATTTTTGGTGACCAATTCATATAATGTAACTCCTAGGGCAAAGGTATCAGCAGAGAAATTCCAATTAATCTTGTGTCCATCTAATAAATCTGGCGCTAAATATGGATTAGTCCCAACATAGGATCTATCATTTTCCTTGAGTGAAGCAACATTAAAATCAATGAGTACAAAGCGCCCTTTGTTATCCCAAATAATGTTTTGAGGTTTTACATCTCTATGTAATATTGGCTTTTCTCGTGATTGAAGATATTCTAATGCAGATAACATTTCTGTTGCCAAGCGATATACGGTTGCAATAGATAAGTTTGCATCTGTTTTTATATAAGTGCTTAGATTATCTCCATCTAAAAATTCTGTAGTTGTATAAAACTGATTTTGTGGTGTAGTCCCATTCCAACTAAACTTAACAATGTTAGGGTGGTCAAGCTCAATTAATGCATTGTATTCATCTAAAACAGAATTAATATTTACACTTTCGTGAAAGAGTTTTAATGCGTAATCACGTCCTTGTAAATCGTGTTTTGCTTTAAAAACTCTAGAATAACCGCCACGACCTAAAATTTTGTGAATAATATAATCTCCAACTTTATCTCCTTCTTTTACTTCATAGGTGTCTGTTGCTAGAGAAGTACTAGAAGTTGTACTTTTAGTTTGTTCTTTACTAGACAACTCTATTTTTAGAGCATCATTGATAAACGCTTCAAGTTCTTCTAGACTATCAATACGTTTATCGCTATCTGTAAGTATCGTTTTAAGGCAAATTTCATCAAGCCATTTAGGTAGAGAACTATTCTCCGCAGATGGCAATCTATCTTTAGGTAATTTACCTCCTAATTTATCTAATTCAAAAGGACTTTTTATAGGCTCTTTGCCAGTAAAAAACCAAGAGATTAAAACACCCAAAGAATAGATATCTGAAGCTCTAGAGGCATCTTTAGCAATTAACTCTAATGGGTGATAAGCAGAAGCATTAGATTCACTAATAGTAGGCATTACAGTATAGCCATTATCATTGTGGTCTGTGAAGTATGACTTTCCAAAATTACCTAGATAGGCATACCCATTATTTAAAAAGATATTCTCTGGATTAATATCTCTATGAAATATGTTCTCTTCATGAGCTGCTTTTAAAGCGCTCATTATATTTTTGAGAATATTTATTTTTTCATCAAATGTGAAGGTTTTATTTCTCGCTGCAGATCTCAATGAATCTTCTTCCATCAAATCTGTAATCTCATAGAACAGATGATTTTCTTCATCTACTTTAAATTCTACAGGGAGGATAAATGGGTTAGACCTTATCTTTTGAAGTGCATTAAATTGGTTCTTTATACTTTCTTCACGAGCTCGTAACTCTTCTGGAGATAGACCAACTACTTGTAAAGCATATTCTTTAACACGCTTGCGTATGTTGGATGTAACATTTTTAGGCTTAACTAAATACTCTACATAATTGTCTGATTCTTGTTTTAATATCTCAACAATTTCGTAGTCTTGTACTTCTTTTTTCTGATCTGGAGATTTTTTGTTCTGTTCTCCTATAAGGAATTGAACAATATCGTTTTGAATATCTACAATGGCATCTTCCCATTTGCCAACTTGTTTTGGGTCGATTATATGATTAACTAATTTGTTAGATAATGTAAATGTCATATCTGCTGCTTTCTCCCACATAATTGGTTGAAAGGAATTGGGATATGATAAGGTGACCATATTATCTATCCACGCTTTTCCATAGTTTCGATTTGCTTCTTTTAATTTTGAAGCTAGAATGGCAGTTTTCTGTCTATTGGTTTTTAATGGATTAGGTTTCTGCCTATCATTGATATACCAGTAATCATCTGCGCCTTCTATACGTCCTTTCCAGTCTTTATTCTCTATGTTATAAATGGCGTGTGGTGCTACTACGACTAAATCATATTCCCAAAACTGTGTACGATTGTTACGTGGATTAGTAGATGCTATCTCAACATTAGGGATTAAATAGTAATTATCTGGAAGCTTGACTTGTAAGAAATCAAGCAAACGCTTTTCTCCAGCATTTACAACTGAATCAAAATATGGTGGTTTTATTATTTTTCCCATTCTTCTATTTCTTTTTCAACTAAAGCGATTGCTTCGTTTTCTTTTTGTAAAGCTTGATATATCATAGTATGAGCTTCTTTTACTTTACTATCAATTTTTTTCATAATTGATTTTTCTAATATTGGAACAGGTATATCCTTCAATAATTCTTGAATAGGTCTACATAATTTAGTTCCTGTTTGCGTAGAGCGAATTAACCTAAAACCATAATCAGAAGATAGCCAACTAAAAAGATAACCTGAAGGAACTATATTGTTTGTTTTCATTCGAATGAATTCTCCAGAAATCAATTGTCCATTTAATTCTTCATTAGCGAAAAAAGCTCTACAAAAAGTTTCATTTTCACCTAATGTACCTACACCAGCTATTAACACCTCACCGTACTCTACAAGTCTACTTGTATTGACAAATTTTCTTGCTAACATCTTACCTTTCTTCTTGAAATGATATATATCAGACTGATTTATCAATTTAATGGACATTGGAGAGTCAATTTCCAATCTTCTGAAAGATCCAGTAGAGAAAAACCTCCTATTATTCAAACACTCTTCAAGAGGTAAAGAACTTAATTTCTCAATACTCTTTTTTATTTTTTTCGTTCTTGAAGAATGATTAAAAGCATTTATAGTCAAAGAATCTATTTCTCTTATGTTTTTTGAGAAAATTGAAGTTTTTCGGTTTTCACTATAAGATCCGAAATAGTCATATTGTTCTGTTTCTAAGTCTTTTAAATCAATTTCTTCTTTAATAACACTTTGAGCTTGAATTAAAATTTTATTGGCTTCAACTCGAAGCTTAGATGAATCAATTATAATTTGGTGAATCTTTTCTTCCTTTGCTTTTGATAAAATTGGAATCGGAAGATCTAATAGATAATTGGGCTCAATATGTTGAATTACCGCACCAAAAGTTCCTTGAGTCATTAAGGAATAACCATATTTAGATGAAAGAAATGAATATAGATAGCCAGACTTTATTTCATCATTCGAAACAATTCTTATCATATGCTCACTTGCTGCTTTATTTTCAAAATCATCATTTGTAAAAGAAGTGTTCCCAATAGTACCTGATCTTGAAACTAATGTCCATTCTTTTTTTAACAAAAAACCATCTAAGTTTTTTGTTTGTTTTCTAGATATATATTTAAGTGAATTAAAATTGGATCTTAGCATATCGGAGCTTCCCATAAACGGGACTCCGAATTTCTCGCTTGAAACGTATACTCTTTTTGATCTACCGCCATAAAAAACTTTCGATGTTAGTTCTCTTAACGGTCTTTTTAGAATTGAACTTGCTTCTAAAACAGACCTTGTCACTCTGCCTTGACTTAGGTGAAAAGATGAATCTAGACGTCTTTCTCCAGCCTTAAACCAAGCAGTATTACCTTTAATAAATTTCATAATTAGTTTGACTTTAAGAAATTCCTGTATTGTTCTTTTATTAGAGGAAGGTCATCGTCCAATTGCTTTGTTTTTTCTAATCTCATTTTGAGATTATTTTGTCCGTTCTTTTTTCTAGTTAAGTATTTTGTTTCTTTATTAAACAGAAGTTCAGCACCGTATTCATCTCTTTTATATATTGGGACACCTCTTCGATCTTTACCTAATTTTTCTGCAATAGCCATAAAAACATTGTAGTCTTCATTTTTTTGTTGAGCTAATTGTCTCTCAAGCTCGGTTTTCTTTTGAAGAAATAGTAAGGAAGTTTGCACTCCAACTTGTGGTAGGAATGCCTCTATAGCCATATCTATGGATGCAAGTATTTTGAATCTTTCAAGTATCCATTCCCTAGCCATAAGCATATTTGGGTTTCCTAAAATACCATCTGGTAAAACCACAGCCATTTTACCACCATCTTTCAGAAAATCGTAACAAGCCTCAATGAACAGTACTTCTGGCGCGGTACTGAATTTACTTAAATAGTATCGAGAAGCTATGTCATTTTCTACTTTTACTTTAGCACCAAAAGGCGGGTTGGTAAAAATCATATCAAATTTTCCGCGAGCATCGGTACCGTAGGCATTGTCAATATCTTGCATTTCGCGTAAACTTTTGTCAATGGCATTGTTAATTTTCTCAATCTCTGCTGGATGCTCCCATAGTGGATAGGCCAATGAGTTAACGTGAAAAATATTAGCGTGTCCATCACCGCCCATTACCATATTCATACGAGCTGCTTTTTTGAGGTCAGGATCAAAATCAAAACCAAATATGCTGCGTTCTGCATAGATACGCACACGTTCATTTACTTCAGCAGAGTTATATTTTTCTTTTAGGAAAGGACCTTCTAAATCAGGAAACATTTCTTTAGTAATTTGTTGACGCACGTGGTCGAGTACCATAACTAAGAAACCACCAGATCCACAAGCTGGATCTAACACTCGATGATGTTCTTTAGGGTCTAACATTTCTACCATACATTTTACAATGTTACGAGGTGTGAAGAATTGGCCAGCTTCTTGTTTTAAGGTGTTACTTACAATGGTTTCATAAGCAAGGCCTTTAACGTCTACAGAAGCATCTAAGAAAGAATACTTTGCTAATTCTCCAGCTATAAAGGCAAGCCCTTTATCTGTTAAATCAATGCTTTCGTTTCCTTGGAATACTTCAGAAAAAATATCTGCATTTTTTAACTCTTCAAAAAGCCCTTTTATTCTTTTCGCAACCGCTTTTCGTCCTTCTTCTGAGTTTTGCTCTTTAACACCTACCCAAAATTTGCGACGATAACTTTCGCCATTAGGCAGCTCCATAAAACGACGTTTCTCGTCATAGAGCTTACAGAATATTAAGTTTAGTAATTGCCAGAATGCATCTTTCTTTCGTCCTTCATTACCATATATATAATCGTGCGAGCGCTTAAACACCTTTATTAAGGAGTCATTTGCTGGAGTACGTGTATGAGAGCGGTCTGCTCGTTCTAAGTCTTCTAACGTTTCTCCTTCTCCAGGAAAGTCTGATAGGTCTGTAAATTCATAATCAAAGCCAATATCGTCGTCTTCCTTTTGCAAGAAGTTATAACTAGATCCATTTGCCCATAGACCAAATTCACAACTTTCTACTGCTCCCATAGCATTCTCTAGAGTTGCTGTTAAACCTTTTTTCTTATCATTCTCTTTTACTTTATCATCTTGAACAATAGCTATTCTAATAATAAAATCTTGCTCGTTAGGTTTCCCTTTCTCAAATATGACTAGACTTACTTTTTGTTTTTTGGTTCGTCCAGTTTCAGGATCTTCAAATTCAACTGTGAAATCACGCTCCATATCATCCAGATCGAAACCGTACTCTTCATTAAGCATTAATATTACGGACTGTAGATTAGATTCCTGAGCTTTGATTTTCTTGACTTCTCCAGAGAGAATACATACGAGCTCGTTATCTTCTAATACTATTTCTTCTTTACTTTTTATAGTTGTAGACATTTTTAAATGGTATCTTTAATTTAGTTGGTTAACTATATTTTGTATGCTTTCTAACACTTCTTCATAAGAGAGCATTTTATGTGTTTCTATAATTTGATTGATGAGTACACTATGTTCTTTTTCACCTATGGTGTCTATCAATATTTGTATAATCGTTTTTAAATCATTAGGATATTCTTTTAAGATTTCTAAAACATCAATACCCAGAAGTGTCGCTCCACCCTTTACAGTTGTGAAATCCTCAGTGTAGATATCATCGTAATGATTTACAGCTGCTCTCTCCTCATTAATTGATAAATAGTTTTCTAGGATGAAACCTATATCATCAGCATCTTTATTGCTTTTATGATGGCGATCCTTCCAAGCTGTAATCTTCAAGAGAAATATTCCACTCAAAGAAGCTATCTGTATTTCTATCTCTTGATCAACTGTCACCTTAAGTGAAGCCTCTTCTGCTGCATCAAAACCTAATACGGACATAGCAAAATTCTCATCAGGTGGCCAGAATATTTTACTGTCTTGCTTCATTATATCTCCAAAAGGCACAATGTCTAATTGGAACTTCCCTTTATATAAAAATCGTTGTTTTTGATCTGAATCTTTAGTGAAGTGTTCAAGGCTTACTATTTCCTCTGCGACCTTTTCCCATTGTTGCCAATCATTAACTGTTATTGCGATATCCAAATCGTGTGTTAAACGACCTGACTTTTCATTATGTAACTCCATAACAATATCTCTTGCAGTAGCGCCTATAACGAAGAATGAGATTCCAGCTTGTTTGAAATAAGCAGTTAGCTCTAATAAAATAGGCTTCAGTAATGGATGTGTGAATTTGTCACTAGATATATCTAAGCTCATTCTCTAGTATTTGTTTCGCTGTTTCTATATTTCTACCAAAACCACTATTAATTAGATCTGCATATATTAAAAGTGCAGGCGCTATTTTATTATTACCTAAATCGTTTTTCCAGAATTTATGTAAAATTTCCACTTCACCATTGTCACTAGGGACTAACTTTAGAGATCTAGCTACTTCAGATAAATCTAAGTCAGTAAAAAGAGTGAACTTTTCTGGCCTTAAATTTTCAGTTAGCAACGCACCGCCAGGTTCGCCACCCCAAAGAATAAAGCCGTTACTTATATGAGTGTTTATATCTCGCCATTTAAATCTAATGTTTTCATCTAGAAAGCGCATTTTTTTTCTCATTATTCGAGGCCTCAATACTGCATTGTATCCAACTATCCAACGTTCTAGCAACTCATTTGTGTTCTTAAGAACACGCTTATTATTAGTCTTTAATAGATAGTTTAGATCTTCTAATTCTGTCATCACATTACTAACAGAACCAGTAGAAACATCCGCTTTCTCGGCTATTATTCTATAAGAATTTTGTAATTGTTCTGGCTTGTATAATAGTTGGAATATAATTTTTAATCCTGCTTCTTGAAAAGCACGAGATTGGTTTGTTTTCTCTTTTTTCTCTTTCTTTTGGCCTTCAATATAAATGATAAGGTCATTACATTTAATATATGCGTTACCAGCGATATCTATATAGTTTATACCACGTTCTTTGAGTTCTTCTGTAGCCCTTTTAGAAATGTACTCTGCAATTAAGATAATAGGTCTAGTACTATTATGATTCATCTCTTCTAATTGAGACAATACAAGGCCTTGATTAGATGTTCTTACAGAAGGCTTTGCTTCAACGATAAATTGTGTATTTTTTATACTCAAGAGAGCGTCATAGTTTTTCCTGCTACTGTCTATTTCTATAGGTATATTAATAAGCTGTTCTAACTTAGAAGTAGCTTCATATATGAAATCATTGTTACGATACATAAGACTGAGTGTTCATTATTTTAAAGCGTTCAGTGACAATGAACACTCAAATATAGTGAACAAACTTGAAAAACCATTGTTATTATAGTTGTTTTTTTATCTGAATCAAAAATTTTATTTTTAAAAAAAAACATTACGGAAAACCGCAACAGCTATTAAGCATAGGTAAAGCATCATCTAGAAATCCGAAATTATCTTCTCCATACCAAAAAATTTCAATGCCTTTTTTGCATTTGCGATAATCTTTCCACCTTTTGTCTCGTATTCATCAATCTCTTGTAAACAATAAAATTCTAATAAACAACCATTATAAATAATCACTTTCATGGAAAGGAATATTTAAATAGAATAAATATTTAATACTTAAAAAAAAGAGGAGTTTTTTTAATTTGGGAGTTAGTATAAGACACTCCTAATATAGGAAAAAATTTGTTATAGATTTTTTAAATCAATTAAATACGAAATATGTTGTTCTTGATAATGCTATTTTTTATAGGAGCGCTTTTTTACAGTCTTATATAAAAATCAGTAACGGTTTATTTTACGGTAGTTTTGGCTTTTATTTGGTGTTAGCAGGCATTCTTATTGATATCAGATACACAGTATTTTCTTACTTACTTTTGGAGCTACACCATACTTCTTTTTAAATTCTTTATCGATTATTTTTTGAAGCTTTGTGAGTTTGTCAGTTGCCCTCTGTAAAACCCTACCCATTTCAAGGGATAAAGCCCCCCTTTTTTTATAGAGTTGAAATATTCGATAAATGCTGAAAAATTATGCTAATTATTCAGAACAATAATAGCGTGCAAACGGATAAGTGCAGAACAGGAAATGATATAATATTAATAATAATTTTAGTTTAGAATAATTAACTCTCCAACCTCCATTAAAAAACCACGACCTCAAGGAGTGGTGTTTTATGTAAAAAATTCATTTTTAAAATAATTCACTTTTTCATCAAAGGGACTACCGCAGTTAATATATATAAGAAGTGTAGAAGATTTATTAAATCACTATTCACACAAAAAATTACCACAGATGATAAGTGATAAAAGAAGTAATAATCCCAAAAGAAGTACAATACCTAATTGAAATCCAAAAGAACAAGAAGCTAAAAAAGAGAATAGTAAATGTTTACGATGCT
>JAUVAS010000072.1 GCA_030591585.1 Flavobacterium sp. | reverse complement strand
TAAAACCTAAAGGATTTGGAGTTATTATACGAACTGTAGCTCAGGGTAAAAAAGTAGCTGAACTCGATAGAGATCTAGAAAACCTTATGGATCGCTGGAACGCGATGTGTAAAAAGTTACGAGGAGCACACCTTCCTTCAAAGGTGTTGAGTGAGTTAAATAGAGGCGCATCTATTATTAGAGATGTGTTTAACGATTCGTTTTCTTCAATTTATATAGACGACGAAACGCTATACTTACAAATTAAAGATTATGTGCAGCAAATCGCACCTAATAAAGAGAATATTGTTAAGTATTATGATTCTAAAAATCCCATGTTTGAAAAATTTGGGATTGAACGTCAAATTAAAACATCGTTTGGAAAAACTGTTTCTGGCAGTAAGGGAACTTACTTAGTTATAGAACATACCGAAGCGTTGCATGTAATAGACGTTAACAGTGGCAACCGAAGTAATAAATCACAAAATCAAGAGGAAACCGCTTTAGAAGTAAACTTAATTACTGCTAGTGAAGTAGCAAGACAACTCCGGTTGAGAGACATGGGAGGTATAATTGTAATAGACTTTATTGATATGGCAAGTGCTGCCAACAGAAAAAAACTGTACGATCATATCCGCGAGGAAATGAAAGACGATAGAGCCAAACACAAAATATTACCCCCTAGCAAATTTGGATTAATCCAGATTACTAGACAGCGTGTGAGACCAGAGATGAATATTAAAACTCGTGAAGAAAATCCTAATACAGGACAGACTAGCGAAATTGAAGCACCAATAGTATTGGTGAATAAAATGACTGATGAGCTTAAAGGCTTGTTTAAAAAAGACTATAAAAAGATAACATTAAACACACATCCTTTTATAGCAGCCTTTTTAACAAAAGGATTTCCATCTGTGCGAACCAAATGGTTTTTGGAGCACAAAAAATGGGTGACTATACAACCAAGAGATGCTTACACATATCTAGAATATCATTTTTTTGATAAAGATGACGTTCAAATTAAATAACTAAAGAACCTCCTTTGCTTTTGCTTTGGAGGTTTTTTTTTATGCCTTTTTTTAACGAAACACAACTTAAATCCCGCGACTAGTCTAATTAAAAACAGTAACTTTATATTTGTCTACTCGGTTTCGCTACGTAACCAATTCCAATTAAAAAAAACTATTGACACTATCCATGATTAAAAGTTAGTACGAATTTGTGAAATTTATATCTCTTTTTATTATTTTTGAGTTAATTATTTCTCGTGTACACAAAATCATCTAAAACATATACCGTCGAAGAAGCTACCACTCGCCTAGAGGGTTATTGCGCCTACCAAGAGCGCTGCCATAAAGAAGTGCAACAAAAACTCAGGGAGATGAAAATGATTCCTGAAGCGACAGACCTCATTATTCTTCATCTATTACAACATAATTTTTTAAACGAAACTCGATTTGCACAGGCTTATGCCAGAGGAAAATTCAATCATAAAAAATGGGGGAAACAACGTATTATTAGAGAATTAAAATTTCGAGACATTTCAAAATATAATATTGATTTGTCACTTAAAGAAATTTCTGAAACCGATTACCTTAGCACATTTAATGCACTTGCCAAAAAACGTTTTTTACAATTAGCTACAGAGAAAAACCTACAAAGGAAAAGAAAAAAATTCGCCGATTACTTGTTGTACCGTGGTTGGGAATCTTTTATGGTTTGGGATAAGGTTCGGGAGTTGATTAAATAATTCCCAACTTTTTATGTGTATTCGTTATTGCCTTTTCATTTTTACCATCTATCCAATCTTGACCTTTTATTCTACGCATTAAATTATCAAAATGCCTCATTATAAAAACATTATAAATTGCTTTACTAAAATTTTTAGGGTTTCGAGCTATGGCGCGAAGACTCATAGAAAATCCGGGGGTGATATAGCGCATATAATGCCAATATCCTTCAGGAATATACAGCATATTTCCATGTTCAAGATTTGCTTTCCAGCCTTCAGCTTTTTTTAAAGCGGGCCACTTATTAAAATCTGGATTAGAAATATCTATATCTTCTCTAGTTATTAACGAATGGGGTACTTTATAAAGATATTTAGTTTGTTTTTGGTCAAAAAGGATGGCTTGTTTTTTTCCTTCAAAATGAAAATGAAAAATATTCGCCAAGTCAATATCCATATGCATAAAGGTAAAAGAGTCTGTGCCTCCAAAAAACAGCATGGGTAAGCTTTTCATCAACCGTATTCCAAAATCGGGGTAATTAAAATCGTTTTTAAGTTGAGGTACTTCTTTTAATATATTCCAAAGAAAAATACGGTATTTGGTAGGTTCTCGTTTAAGAAGATTTACATACTCGCTCATCTTCATTTTGGCGTGAGGCTCATTAAATCCATCTTTATAATCTACAGGGCGATCATCGTATAAAGGAACTTCTTTGTCGCCAGCGACTTGTGCCATATAGTCTAAATTCCATTTAGAATAAGCAGGCCAATCCTTTATCCCTTCTTCAATTACTACAGGCTTTTGAGGTTTGAAGTAGTTATCGAGAAACTCCTTTTTTTCAATTGTTTTTATTCTTGGTATGTCTGAAAGATTCATTTTTAGAAACCTGAGATTTTGGATTTACAAGTTATGAAAAATAAAAAGATTCTAAAAGAATCCCTTTTACTGAAACATATAACTTAGTCCATCTACAAAATTACTTGCTGACATTGCACATTGTCTTTTTCTGTATACTCAGTGTTAAAAATATTGTTCACAAATATATAAATAGAAAACGATTTTAAACCTTTAGCAACTTTTTACATCAACAATACTGTAGGGTTCGGTAATGTGTTCTACAAATCAAAACAATAGGAAACAGTAGGTTGTTTTTTACAGCTTGTTAATTAAGTGGGGGAAAATAATATTTAAATACCTATATTTATATCGTCCTTTTATTAAAAACTATCGATTATTAATTTAAAAAAATACCGAATTTCTCGGGTGATGAATATGGAAGAAAATCAACAAAAAAACTGGTTTGGAAGAAATCGAAAATGGGTAATACCATCAATGGGGTGTTTAACTCTTATTATTATTACAATTATTTTTGCTATTACAATGGTCACCAAACTCACTGGTTTATTTAAAGATTCTGTCCCATATACAGTTGGCATGGAAACTCTACAAAACAATGAATTTGTTATTGAAGCCTTAGGAGAACCTATTGAGAGCAATGGTGTTTTTGAAGGAAATATAAGGTATAATGATGATGATGGTAATGCCGACTTAAGAGTTCCTGTAAAGGGGCCCAAAGGAGAAGCTTCTTTATTGATTATTGCTGTAAAAACTAATGGTATTTGGAATTATCAAACTATGGAAGTTACTATTGATGATACAAATGAAAAAATAAATTTACTTGAATAAAAAATCCCAAACTCCTTATGGAATTTGGGATTTTCACTTTATTAATTGAAAAAGCTTAATCTGCCAATACAATTATTTTATTGTCTTTCATTTCAATAGTCCCCCCATTGATTTCAAAAATCCAAGTGTCGTTTCCTTCTTTTGTAAATTTATCTTCAAATCCTTCAGTGATAGAGGGGGTTCCTCTAAACCTAACTTTACCACTTTGTAGTGTAGATACAATAGACGCATGATTGTTCAATATCTGAAACTCACCATCTACTCCTGGTACTGTTACCATTTCTACTTCACCCGATACTAAAGAGGTTTCTGGAGTTACTATTTCTAAATACATTGTAAAACTTATTTTACAACCCTGAATTTATTTCAGGGTCTTTTTAAAAATTAATAAGATGCTGAAACAAATTCAGCATAGCTTCGGCTACGCTTCGGCTAACATTTTCTCACCAGCTTCGATAGCTTCTTCAATAGATCCTTTAAGATTGAAAGCAGCTTCTGGCAAGTGGTCTAATTCACCATCCATAATCATAGTAAACCCTTTAATGGTTTCTTTAATATCTACTAAACATCCTGGAATACCAGTAAATTGTTCAGCTACATGGAAAGGTTGAGATAAGAAACGTTGTACTTTTCTTGCTCTATAAACCGATTGTTTATCTTCTTCAGATAATTCTTCCATCCCAAGAATGGCGATAATATCTTGTAATTCTTTATAGTGTTGCAATAACATTTTTACACGTTGTGCACAATCATAATGTTCAGCTCCTAAAATATCTGCTGTTAAAATTCTTGAAGTAGAATCTAATGGATCTACCGCTGGGTAAATACCCAACTCAGCAATTTTACGAGATAATACGGTTGTTGCATCTAAGTGAGCAAACGTTGTTGCTGGTGCTGGATCTGTTAAATCATCTGCAGGTACATATACCGCTTGCACTGATGTAATAGAACCTCTTTTGGTTGAAGTAATACGCTCTTGCATAGTACCCATCTCTGTTGCCAACGTTGGTTGGTAACCTACCGCTGAAGGCATACGCCCTAGAAGTGCTGACACCTCTGAACCTGCTTGTGTAAAACGGAAAATATTATCTACAAAGAAAAGCACATCTTTCCCTTGTCCTTCTCCATCACCATCACGGAAATATTCTGCAATTGTCAATCCAGATAATGCCACACGTGCACGAGCTCCAGGAGGTTCGTTCATTTGTCCAAAAACGAACGTTGCTTTAGATTCTTTTAAAGATTCTTTTGAAACTTTAGAAAGATCCCATCCGCCTTCTTCCATAGAGTGCATAAAGTCGTCTCCATATTTTATAATGCCAGATTCTAACATTTCACGAAGTAAATCGTTTCCTTCACGAGTACGTTCTCCTACTCCAGCAAATACTGAAAGTCCACCGTGCCCTTTTGCAATGTTATTAATCAATTCTTGAATCAATACTGTTTTACCTACACCGGCTCCACCAAATAATCCAATTTTACCTCCTTTTGCGTAAGGCTCAATAAGGTCGATTACTTTAATACCTGTAAAAAGCACTTCGGTAGAAGTTGAAAGGTCTTCAAATTTTGGTGCTTGTCTGTGAATTGACATTCCATCTTTTCCTTTTTTAGGAAGATTTCCAATTCCGTCAATAGCATCTCCAATTACATTGAATAAACGTCCATAAACATCATCTCCAATTGGCATTTGGATTGGTGCTCCTGTAGCAACTGCATCTACACCTCTGCTTAAACCATCTGTTGAACTCATTGAAATAGTTCTCACGGTATTTTCACCAACGTGAGATTGAACTTCTAGGACTAATAAATTTCCATTATTACTTACTTCAAGAGAATCGTAAATTTTTGGAAGTTCAGATCCTGTAGCAAACTCAACGTCTACAACTGGCCCGATTATTTGAGAAACTTTACCTGTAATTTTTGACATTATTAACTGTTTATTTTTTAGTACTATAAGGGCTAAATATCTCCCCTGTTTTAAACGGGGCAAAGATAGTTTTTTATATTGAAAAATTACAACGCAAATGTTGAAAATTTTGAGAGAAGATTGGCAAATTTTATTTTTGTCTATAATGTATCAACTGTTTACAATCTACCTTATTTCAGATAGGACAAAGCATAAAAAAAACCGAAGTGATTAACTTCGGTTTTTTTACTTATCTCTATTTTATTTTAGATTCCTGCAGGATAAAACGTTGTGTAATCTGCAGCTTTCAATAATGCTCCAGCTTCTTCAAAATTAGATCCGTATGTTGCATCAATCGCTTTCATAATCTCATTAGCCATAAAAGCGTATCCACGTTGTGTTGGATGAACACCATCTAGTGAAAAAGTTAATCCAAAAACTAAATCAGAATTCATATTAAACTCATCAAAAGGTAAACCTCCTGCTGCAATTTCTTGCATAATAGCGTTGGCATCTACAAAAGCAATTCCTTTTTGGGCAACCAATTGTGCAATTGCTCCGTTGTATTGATCTGTAGCAGTAATTACTTCAGAAATTTCATTAGCTGAAAGCACCCAATTATCTGCTAATGGTACTGAAACACCATTAATTAGTTGTGGATTCCCTCCTACTTCTGTCCCAATAAATGTAGAGGCAGGCAAAACAATTAAATCGTTAGCAGTTGCTTGTCTATATGAAGGTAATCCTAAAGCGCTAAGATCTGTTAAATATTCATCTTCCATAGTTACCGCATTTTGTCCAGCAACAAAATTTATAGTTCTTGCAGCTCTTTCTGATGCTGTTATTAACCCAACAGCTTCAGCAACTAATAAACCCTCATTATATGGTGCAAAAGCTCCATTTAATGCTCCTGCAGTAGCAGCATCTAAAGGTACAGGGTTATGAGGCACAGTTGTAAAGAAAGGTATAGAAGTTACATAAGGAACATTCATAGCAACACCTTGAGAACCATTAGCTGTTAATGCATCTAATAAACCTGAGTATACCCCTGCAAATACATTTGGATCTGTAATGTCATTTGGCCCGTATGTACTTGGATCAAAATTTCCAACTTGGTTTACACCCGACCCTCCTGAAGTAGCATAGCTTAACACATCATTGTTTCCTATCCATAATGAGAAAAATGAAGAGTTCATTGCCAACGCATCTTCAATAATAGAAGCATTAGGGCTTGAGGCCATTCTTGCATAGTATGGATTTGCTTGTCCAGTTGGCACCCCAGCTACATTACCATACCCGTTTGCTAAAAGGTGAAAACTTTTTGCTCCAGGAACCCCCATATTATTGTAAGGTCCAGGAATGCCTGCTGTAATTTCGTTTGTTGGCATTGCATCTAACCTTTCTAATCCAGAGCCATTAAAGAATAATCTTGGTGGCTGAATTACATTTCCTCCAAGCAACAATCCTCCAATATTATCATTGGTTAAAGGTTGTGAAAAATCACCTCCACCCACCATAGCAAATTTTTGTGCTAATAGGTTAGGCATTGAATAATTTTGACTGGCAAGGAATAATGCGCCATCTGTATAGCCTGCAGTTAGTGAATTCCCAACAGAAACATAGGTTGAAAAATTAGCATTTCCGGCAGATAATGGAATTTCTTCCACTACAGGGATGTCATACTCCTCTTCACTACAAGAAGTTATTAATATAACTGCAAAAGCAAGAATCCAAATGTTTTTATAATTTTTAAGTATCATCATTATTATTGTTTTAAAGTTATATTAGTTATTAATTGTTAACGAAATATAGTATAGAGAACCTACATTACCAGTACCTACAGCACTTTGATATTCATCTCCACCTAAATTAGTTGCTCCTACTTTAATAATAGATTTTAATGAAGGTATTGCATAATTCATTTGAGCATCTACTAGATAAGTCTCAGGCATTACAGCGTTTGCAATACTTGATTCCCATAAGTATTCTCCTTTATAACGAAAATCTACATTAAATCCGAAGTGTTTAAATAACTCCGCATTTCCTATAGAAAGTTTTACTTGGTGATTTGGTGTATTAAATCCTGTACTAAAATCTGGTTCTGATTCTTGATCAAAATCTATTTCCGCATAGGTATAATTTGCTCCAAGTCTAAAGTCTCCTGCAAATTTTATAGAAGCTCCTACTACAACTCCATAAGAAGCAACATCTGCATCTGCATTTGTATATACTTGAAATGCTGTAGTATTCCCGGTTACAATATCTGTAACCCCTGACCCTGAAGGGTCAAAAGCGCTACCTTCATTTGGAGTAATCACTATTTTTTGGTTAATAAACCCGTCATATACATTGTAATATACATTTGTATCTATATTTACGGGTCCTATTTTACCACGGTAACCTAGATCAACAGCTTGTACTTTTTCTTGTTCAACCAGAGGAGTAATGACAGCTTCTAATAATGACACATCTCCAGTTGCAGCAAAAGCTACTACTGATGCTCTAGTGTACGAATCAAAATAAGCATCTCTACCTGTTAGGTCTGTCCCTGGCAATATTCTGTCTAAATTTTCTGGAGCAGAACCAACTAATATTGCTCTACCAACATTAAACCCAATAAACAATGATTGAGTATCTGGGTTTCTAAATCCTGTTTGGTAAGAAGCTCTAAAGTTATGTTGTTTTCTATCTCCTGCTGAATACGTTAAAGATACTCTTGGAGAGAAACTTCCATCAAAAAATTCATTTTTATCGTAACGTACTGAAGCCGTTACTTTCATTCTTTCTTCGTCTAAAAATTTCTTAGAAGCTTGAAGGTATGCTCCGTACTCGTTGTAATCTATAGAACCATCATAATCTGTAAAAATAGTTCCTCCAGAATCTAATGAATATTGTCTAAAAGAACCTCCAACTTGAAGATCCATAACATCATTCAACAAACTTGAAAAGTTATAATTACCTTCACCAACATACATTTGTGTATTATCTACAAATTTTGATCCTGTAGCAATGTTAGAATCCTGAGTAACTTGATCAAATAAAGCTTTAAATTCTGGTGTACCTGGCTGAGGCGTTAATTGATCTGCTGCAATTCTTGCTCCAGCATGTGCTTGTTCGTCTGTTGCACCGCCAATTACACCTTGTAAATATGCACCCGCATAAGTTCCGAACCACTCAGTTGCTCCAATTTTATTCATATTAATACCTGTAAAACGCATATCATATGAATTACCTGCATTTTCATTAATTAAATATCCTCTAACAAAGAAATTATTACTTTTAACTTCTAATTTATGAGATTGCATTAAGAAATTATCTAATTGATATCTGTTAGCTCCTTGGTAAATAGTTCTACCAAATCCAAATTTAGAATTCCAAATAATTTCTAAATCATCTGCTTTAGGTCTGAAATGAAGAGAAACATCTGCTTTCCCACTATCACCGTCATAATCTGTTAGATCTTGTTCCCTATATCCCGTTCTTGAAACATCTACAGCAGGTACTAGATTACTAGCACCAACTGGAATGAGTCCTAATGCTTCTAGCGATTGAGCTACACCATTAAGGTCTGTTCCCGAAGCACTTAAAGCTACTTCATCACCATAAATATTTAACGCATCATGTGCGGGTTGATTTGCAAATGGAATAATTTCATCTGGCAAACCAGCACTTCTTAATTTATATTGATTTGTATCTGTTGCATACCATTCTGTCCCCTGTAAATAAGAAAATGAAGCTTTTGCAGCAAATTTCTCACTAAACTTTTTAGCAGCTCTTACTCCAAAATCATAATAGGTATTATCCCCAGCTTCTTCTTGCGAAGTTAATCCTGTTTTAACATAAACACTTACTCCTTCGTCTTCAAAGGGACTCTTACTAGTCATAAATAAAATCCCATTAAATGCATTTGCACCGTATAATGCAGAAGACGCTCCTGGTAGAAGTTCTACACTTTTTACGTCTAGCTCATTCATTCCTAAAAAGTTTCCTATTACAAAGTTTAATGCAGGTGATGCATTATCCATTCCGTCAACTAATTGAACAAAACGAGTGTTCGCAAAAGTTGCAAACCCACGAGTATTAACAGAGTTAAATGTTAAACTTCCTTTATTTACATCAACTCCTTTTAGGTTTTCTAAACTAGCATAAAAGTCTGGAGAAGAGGCATTTTGAATATCTCTTGCGTCAAATCTTTCAATAGTCACTGGGGATTCTCTAACACTTTCTGGTGTTCTAGAGGCAGAGATTACTATTTCATCTAGTTCATCTCCTTCATTTAATGTAACTGTAATTGTTTGATTATTTGAGGTTACTTCTTGTGTTACCGACTGGTACCCTATACTACTAATTTCTACAGAAAATGGGGGGGCTTGGTCAACAGTTAATGAAAAGTTACCATCAAAATCTGTAGATGTACCTATAGATGTACCTACAACAATAACATTTGCGCCTAATACAGGCTCTTGATTTTGATCTACAACATTACCTGTTACAGTTGTTTGTGAAAAAGCAATTACACTAAAGCACAAACAAAAAATTGTAATAATAGTCTTCATATTTTATATTTGAATTGGTTTAATGCTCGAAATATACGGAAAATTAGCATTAATAAAAGGCTTGACTAACAAAAAAAGAATTTTGAAAGTGAAATACAAAAAACAAAAGACTCTTTAAATTACTCTACGGTAACAGCTTTTGCTAAATTTCTAGGCTGATCTACATTTCTATCTAACATCAAAGCAATATGGTAAGACAGTAATTGTAAAGGTATTGTAGTTACCAATGGCGAAAGTGTTTCTGGGGTATTTGGAACTTCCATAATGTAATCTGCTAATTCTCTAACTACAGTATCTCCTTCAGTTACAACTGCGATAATTATCCCTTTTCTAGATTTTATCTCCTGGATATTACTCACTACTTTATCGTAATGATTACTATTTACAGCAATTACAACAATTGGCATTTGCTCATCTATTAAAGCTATTGGCCCATGTTTCATTTCGGCTGCAGGATATCCTTCTGCATGAATATAAGAAATCTCTTTTAATTTTAAAGCTCCTTCTAAAGCCACTGGAAAATTATACCCTCTTCCTAAATAAAGAAAATTAGTTGCATCTTTAAATACTTTAGCAATCTCTTCTATCTCATCATTTTTCTTTAAAGCCTTAGCAACTTTTGAAGGTATTATATCAAGCTCCCTTAGGTGTAACATATAGTCACTTTGAGAAATAGTCCCCTTAACTCTTGCTAGTTTTAAAGCAATCATGGTAAGCACTGTTATCTGGGTAGTAAAAGCCTTTGTTGATGCTACCCCAATTTCTGGACCCGCGTGAGTATATGTTCCGCTGTGAGTTGCTCTAGAAATTGTAGAACCTACTACATTACAAATACCATACACAAATGCACCTTTTTCTTTAGCCAACTTAATAGCTGCAAGGGTATCTGCAGTTTCGCCACTTTGAGAAATAGCAATAACAACATCTTTTTCTGTAATTACTGGGTTTCTATATCTAAATTCTGAAGCATACTCAACTTCAACAGGAATTCTTGCCCAATCTTCAAATATGTATTCAGCTACTAAACCCGCATGCCAAGAGGTTCCGCAGGCTACGATAATAATTCTATCTGCATTGATAAATTTCTCTATATAATCTTCAAGACCTCCTAATCTAATAATCCCTTTATCTGCTAGAAGTCTCCCTCTAAAGGTGTCTTTTATAACTGAAGGTTGTTCATAAATTTCCTTCAACATAAAATAATCATAGCCACCTTTTTCAATCTGCTCTAAATTAAGTTGAAGCTCTTGAACATAAGGAGCAACAATACTATCGTCTTTTATTTTTCGGATTTCAATATCTCTTCCCTTTCGAATAATTGCCATTTCCTCATCCTCTAAATAAATAGCATTATTTGTAAATTCAATAAATGGAGAAGCATCACTAGCTATAAAAAACTCATCATCACCTATTCCTATTGCTAACGGACTTCCAAGTTTTGCAACTACTATTTCGTCTGGTTTATTTTTATCAAAAATTGCAATTGCATAAGCTCCTACAACCTGGTTTAAAGCTATTTGAACAGCCTTTCCAAGTTTTACATTTTCTTTCTTTTTTACATCTTCGATTAGATTTACTAATACTTCGGTATCTGTATCAGAACTAAATGTATATCCTCTATTGATTAATTCCTTTTTTATTGAAGTGTAATTTTCTATAATCCCGTTATGAATAATAACTAAATCACCACTATTAGAGTAATGTGGATGCGAATTTACATCATTTGGAACTCCGTGTGTTGCCCAACGTGTATGGCCAATCCCTAGATTTCCTGTTTTACAAATTTCTTTTTCAACATTAGCTTCTAAATCGGCTACCTTTCCTTTTGTTTTACAGAGCTGTATAGTTTTTCCATCATAAAGTGCAATACCTGCACTATCATACCCTCTATATTCCAAGCGTTTTAAGCCATTTATTATTATAGGATACGCTTCTCTATTTCCAATATAGCCAACTATTCCACACATAAGGATAATGTTTTTTAATTAGGGTCTAAAAATTGAATTTGTAATTTTAATCTTTTTTCTTCATTTGTAGTATTATTACCAAACAATATAGTGCCTTCTGGGGAAATCACACTACTTCTAGGCAATGTCTTAATCACAGGCAACTGACTATTATCAAAAGATAGGGTATCAATTAATTGAAAACCATTCATTAATACATCTTGAGAAACAATAAGGCCTAAAGGCACGTTAGTCGAGTCTTTATTAATAAGATTACTAATATGATTTGCAAGCC
>JAUVAS010000005.1 GCA_030591585.1 Flavobacterium sp. | reverse complement strand
GTCATTAATTCCAACGAAGCTAACATATCTTTATCCATATATTTCTGTAAGTCAGTTGCACTAAAACCTGGATGAGCCGCCAAAGACTTGATTTGTTTTCCATTCTTTTTCAATCGTTTGTCAAACTCTAAAGCAAAAATAATATCAGCTAATTTGCTTTGTCCGTACTCTCTCCAGTTGTTATATTTTTTTTCAAGTCTGAAATTATCAAAATCTATAGTAGCGCCCCTATGTGCAATACTGCTTAAAGTTACCACACGAGAACCATTTGTTGATTCCAATAAATTAAATAAGCAACCAGTTAGTGCAAAATGACCTACGAAATTAACTCCAAACTGAATCTCGAATCCACTGTCACTCTTAGATGGAGGAGGAATCATAACTCCTGCATTGTTGATTAATAAATCTAATCTTGACTCAGTTTCTATAACTATGTCTGCGAACTCTTTTACAGAACTTAGACTCGATAAGTCTAAATGACCATAAACCAATACTCCACCATTAGATATGGCTTTCATTCTTTTTATTGCATCTAATCCTTTTTCTTTATTACGACAAGCAACATATACTTTTGCACCCTTTTGATATAAATCTAATGCTATTTCAAATCCTAAACCAGTATTTGAGCCTGTAACAATTGCTATTTTTCCTGATAATTTCATAATGTTTTCTTGTGTTTCCAATTATTGCCAACAATCCGTATATAAAAAGTTGCATTTCGGGATAACCGCACCTTTTCATTATTTCTATAATTCTTGTTATGTCGAGTAGAGCATCAAAAGTACAATACTCATTTCTGATACAAAATGATATGTATCATATACAAAAAACAGGGTTTTATTTGAAGCGGCGGGTAAACGCTAAGGCGTAATTAAAAAGTAGGAGAGCAGGGGGATTAACTTCTTTGATCCCAAGACACCCACTACTGCAAATACAATCCCTTACAACGCTATTGCGTTGCTATATTTTTTATTTTCTAAACTTATGAAAATTCTTTTCAACGTTTTGAAAATAAAAAATCCCGATGCAAAAAATTGCATCGGGATTGTGATTGATGTGGGCGCAGAGGGATTCGAACCCCCGACCCCCTCGGTGTAAACGAGGTGCTCTGAACCAACTGAGCTATGCGCCCTCTCTGTTAGCGGTTGCAAATATAACTTAGTTTTTATTTCCGACAAACAAATACTTCAAAAAAGTCATAAAACTTCTGCTACTACAAATGTGCTTCCGCCAATAAACACTAAATCATCTTCAGAAGCATTCTCTAAAGCCGCCCTATAAGCTTCTTTTACAGACAAATACGATGATCCTTTTAATTTATATGGTAATGCTTTTTCCCTTAAAAGATCTTCATTTAAACCTCTAATTACACCTGGCTTACAATAATAATAAATCGCTTCTTTTGGAAAAAGGGGTAAAATCCTTTTTAAATTTTTATCATCTACAACTCCTAATACGATATGAAGTTTCGTATAAGTTTCTTTTTTTAATTGTGTTAAAACCAATACCAGCCCTTCTCTATTATGAGCCGTATCACAAATTACTTTAGGCTGTTGTTGTAGCACTTGCCACCTACCTAATAAACCTGTATTAGAAACAATATTTGATAATCCCTTTTTAATTGCTTTATTTGAGATACCCCATCCTTTTTCTTTAAGAATTTCTATAGTCTTTACTGCAGTTTTGCAATTTCTTTTTTGATAATCCCCTAACAAATCTGTTTGGTAAGCAATTATTTCTTCTTCCTCAACAAATGTGATAGGGCAATTATTATTTTTTGTGGTTTTCTGAAATACAATCTTAGTTTCGGGTAATGTTTCTCCTATTACAACAGGGGTATTCGGTTTTAAGATTCCAGCTTTTTCAAATGCAATTTCTTCTAAAGTGTTTCCTAAAAACTGAGTGTGATCTAAACCTATGTTTGTAATAACTGAAACCTCTGGATGAATAACATTGGTGCTATCTAACCTACCTCCTAACCCTACTTCAATAATTGCAATATCCACATTTTCTTTTCTGAAAAAATCGAATGCTAATCCAACAGTCATTTCAAAAAAAGACAACTGATTCTCCTCAAAAAAAGATTGATTATTAGCTACAAAATCTACAACTGCATCTTTAGGAATTAATTGTCCATTTATCTTTATTCTTTCCCGAAAATCTTTTAAATGTGGAGAGGTATACAATCCTACTTTATAGCCTGCTTCTTGCATAACGGAAGCCAACATATGACTTGTAGAGCCTTTCCCGTTGGTGCCAGCAACATGCACAGACTTAAAATCATATTGCGGCTCGTCTAAATGAGCCATTAATTGTAGCGTATTAGACAAATCTACTTTATAAGCAGCTGCCCCAATTCGTTGATACATGGGTAATTGCTCAAAGAGCCAAGCTATGGTTTCAGGATAATTAATTACACTATTATTTTAAGTTACTTTACTAATAGTTTTTTTGTTGTTTTAGCTGCTTCGGAAATAATCTGAACATAATAAATTCCTGCAGTAATCCCTTCCAATAATATCTTTTCTTCGGAAGTAACCGAAGTATATTCCTTATTAATAACCACACTACCCAACTGATTATATACTACAATCAAAATTCTTTCAGAAGGATTTACAAATGAAATATTCACATATTCTGAAGCTGGATTTGGAAAAAGTTTCACTTCCGAAGCAAAGGAATTTGACTCTGTTCCAAGTACATTATTCGCAATATCTAATTTATAACTAGAGCGTCCATAGGTTGCAACATACAAATATTCTGTAGCTTCATGAATATACATATCGTTCACCACCACAGATGGCATATTTGCACCTAAAGGCTCCCAATTTTCCCCTTCATCTAAAGAAGAAAGTACGCCAATATCGGTTCCTAAAAATAAATTTCCGTAGCTGTCTTTTAAAATATCGTTTACTGGAATGTCTGGTAAATTGCTAGAAATATCACTCCAGTTAGCTCCAAAATCATCACTTTTAAAAACGTGCCCAGTATCCTCGCCATAACGATACCCAGAGAAAGTCACATACACCGTTGATGCATTATCTGGGGAAGCCAATACTTTGGTAGTCCATAAATTTGGTAAGGTCGCAGAAATTAAATCCCAATTACTTCCTCCATTTTGCGTTACCCAAACATTACCATCGTCTGTCCCAGCGTAAATCACAGTACTATCTAAGGGAGAAACATCAATTGTGGTAACAGTCCCAAAAGCAAGATTCCCACTATGAGGACCATTGCTTAAATCGGGGCTGATGGCAGTCCAGTTTCCGGCCGCATTGGTGGTTTTATACACTTTTTGAGTTCCGTAATATAAGGTTTGGGAGTCCGAAGGATCAAAGATAATTACTGTGTCCCAGTTATTAGTGTCTCCGCTTGGAATACCCGTTAAGGCTGAACTAAATGAACTTCCATTATTTGTAGATTTTCCTAAATTTCCACGTTGTGATAAAGCATAAATCACATTGGTATTTGTGGGATCAACTAAGGGCTGAAATCCATCACCTCCATAAATTGCTTGCCAATCTGTTAATCCACCTGTTGTAGTTCTAATGGTATTATTGTCCTGTGCTCCTCCATAAATTTTATCTGCATTTTGAGGATCAACATATAAACGGTAAAATTGAGTAATAGGTAAAGTGTTGTTTTTAACAGAGGAATTTCCATCATTTGTACTTCTATACAAGCCTCCATCATTACCAATTAATACTTCCCCAGGAACCGAAGCGTTAAATGCCACCGCATGTTGATCTACATGAACCCCTGAAAAAGTTGAACTCCAAGAAGCACCCCCATTAGTAGATTTTTCCATTACAAATCCTGAATTATAAATAACATCTTCATCTGTAGGATCTACAAAAATTCCGCCAAACCACCAATGATAAGATGTTCCGTTACTAATAGAATTTACTTGCGTCCAAGAATCACCACCATCGTCTGTTCTAAATGTCCCTTCAACATTTCCAATTTTATCTGTATAAAAAGCATACAGTACATTAGGATTCGATTGAGAAATATCGATACTGATTCTCCCTTTGTTATTTGGATTACTAGGTAAACCATTTGTTAATTCAGTCCACGAATCACCACCATTTTGCGAACGGTAAATTCTAGAAGTCTCTCCTCCATATTGTCTGTTGTTGGGTCTTCTAATCCGTTCCCAACTAGCCGCGTATATAATATTGCCATTCGTTGGATGAATAGACATATCAATAATTCCTGTAGAATCACTTACCAATAAAACCTGTTCCCAATCTGCACCATCGTTGGTAGAACGATATACTCCTCTGTTGGTATCTTTCCTGAAAAGCGGCCCCATTGCACCCACAAAAATGGTGTTATCATCAGTTGGATCTATTAGCACTTTCCCTATACTACCAACTGCCGGAAGCCCTTTGCTCTCCCAAGTAAGTCCGCCATCATTACTTTTATACATTCCATCACCATCGTAGGCTAAGGAGCCTCCTCCTGCATTTACCTCACCAGTTCCTACCCAAATCAAGTCTGTGTTATTTTTTGAAATCTCTATATCTCCAATAGAAAGCATTTCCTGTTCATCAAAAATTGGTGTCCAATTTACTCCGGCATCGGTAGTTTTAAAGACACCACCTGAAGCAGCTCCCACATAATAAGTTTCTGCTTGATCTATAGGGATTTCAATATCTGAAATACGGCCACCAACATTCAGTGGTCCAGAAAATTCCCATATCACGTCTGCATTAGAATTTCTGTTAGCTTGTTCTTTTTTCCACTGAATTGCCTTTGAATACGCATCTGTTTTAATTTCACCTGTAGGATACGCACGCTGCATGAACATAAAGTCATGAGGTGACTTTTTAGTTTCTACATTTTTTGATGAAATTTTTTCTGAAGAGTTGTTGCAACTTAATATTGAAAAAGAAGCCACTAAAATGAGTAAGAAATAACGAATCATAGCATTTGATTTTTAATGCTATAAAGATACTTAAAATGTATTAGAATTATAGCTTAACAACACTATTCCGAAAGGCTAAATCTGTAGATAATTTTACCAATTTGTTTGTGAGGTGCTTTTTCGTCTTTATTGAATTTAGTTGCTAGTGCCGCTTTTTTCGCAGGATTTAAAAGACATTTAGAGTTATTGGTGGTTCCCCGTACTCCTGGAGTGGCACTAATTACGTTACCGTTTCTATCAACTTCAATACTAACTACAACGGTTCCTGCTTCGTTGCAGTCTTGTACAAATTTCTTTTTGTTTAAGGCTTTTCTACCTCCTAATAAATAATTTCCGTCGCCATCCAATCCCTTTCCGTTTCCATAATAACTTTTAGCATTGGGATCTCCATTAGGATCTCCTTTATCACCTCCTGTTTTGTCATCGCCCTCCCCTCCTTGATCTATGCCGTCACTTTTTGGCCCGTTAATTAAACTGGATAGTGCATCTGTGGTAGATTTATCTGGCTTTGGATCAGGTTTCTTTTCGGGTTCTTTAATAGGATCTTCTTCTTTTTTAACCTCTTCAACAACTTCCTTTACTTCTTCTTTCTTTTCTTCTTTTTTAATAACGGGAGCCTCCTCATTGTCTTGTGTAACAACTTCTTCTTTTATTTCGGACTGCTCTTTAACAACAGGTTTTGTTACCCTAGGTTTTGGAGCCGTTTTAATTTTCTTGGTAGGTTGTACTTTTCCACTTCCTGTATCCATAGTACCAAAGTTAATAGCAATTCCATTTTCTGGTGGTGGATCTAAATACGATAAGCCCACATAAAACAGCAATAGCAAAATAATCACGTGTACTACTACCGTGATTGCCATACTCTTTTTTTTATGTTTTGTATCTAGTAAACTCATTTGTTTTTTTCTCTCGCAAAGGCGCAAAAGCGCAAAGTTAAATATTGTCTAAAATAATGTTGAACGCATACTGTAGACTGCCTACTGAAAACTGTAGACTAATCTTTAATTAGGTCGTACCGCCAACACTATTTTATAGTTATTCCTATTTGCAATATCCATTACAAATACCGCATCTTCAATAGGCACTCCTTCTTCTGCTCGTAATATAACGGTTGGCTTTTCTTGCCCTACTAGAATCTTTTTCAATTCAGATTCAATACTGTATTCACTTACCCGTTCTTTATTTACATAAAAAGCTCCATCTTTTGTAATACTTACAGAAGCCTTTTGCACATTAGAGGTTTTCCCTTTTGCCTTTGGCAGAATTAAATCTAACGCTTCTGGTGTAATAGTTGGCGAAGTAAGCATAAAGAAAATCAACAACAGAAACACAATGTCTGTCATAGAGCTCATACTAAACTCGGCACTTACTTTATTTCTTCCTCTTAAATTCATATTACCAATTTAATTTTAAAGGGTTGGGTACATAAATTGAATTATTTTTCTGACCAATCGAGGCTAAAAAAATCAACATAGCCATAGCTATATTTATTTTTTTAAACGATGAGTGGGTAAAAAAGAAACAATTTATATTCGACATTTTAAACTTATATTGGTATTAAGCAGGTTCGTTTAAAAGGTCTAAGAAGTCTACGGCAGTTGCTTCCATTTGGTGCACTACTTTATCTGTTTTTACTACAATATGATTGTAACCTATGTATGCAACAATCCCTACGATTAGTCCTGCCACGGTAGTGGTCATTGCTGTATATATTCCTTCGGCTAATGTTCCCATTTCTGCTTGTCCGCTACTAGATGCTAGGGTATGAAATGCCAATACCATCCCGATTACCGTTCCTAAAAACCCAATCATAGGAGCGGCTCCTGCAATAGTTGCAAGAATACTCACGTTTTTTTCAAGTTTGTAAACTTCTAATCTTCCTGCATTTTCAATGGCAGTATTAATGTCTTCTAAGGGATTTCCAATTCGAGAAATTCCTTTTTCAGTAAGTCTAGATACGGGTGTATTTTGTTGAGCACACAGTGCTTTTGCTGCCTGAATATTTCCACTTGATACATAGTCTTTTATCTGATTCATAAAATTAGTATCGTAATGAGTGGCAGCTTTAATAGCAAAAAGCCGTTCAAAATAAAGATAGACTGCTACAAATAATAAAACAAAAAGAATTCCGATTATTATTTGGCCCGCCATACCTCCATCCATTAGTAACTCCATAACAGAAAGTGTTTTTTCTTCAACAATAGGGGCTAGGTTTTCAGCTGCTTCAGAAGCATCTTGAATTAATAATATACTCATGTAATTATAGGTTTAGTTTCAATAACGAGATTTGGTTTCAGAAATTGTTAGCGTTAACAATAGTTTAAGCAAACAGCACTCTTTCAAAAAGTATAAAGACAGCAGCTCCAACAATAAATCCTGCAAAAGCTAACCAAGCAACTTTTTTAAAGTACCAGATAAAGTCTATTTTTTCCATTCCCATAGCAGCTACACCTGCTGCAGAACCAATAATCAACATAGACCCTCCTGTTCCTGCAGAATAGGCAATAAAATGCCATAATACAGAGTCCGTTGGTGAATCATACATACCGATTGATGCCGCAACTAACGGCACATTATCAATTACCGCAGAAAGAACACCTAATAATATCACCACAACATCTTGATTAGGTATGGCTTCTTGCAATAATTCTGCAACATAGCGAAGTGTCCCAACAGGGTCACCATTATTTGCTACTCCATATACAAGGCTTTCTAATCCTGCAACTGCCATCAAGATTCCTAAGAAAAATAGAATACTTGAAATCTCAATACGCGAAAGTGCTTTGTGAGCAGAATATAAATGACGTCTTTCGCTAGAAAAATCTTCTTCAGGGTGAATATATTCAGAAACCAACCATACAACTCCCAATGCCAACATCATTCCCATATAAGGTGGCAAATGAGTAAGCGTTTTAAACACAGGAACAGAAACTATCATTCCCAGTCCTAAAAAGAGCATTGTTTTACTACTTAATAACCGTTCTGCTACTACATCTTCTTCTGTATCTACTTCAATTTCTCCTTTAAACACTTTCAAGTTTCCAGCAATAAAAAATGGGACTACAAAACAGACTATAGAAGGGATTACTACCGTTTTTACTAAGCCCATAGCTGTAACTTTGTTTGCTATCCAAAGCATTGTTGTCGTTACATCACCAATAGGAGACCAAGCACCACCAGCATTCGCTGCAATTACAACCATCGCTGCAAACCAAAGGCGTTCCTCTTTATTATGAATCAATTTTCTTAATAATGTAACCAATACAATAGTTGCTGTTAGGTTATCTATAATCGCCGAAAGCACAAAGGCTAATATTCCAATTATCCATAATAATTTTTTCTTACTCTTTGTTTTAACTGCTCCCTTAAGTATCTCAAAACCTCTATGAAGATCTATTATTTCTACAATAGTCATTGCACCAATTAGGAATACTAAAATTTCTGATGTTTTACCTAAATGATGAAGCAATGTATTATCAAAACCATGAGAAGCTTCTTCGCCACCCGTTAAAAAACTAAACACATTCTCATGAGTATCAATAACCGAAAACCAACCTGCATGAAAACCAATGGCAAGTACCGCCCATATTAGCGCTGCCATAATTAATGCTGGGACCGTTTTATCTAATTTTAATGGGTGTTCTAACGTTATGGAAAGGTAACCAATTACAAAAATTAATATAATAATAGATGTCATATATAGGTTTTTAAGTTAATTTGAAAAGGGTATAGTATCCCTGTTTTTTATTCGAAAATTAAAAGGTTGAATATATAATGAAAAAGTCAAATTCCAATAGATTTAAGGGATAAATATTTTGCCCGACGAATGATCCTTCATAGCTCCTGTCACACTCGACAAACAATTGGTTTCATCTCTCATTTTCAACACTCCTAGCAATCCAAAAATCAAAGCTTCCTTGTATTCAATAATTTCTGAAGACGGAATAACAATCTTTATATCTGAAAGCGATTTTATACGAGAAATTAAATATTCATTATAAACCCCTCCTCCTGTAAATAACACGGAAGCTCTCGATTGAAACTGATTCGCTAACTGAATAGCAATATGCTCCGCAAAAGTATGTAACACAACTACCGAAGAACTTCCTGATGCTTTTAATAAAGGAAATATGTTTTTCTGAACCCACTCTAATCCCAACGACTTTGGTGCCGATTTAGAATAATACTCCAAATTATTTAACTGCTGAAGCAGGTCTTGGTTTAACTCTCCTGAAGCTGCAATTCTCCCTCCTTCATCATACGGTTTTCCTAATAATTCAGCGTATGTATTCATTACAATATTTACGGGACAAACATCGTAAGCAATTTGTTTTCCTCCTTTTTCAAAAGAGACATTCGCAAATCCGCCAAGGTTTAAACAATAATCATATTCAGAAAAAAGAAGTCGATCACCAACAGGGACTAATGGTGCACCATTACCTCCCAAGTCCACATCTTGCACTCTAAAGTCACAAACTACTTGTTGATTGATGAGCGTGGAAAGTGCTGGCAAATTACCTATTTGAAGCGTCAATCCATTTTCAGGTTGGTGCCAAATAGTATGCCCGTGACTACAAACTGCATCTATATTTTCTATTTGATTTTTTTTGACAAATTCTAAAATAACTCCTCCTAAATACTGGGTATATTCCTTATTAAACCCTTCCATTTTTTCTTTGGAATACAAAATAGCTGTTTGTAAATTTTCTTTCCAAAAAGAAGGATACGCAATGGTTTCTGATTTAATAATTTTAAAACTCCATACTCCCTCTTCGGAAATTTGAAACAATAATTCAGCCAGATCAATTCCGTCTAATGAGGTTCCGCTCATTACTCCAATAACATGATAGTCTTCTGTAATCATTTCAGTAAAAATAATTGAAAAATTGCTACTAAAAAAGTATCTTTGCATTTCTTATTTTTCAATATATAAATACCCTTTTCAATGGACTTTACTCTTACCGAAGAACACATTATGATTCGCGACGCTGCTCGTGATTTTGCAAAAAACGAATTACTCCCAGGCGTTATAGAGCGCGATAATAAACAAGAATTTCCTACCCAACAAATAAAAATGATGGGCGAAATGGGGTTTTTAGGTATGATGGTAGACCCAAAATATGGTGGAGGCGGAATGGACACGCTTTCGTATTCAATTGCGATGGAAGAAATTTCAAAAATTGATGCTTCAGCTAGCGTAGTGATGTCTGTAAATAACTCCTTAGTATGCTACGGAATTGAAAAATATGCAAGTGAAGAGTTAAAACAAAAATATTTGACCAAATTAGCCACAGGAGAAAAACTAGGCGCTTTTTGTTTAAGTGAACCTGAAGCAGGAAGCGATGCAACTTCGCAAAAAACAACCGCTATAGATAAAGGAGACCACTATATTTTAAACGGCACCAAAAACTGGATTACTAATGGTAATAGTGCAGACTACTATATTGTAATTGCTCAAACCGATAAAGAAAAAAGACATCACGGAATCAATGCTTTTATAGTTGAAAAAGACTGGGATGGTTTTGTTGTAGGCGCAAAAGAAGATAAATTAGGAATTAGAGGAAGTGACACACATTCGTTGATGTTTAACGATGTGAAAATTCCTAAAGAAAATAGAATTGGCGAGGATGGTTTTGGATTTACATTTGCTATGAAAACACTTTCTGGAGGACGTATTGGAATTGCTTCACAAGCACTAGGGATTGCAGCAGGAGCCTACGAAATGGCACGTGATTACTCTAAGGTACGTAAAGCATTCGGAACAGAAATTTGCAATCACCAAGCCATTGCTTTTAAATTGGCAGACATGCATACCAATATTGAAGCTGCTAGATTATTAGTTAGAAAATCAGCCTGGGAAAAAGACCAAGGTAAAAACTACGATATGAGCAGTGCCATTGCAAAAGTATTTGCATCGCAAGTAGCAATGGATGTTACGGTAGAAGCCATACAAGTTCATGGCGGAAACGGTTATGTAAAAGAATACCACGTAGAAAGATTAATGCGTGATGCTAAAATCACACAGATTTACGAAGGTACTTCAGAAATACAAAAAATAGTGATTTCTAGAGGATTACTTAGAGATTAACAGCACTACTAAAAGTTTAACAAGAGAAAAAAAACATTCAAAATGAAAAAAATAAACTATTTAGTATTCGCATTAGTACTAGCCTTATTTACAGGGTGTAACACAAAAGTTAAAGTATTAAGCGCCTGGAAAGGCCCAGAAGCTGGAAAAGAATTAAAAGAAAAAAACATCTTGGTAATTGCTAGAACTGCAGATGCAGGAGTACGAGCAGACTTTGAAACTAGTATTGCAAATAGACTTAGAAGTGCGGGTTACAAGGCAACAGAAAGCTTTACAAGATTCCCGAAAATGAATCCTGATAAAGAGATGACCGAAGAAAGACAAAAGTTAATTCGTGATATTTTTGGCTACGAAGGCTACGATGCTGTTTGTATTAGTGTGTTAAAAGATTATGAAGAAACCACCACCACTAATTATTATAATGATTATATGGGAATGGGAATGATGGGACCTTACTCATCATACTACCCTTCCTACTATGGTGGATTTAATAGTTATTATATGCATCCTTATTCTTATTCTACTTTTGGAAATTATTATGGTTACGGAAGTAGCTACACAACCACTACAAAAAAGTATGTACTAGAAACACTTATATACGCTCTTGACAAAGAAGATGGTGATCAATTACTAGCTGCAACAACTACCAAAATTACCGATCCAAAAGATGCAATTAAGGCGGCCGACAAATACACTGAAGCTATTGCAGAGAGTTTAGCTAAGCTTACTAATTAATAGGCTGAAAAAGACAAAAAAACCCTGTCAAAATTTAAAACTTGACAGGGTTTGATTTATTATTTATTCTACATAAAGAAATTCCAAACAATTCCAAATCTAATTACCGCATCACGATAGGGATAGCCTGGGGCTGCAAAATATTCTTTTTCACTACTAAACAAAGCACCAAAATTTTCATATTTAAAGTAAAATCGTATTTGCTGTACTTTTGCATTAAAGAAAATATCAAAGTAAGGAATGCCTCCTAATTCTTGGTCATTTTGTGTATAAAACTCTGCTAACACAGGATCGTAGGCATTCATATTATAATTAGAATAATATTTAAATATAACTCCTGTTTGCATAAACAATGCTTTTTTAAACCATTCGTCTTGAAAGTATAACGTGTTTCGAGTTATAAATTTCGGAATGTTTAACACCCCTTCTCCACTTAAAACATCTTGAAATAGAATTGTGTTTTCTAAGGCAAACCTTCTATAACGAAACTCTTTTTGCAGCTTTACTTTTACATAATCTACCCGCTCGTTATATTGGTGTGGCGTAGGAGTAGAATCGTTTGCCTTTATTGCAAAATAGGCATAATCATCAATTCCTGTGTAACTTATAGAAGCATTTGCAATGTTATTAGACTCTAACCGAACCGTTAACTGTTGCGTTTTTACATTATTAAAATTAGTTTGCCAATTATAGTTTTTATAATCACTTTGAAATAGTAAAAAATTAAAATTAGGTGCTACAGTATGGGTTTTAATATCTGCTGAAACGCGGTTTTTTTCATTGATAGCATACGAGACTCCTGCCTTTAAAAAATTGGCATCTAAATCTCCAGTAATATTAATCGCTCCTTCACCATATACCGCAAACCCTCCAAACATTTTTTTATACGAAGCTCCTGCATTTACAAGGTCTCCTTTTAGTCGATTTGTAATAAAAGTGTCCTCTAAATTCAATACCGTATTATATCCATAATTATACGCTGTATATCCTATAAATGCGGATAGGCTTCCTATTATATTATTTTCAAATTTAGAATAAGCCTTAACTGTAAAGTCCTCCCAACTTACTTTTTTGTTTATGTCTGAATTCACATAAGATTCTCCAAAACCATCATAGGGACTATCTTGACGGTATACATACGATTTATCTTCAAAACTTATTGTATTTCCGAAGCTTAACCTAGTATAAGACAGGCTGTCTTTTTTCTGAATTAATTGATAGTCATAGTCTAAATAAGCCCGAAACCCTTTTAGTAAATTTTCTGCGTCTTCAAAATTCACATCAAGTCTTCCTCTGTCTTTAAAATCGCTATCATTAGATTTAAAAAGAATAATAGATTCCTCTGTCAACCCTCCATTTTCTCTATTTAAAATATCCTGTGCTGTAATGTGAGCATATATAGTTAGCTTTTTATCTTTAGATTGATAGTTGGTCGTAAACTTAAAATTTCCGGTACTAGTCAAACTGTTTTGATAGGCACCAAGTGACCTAACACCTATATATTCAGCAGAAAAATTAAACTGTTCAGAGGTGTTAATTGTAAAAAAAGCATCCAATTGTTGCCCTTGTTTAAAAGCAGTTTTAAAATACAATTCAGTTAAAGGAGTAGGCACATGAAAATACCTCATGTCCTCAATTTCTTTATAATTATAATGGTGAGATTGTGCTGCAAATAATGGCACCAAGTTAGTTTTATCAAAATTGTAGGCAAGCTTATTATAGGTCTGTCCAACATTTGAAAACTCTTGCAATTCAAAAATATCGTTGCGCAAATAATTAAACCTATACTCTTTTTGCATACTTAAAGTAGTATCCACAAAAGTAGTATCTCGTTTTGCCGAAATAATTTTATACAAAGTTATAGAAGGTTTTTCTTTCTTCTTTTTTTGGGGATTATCCTCTGCATTTTGCGAATAAACAAATGCCGAAGTGAAAAGAAAAAGAAATAATAAAAACGTTTTGTGCATCTATTTTTAACTTACCAAGCAAAGGTATACTTTTGAAAGGAATATTTGAAAGAAAAGCGAAGAGGAAAATTGAAGCTCTATGTTGTTTTTAGTAGGTAATTTTCATTGTGAAAATAACAAAAGATTCCGAAATATTGTAAATTTATGTTAAAACTAAAAATTAATAAACATCTTTTAGAATGCGGCACCGACGAAGCGGGTCGAGGGTGTCTAGCTGGACCTGTTACTGCTGCTGCGGTAATTTTACCCAATAATTTTAAAAATGAAATACTAACAGACTCCAAACAGCTTTCAGAAAAAAAACGAACACTACTAAAACCTATTATTGAAAAGCAAGCTATTTGTTTTGGGGTTGCTCATATTATGATGGAAGAAATTGATAAAATAAATATCTTAAACGCTTCCATACTCGGAATGCACCATTCTATAGACCAGCTTTCAAAAACTCCTGACTTTATAGCTGTTGATGGCAATAGGTTTAAACCCTATAAAGATACCCCACACGAATGTGTAATTAAGGGCGATGGTAAATATCTTCATATTGCGGCAGCTTCTATTTTAGCAAAAACGTATAGAGATGCTTTTATGGAGAAAATTCACGAAGAATTTCCAATGTACAACTGGAAGCAAAACAAAGGCTATCCCACCAAAGAGCACCGCGAAGCTATTAGAAAATATGGGGTAACAAAATATCATCGCATGAGTTTTAGACTACTTCCCGAACAGTATGAATTTAAGTTTTAGATTGTTAAAAACCCATACATAAACATTTCTATATTCTTTGAAAAAAGCAACTATCCTTACTATTTTTGTGATATGAAGTTGTTTCTACAATCTACTCTAGCCTTGTTATTTTTAAATCTACTTTTTAGTTGTGATCCCGCTCCTAAAAAGGCAAAAGAGATGGAAGAATTTATTCCTGAAAACATTTCGGTTGTTTTTAAAATTGAAGATTTTGAAACATTAAAATCTGACATTAACAATAGCGATTTTCTTTCTCAACTAAAAAATGTAAAACCGTATACTTTTTTTTCTAAAAAAAACCTTTTTAAATACCTGAACCCTTCTTCAAAAAGTTTGATTTGTATTTCTGAAATTGACAATACTTTAGAAGTTACTTTTATCACTAGACAGGAGAAAGGGTTGTTTGATCTTGACGCTATCCCGAATACCTCTTCTGAAAACATTTCATTCAAAAAACACACATTTCAAAAAATAACTATCGCTGAACAATCTGTTTTTATTGCACTAAAAGACAGTGTTTTTATAGCTTCGAGTTCTAAAAAAATTATTCAGCAATTATTAGAAGGACACACAGAAAAAGAGACAACTTTAAACAAAATAATTTCCATAAAAAACAACCAAGACCTTACAGCAGTTGTTCCTGTAAATGAAATTTTAATAGATCAATTAGTGTTCAATTTCGCTTCTTGGGTAGCATTAGATATCGCTATTTTACCCGATGCCCTCACCGCCTCTGGCGTAGTGCTTGCGCAAGATTCGGTGCCACAATTAATTTCGGTATTTAAAGACTTACAACCTCAACATAACGATATTGCAAAAGTAACACCAACAGATGCTTTGAGTGTGGTGTCTTTTACGTTTAATGACTTTGAAAAATTTCAAAAAAACTTACAAAACTTTAGAGGTATCAAAGGGGTAAATAATGAGGAAACCTTATTGTTTGAATCTATCACCGAAGTTGGAAAAATAACCCTGCCAGAGGGAAATGCCATTGTTTTAAAAAGTATCGATTCTGAACTTACCAACGATGCCCTAGCAAATTACAAAACTCAAAGAGAAACTTTTAAAAACGTACTATTATTTGATTTTAGCAATCCCAATATCTTTACAAATCAATTTATAACTTTTACTAATAATACGAGTCCTACTACTGTTTTTAAGCTCGATAACTTCTTTATTTTTTCGGAGAACGAGGCAGTTACCCAACAGATAATCACTTCCTATTTAAATAACAACTCACTTTCTCAAACCTCATATTATAAGGACGCACTTTCTCAATTAAGCGATGAATCTTCTTTAATGATTATAAAGCTTAACGGTAATTATTCTGGGGTTATTTCAACTCTTTTAAAAACTGATATTGGAGATATTAATTTTAAAAATCACCCTTTAGCAATACTTCAGTTTAGTTACGATCGTGATTTTGCTCATGTAAATTTTGTATGCAAAGAGGCTTCCGTTAAAAAGCAAGTTACTGGTAAAGTTTCTCAGGTTAAAAGCATCAAATTGGAAAACGATTTGCTAAGTGATCCTATATTTTTCAGTAATCACCGTACTGGCGGAAAAGATATTGTGGTGCAAGATGTTAGCAACAAACTTTATTTTATTTCGGCTAGCGGAAAAATTCTTTGGATCAAAAAACTAAACAACCCTATCTTAGGTACTATCAATGAAGTTGACATGCTAAGGAACGGAAAAAAACAAGTAGCTTTTGCAACTAAAAACAATGTTTATCTTTTAGACAGAACAGGTAGAAATGTGGGCAAATTTCCTATAAAATTTAGAGATGACATTACACAACCTTTATCTGTTTTTGATTACGATAACAATCGAAAATACCGTTTTTTAATCACACAAGGAAATGAGGTTTTTATGGTTGATGGCAAAGGGAAAAAAGTTAAAGGATTCAAATTCAAAAAAACAAAAACGGATATTGTATTACCTCCGCAACACATAAGAATAGCAAGTAACGATTATATTCTTATTGCCGAAAAAAGCGGAAAACTCAATATCTTAAACAGAATAGGAAATTCAAGAATTGCAATTTCTAAAACCTTTGATTTCTCTGAAATACCAATAGTTCAAGAAGGTAAAAAAATTGTAGTGGTTACAAAAGACAACACCAAACACAGTATCTCTCTAGATGCCAAAATTAGTTCTCTAAAACTAAATGTTACTTCGTATTGGTTTACCATTAAAGGAAAAACAAAGGTTACTCTAGATGATAATTTAATGCGAATTAATGGTAAATTGATAGAACTACCATTTGGTATTTATACCGCTCCTAAAATATTTACTGTAAACCGAAAAACCTATATTTCTATTACCGAAACCCAAGAAAACAAGATATCTCTTTATAATAAACTGGGTGAAATCATAACAGGATTCCCTGTATTTGGCACTTCTTCCATAGATCTTGGAGATGCTACTAAAAATGGAAAAATAAATTTCATTACTAAAGGAGGTACTAAAGAAATATTACTTTTTGAGCTTTAGTGATTATTTAGTTAACTTTGGTACAACTAACTAATCTAAAAACTAATTATGAAATCTTTTATTTTAAGTGCCATTAGTGTCCGAAGTTATTTAACTTCGGATTTTTGCTTTAATTCAGCCTCAAAAAGTTCTGAAAAATGATGGAGTAATTTTTCTTTTACTTCTGCTATCGGGATTTCTTTTCTCCCCAATTCTACATTGAGTGAAGTCACTGCTTTTCCTTTAATTCCGCAGGGAATCATATGGTCAAAATATCCCAAGTTTGCATTTACATTTAATGCAAAACCGTGCATGGTTATCCAACGACTCACATGAACTCCAAAAGCACAAATTTTACGTGCAAAAGGTGTTCCTACATCAAACCAAACGCCTGTTTCACCTTTAGAGCGTTCTCCTTTAAGCCCATATTCTGCAAGGGTTCTAATAATCATTTCTTCCAGTAAACGCAAGTATTTATGGATGTCTGTGAAAAAGTTTTCTAAATCTAAAATGGGATACCCTACAATTTGCCCTGGCCCATGATAGGTAATGTCTCCACCTCTATTTATTTTGTAATACGTGGCTCCAATTTGGGCAAGTTTTTCTTCAGAAATAAGCAAATTAGAAACATCTCCACTTTTCCCTAAGGTATATACGTGAGGGTGTTCTACAAATAAAAAATAATTGGGAGTCTCAATATTGCTTTCTTCTTTTCGGTTTTTAATTTTAAGATCAATTAATCCCTCAAAAAGTTTTTTTTGATAGTCCCAAGTTTCTTTATAATCCTTACTCCCTAATTCTCTTATTTCTACAACCTTATTCAAATCTTATTTTTCTAATTCCACTTCTAAATCTAATACATCGGGATTCTTCATATATTCTAAAAATGTACGTTGTATTTCGATAGTTTTCCCATCTAAAGAATAAGTCGCATCTTCTACCGAAGATTTTTTAATTTTTCGAGGAAAGGTATAGTTAAGTTTATAGGTCATTCCGCCCATAAAAGAGGCTACACTCGCCATACTATCTATTTGAGTTTTATGCTTTTCTTTATCAATAATATAAGCGTCTCTTTTAAAAATACCTTTTTTAAATGAATACTTTACACCTACATTATTTTCTTCACTAGTACTGCCATCAGTACTCTCAGACATTCCAGGAACAAACCCATCAGACTCATCAAATGCTCTCATTAAATCATTTGCTTTTGAAACATTTTTAAAATCAACAAAAATATCAACGATCATTTTATTGGTTTCAGGATCTGTAAGCATCCGAATTTTATAGTCTTCAAAAGTTTTTAAACGTTGCTGCTCTTTGGTTGAAAGTTGCGAGATACTATCTTTATGCTCTTCAAACATTTCTTTAAATGAAATAATCGTATCAGATTTTACCATAGTTGAATCTTTTGCCATTTCACCTCCAATAGCCATCATTTCACTAAGATCCATAGAAATAGACATACGTCCACTACCATCCTCGTTTATAACCATGATTTCGGTAAACTGACAACTTAGTAACGTAAAAGAAAGGGCTAGTAGCGAAATAATTTTTTGTAACATCGTTTAATTTTTTGGATTATTTATGATGATGAGCGCAGCAATAACTCCAGGAATCCATCCACATAAAGTTAAAATTAAAACAATAATAATAGAACCACATCCTTTGTCAAGGACTGCTAATGGTGGAAATAAAATTGCCAGAATTACTCTCCAAATACTCATAGGCACAAAGTTACAAATTAAATTCACCTATTTGTGTGATAAAAATTCCTTTTGTTACAACTCTATTAGAACTATTGGTTAACCCATAGTTTGTCATTACCTTTGCGCATTATTTTTACACAATTCACATGCAATTATCCGAACAAGAACAAGTACGAAGAGAAAAGCTCACACAATTAAGAGCCTTAGGCATCAATCCATATCCAGCTGAATTATTTCCAGTTGACACGATGACAACGGATATTAAACAGAATTTTGAGGAAGGAAAAAAAGTAATTATCGCAGGACGGTTAATGTCACGCCGTATTCAAGGAAAAGCTTCTTTTGCCGAATTACAAGATGCAGAAGGCAGAATACAAGTGTATTTTAATCGTGATAAAATCTGTACTGGCGAAGACAAAACACACTACAACGATGTATATAAAAAACTGCTAGATATTGGAGATTTTATTGGCATTGAAGGGGAACTTTTTACCACTCAAGTTGGTGAAATAACAGTAAAAGTAAAAGCATTCACATTGCTTTCAAAAGCATTAAAACCATTGCCCTTACCCAAAACAGATAGTGAAGGCAACACCTTTGACGAGTTTAAAGATCCAGAAATGCGTTACCGCCAACGGTATGCAGATTTAGTAGTAAACCCTAACGTAAAAGAGGTATTTATAAAACGTACCAAGCTTTTTACAGCGATGCGAACCTTCTTTAACAACAGTGGTTACTTTGAAGTTGAAACACCTATACTACAAACTATTCCTGGAGGTGCCGCTGCAAGACCTTTTCAGACGCATCATAACTCCTTAGACATTGCTATGTATATGCGAATAGCCTGCGAATTATACCTCAAAAAATTAATTGTAGGTGGGTTTGATGGCGTGTATGAATTTGCAAAAACTTTCAGAAATGAAGGAATGGATCGTACCCACAATCCAGAGTTTACCATGATGGAAATCTATGTAGCCTACAAAGACTACAACTGGATGATGGATTTTACCGAGAAATTATTAGAATTTTGTGCCACGGAAGTAAATGGAAGTTCAAAAACTATTTTTGGAGAACACGAAATAGATTTTAAAGCACCGTATGCCAGAGTGACTATGGCAGAAGCTATTGAGCATTTTACTGGGTTTGATATTTTAGGAAAATCGGAAGATGAAATTAGAACTGCCGCTAAAGAAATGGGTATTGAAGTGGACGACACCATGGGCAAAGGAAAGCTGATCGATGAAATTTTCGGCGAAAAATGTGAAGCCAATTACATACAACCTACTTTTATTATGGACTATCCTAAAGAGATGAGTCCCTTAACAAAAGAACACCGTTCTAATCCAGAGTTAACAGAACGTTTCGAGTTAATTATCTGCGGAAAAGAATTAGCCAATGCCTATTCTGAGCTAAACGACCCTATAGACCAACGCGAACGTTTTGAAGACCAAGTAAAACTAGCAGGACGTGGCGATGATGAAGCAACTGAGTTTATAGATTACGACTTTTTAAGAGCCTTAGAATACGGAATGCCTCCAACTTCAGGTATGGGAATTGGAATGGACAGATTAATTATGTTTTTAACCAATAATGCTTCGATACAAGAAGTGCTTTTCTTCCCTCAAATGAAACCAGAAGTTAAGCAAGTAGCTATGACTGATGATGAGAAAGTGGTTTTTGGAATTCTGAAAAGCAACTCTCCTATCGATTTAAATACTTTGAAAACTCAATCGGGATTATCTAATAAAAAATGGGATAAAACCATTAAAGGCTTGACTAAACATGGGGTTGCCAAAGTAAACAAAACCGACGATGGTTTGTTTGTGGAGGTGGTTTAATTCATGACTTTGTCATTCTGAACTTGATTCAGAATCCATAATATAAGAAAGGGTTTACTTAACAGTAAATCCTTTTTTTATGCTTT
Source organism: Flavobacterium sp. (assembly GCA_030591585.1). Taxonomy (GTDB): domain Bacteria; phylum Bacteroidota; class Bacteroidia; order Flavobacteriales; family Flavobacteriaceae; genus Marifrigoribacter. Next base: position 57,687 of record JAUVAS010000005.1, on the reverse strand, counting down.
TAAGTAGCAGATTGTAGCAGATAGACTTCTATTTATGGTCACGGATTGGTCACTTGGATAAAATTGATTTTATATTAATCTAAATTAATAGGAATTGGCATTGGCGTTGTTAAATCATTTATATCCCCTCCATTCTCTAAATATACAATAGACATTATTCCCCAAAGAGATTTACATTGTTCGGAAAAATGATAACATTTTATAAAAACAAAAATTTTATAGTCTTTTTTAAGAGCATTATTAATATCATCAACAGATTTTGGAAGACGATCTAACTCATTCCATAATTTAGGAGAAATTACACCTAGATTAATTAAATCTAATTTTAATGTTTCATAATTAGCTAGTATAATTTCATCAACAGATTCCATTTTAGCATCTTGTTTTCCAAACTTTGCCATATTTGCATACATAGTAGCTTGCTCCCAACATTTTAAAATATCATTTTCTAAAACACCTATTAAGCTCAATGTTTTTTCTTTTTTATCCTTATTGGCACCCTCTACATTCATTTCATAAATATTTCTATTTGTTTCAAAATATTTGTATAATATATTATGTACCAATGCTGCTAAAATTAATATTAATCCTATATAGTAATCTGGTCCATCATCAATTTTTGGTATTTGTAATCCTTCAATATTTTGATTTAAAAGAGTTAACAACCAATTAAAAATATATATTTTAAAAGGATTAGGAAACACAAGAATACCCGAACCGATTATAACAACGAGCCAAGTTAACTTGTTTGTGAAATCTGGGAAGAACCACTTTTTTAGTACCTTATTAAATCCTATTTTTAATTCATCTTTAGTGTACATAAGAGTTTTAATTTAAAATGACTAGTAAAGTTATTTTGTAAATATAGCGACAATTATAGTTAAATAAGTTTATCACTAGCTTAATTCTTATTGTCACGAAACCGTCATAGAATGACATTTTTCCATTATATTTATCAAACGACAAACCCTAATAATGGCAGTCAATCTTCGTAAAAAACACATCTTTATTCTAATTTAAACATTTGTTGACCTCTCTTTAAATAAGCCTAGTTAAATAAATCATATTATCAACTTAATGTAAATTATCATTTACATTAAGTGCTTTTTTACACCTTATATAAACTATTCTTTACATTATTTAATTTTTTCATACATTTGCATTAATGTAAACAATTGTTTACTTATTTAAATTTTAAGCATTTAATATAAACAATAATATACATTATGGACTGGTATTCGATGACAAATAATAGAATAGAGTTAGAAATAGGATTAAAAATTAAAAATCACCGGTTAAAAAGGAATCTAACTCAGCTAGAACTAGCAAATAAAACTGGAATGAGCAGAGTTTCAATAAGCAAGATTGAAAGAGGAAAAGGCACAACGCTAACATCACTAATTGAAATACTTCGAATGTTACATATACTTCAAAACTTAGAACTTCTATTCCCTAAAGATGAAGTTAGCCCAATCGAATTGATAAAATTAAAAAAGAAAAAAAGGATTAGAGCTTCATCAAAAAAGAAAAATACATAAAAATGATACAAGCAGAAATTGAAATATGGGGTAAAAGCGTCGGCGCTGTTATATGGGATAGCGAACGAGAATTAGCTGTATTCGAATTTGACAAAAAATTTGTCAATCTTGGAATTGACTTAGCACCAATTACAATGCCTTTAGAAGAGTTGCAAAACGGGAATACGATATATTCATTCCCGCAACTAAGCGAAATAACATTTAAAAAATTACCTGGAATGCTGGCAGATTCATTACCAGATAAGTTTGGAAATACATTAATAGATATTTGGCTCGCTAAAAATGGTAGATCCCCAAACGACTTTACGCCAATTGAGAGATTATGTTATGTTGGTAAAAAGGCAATGGGAGCATTAGAATTTCAAAAAGCCCTAAAAGTAGATAATGCTTCAATGGAAGAGATACAACTTGAAAATTTAGTGGCTATAGCTAACAAAATTGTTGCTCAAAAGGAAGCTTTAAACACTACATTCAACGTTGATGAAACAAAAGCATTAGAGCAAATAATCAATGTTGGAACATCTGCAGGAGGAATGAGACCCAAAGCAATAATTGCAATAAACAAAAAAAATGGAAAAATAATATCTGGGCAAATCAATACAAACAGAGATTATGACTATTGGATATTAAAATTTGATGGTATACAAGATGATATATTTGGGGATCCAAAAGGATATGGAATAATTGAATATATATACTATAAAATGGCAATCGACGCTAAAATTATAATGACGGAATGTAAACTGCTTGAAGAGAATGCTAGATCACATTTTATGACTAAAAGGTTTGATAGGGAAAATGGTGAGAAAATTCATATGCAAACCCTTACTGGAATAGCACATTATGATTTTAACGATATTGGGTCAACATCATACGAGCAATTGTTCCAGATTATGAGAAAAATGAAATTAGGTAATGATGAAATGGAGCAAATGTTTAGAAGACTTGTCTTTAATATAGTCGCTAAAAACCAAGATGATCATACCAAAAATATTTCATTCCTACTTCCAGAAAATGGGGTTTGGAAATTATCGCCTGCTTACGATATAACATACAGTTATAATCCAGAAAAAGGAAGAAATACGAATAAACATCAAATGTCTGTTAATGGAAAGCGAGAGGGTATTACGAGAAATGATCTATTAAAAATCGCAAATGATATTAACATAAAAAAAGCAGCTTCTATAATAGAAGAAATTATAGAAGCTGTTTCTAAATGGCCGAAACTGGCTAAAGAGTATGGTTTGAAAAAAGAAAAGATTGAAAAAATCTATAAAAACTTAGAATTAAACCTATAAAAGTTAATAACTTAATCGCAGATGATAGCAGATACAACACTGATTCTGGTCACGCATTAGTCAGGGCACTTTAAACATACATCATTAATCCCAGTGATAATAAAGTTTAAGGAATTTTCAGTTCATTCTGTCATTCAGAGCGTAGCGAAGAATCTCTAATGTCATAACAGAATTTACCTAATGGCAAACCTTTTTTTTTAAGAATAAACCTAAACTATTTTCATAGTTAAATCAAAATTGTACTTTGGTCAAAAATTAATAGAAAAGGAATAATTACTATGACAATTTCTTTTTTTGGCTTAATTATTGGTTTATAGAAAGTAAAATTATTAAATTAGTAACCTAAAATAAAAAATATGAAAAAATTAGTATCAGTAGTTGCATTTACATTTTTGCTAATGTTTAGTGCACAAACTATTTCAGCTCAAAGTTTATCACAAAACCAAGAAAAAGCTGAAGTTGTTGCAAAAGCACAAGTTGCAGAACTCACAACACAGTTAAACCTAACAGGAGATCAATCTAGAACTCTTTACAGAGCTTTTGTTGCTAAAGAGGTAAATTATAGAAAACTTGTTAATGGGCAAGATTCAAACGATGCCACTGTTGTTGCAAACAAAGGGAAAATAGATGAAACGTTCATGATTTCTATGAAAAAGACCTTAACTGAAGAGCAATACAATCAATGGCTTAGTAATTTAAAGAATTAAATGTAAACTATTTAATAGGCTTAAAAAAGGCTGTCAAATTCAAAAAATCTTGAATGACAGCTTTTTTTTATGCTTAATTTTTAAGTGGATGAATGTATAACTCTTGACCTATCGAAATTGTATTAGAATCCAACCCATTATATTCTTTTATTGAAGCTACAGAAACATCAAACTTTCTAGAAATACTATATAACGTGTCTCCTTTTTCAACGATATAGGTTTTTAGTTTTGTTTCTTTTTTGTCTTTTCTCTTAGACTTTTTCCCTAAAACATCCTCATCAAAAGTATAGAGTTTATACTTTTCAATAATATTAATTAATTTTTGAGGGTACTTCGGGTCAGTTGCATAACCTGCTTTTCGCAACCCTTTTGCCCAAGATTTATAATCGTCTTTTTTATAACTAAAAAGACTTTCATACCGACTGCGTTGTGATAAAAATAACGAATGGTCTCTATATGAATATTTTGGATCTTTATACTTTCTAAAACATTCTTGAAGTTCATCATCATCATGGTACACACGCTCACCTGTCCACCCTTTATGGCATTTAATACCAAAATGGTTATTAGACTTTCTGCTAAGTTCTGCCCTACCAGCCCCGCTTTCTAAAATCCCTTGAGCTAAGGTAATACTCGCAGGAATCCCATATTGTATCATCTCTTCTTTAGCCAACGGACTGTAATTTTCAATATAAATGGCAACTATTTCAGAATAGGACGCATTTTTGGGAGTAGACTTTATTTTTGTAGTTGAAATTTTGGTTTTATCAGTTTCCTTTTTGTTGCTTTTTACAACTCGTTCTGTAGTAGGTTTTGTTCTTTTAGAACTTGAAACAGCTTTCTTTTTAGACTTACAACTGCTAAATAACAATACAGCAATAAAAAATAATTTTAAAATTCTTAGAAACATTTAGTATATAATTTGAGGTAAATTTTTCTTTTTTAATAATTGATTCATCCCGGTAATTCCTTGCAAACCTCCAGTATGAATGGCTAAAATACGACTATTATCTTTTAACACTCCCTTGTTTATTAGGTCGAAAATACCAAATAACATTTTCCCAGTATACACTGGATCTAAAGGAATTCCTGTTTTTTCTTTAAAGTCATTTATAAAACGAACTAATTGCGCATCTATTTTAGCATAGCCACCAAAACAGTAATCATCTATTATTTTATAATTGGTTTTTGTAGTGTACTTATCAACCTCAGAAGATTGAAATGTTCCCTTTAATGCCGAAAACCCCAAAACAGTTTGATGCAACTTAGAAGATGTAACCAACCCCGCTAAAGTTCCTCCTGTCCCAACTGCCGAACAGATATAATCAAACGCTACATCTTTATCGGTTAGAATTTCTTCGCAGCCCTTAACCGCCAAACTATTGGTACCGCCTTCTGGTACTAAATGAAAATCACCAAAAGTGTTTTTTAGGGTTTCGATAAAAATTTTGTTCGTTTTATTCCGATACGCTTCTCTAGAAATAAAATGAAATTGCATTCCACAACTTTTAGCAAAAGACAAGGTTGGATTCCCATCTATTTTATCAATTAATTCTTCTCCTCTTATAACTCCAATAGTTTTAAAACCAAACTCTTTACCAGCCGCAGCAACTGCAGCTATATGGTTTGAAAAAGCGCCTCCAAAAGTTAAAAGTGTATTCTTATTTAGAAGTTTCGCTTCTATCAAGTTATACTTTAATTTTCGGTATTTATTTCCTGAAATATCTGGGTGTAATGTATCTTCTCTTTTAATCACCAAAGAACAATTTGAATTAGAAAATAACTGTAATGGAATTGTCTGATTTTCTATATGTAAAATGTCTTTTAGCAATTAATTCTATTTTTTGTACAAAATAGAAAAAGTAGTTGATTTATAACAACGTATTTTCAAAATAATTTTTAACCAATCATACAATTAAGACCCAATTATTTCAATAAAAATCAGTCTTTAATAAAACACTTTCGTGGGTTATTTTATTTATTTGTTAATTTATATTACCTTTTAACGATTTATTTTGTTTTTTGACGATTTTTCACTATCATTGTATATCCAAATCGTTAAATGCGTATGCCATGAAAACTACTCTAAAATTAAAAACCTACACAATAGGAATCATTTTTACTCTCTTATTAATAACCACAACAACTGCACAGGTTGGAATTAACACCACAACACCAAGCCCTGGAGCACTACTAGATATTTCAAGTACCGACAAAGGCTTGTTAGCTCCTAGAGTTGACATTATAGATTTAAACACAATTTTACCTATTACTGGCGGAAGTACAGAAAGTTTATTGGTATACAATACAAATACTACAACCGGTAAAGGGTTTTACTATTGGAATGGATCTAAATGGATTGGTATGGGTGGTGATAACGATTGGAAACTAGCTGGAAACTCAGGAACAACTGCTGGTACTGATTTTATAGGCACTACAGACGCTCAAGATGTAGTAATAAAATCCAATAGCATAGAACGGGTAAGAATAGGAACTACCGAATCGGTAATAAATGAAAATGGAAATAGCTATAATTTTAGAGTTGAAACAAACAATCAAACATCAGCTTTATTCGTTGATGGCACCAATGACAACGTTGGTTTAGGAACAAATTCACCCAATACTAGCTCACAATTAGAGCTGGCAGATAATGATAAAGGTATTCTTATTAATAGAGTAACTCTAACTGCTACTGATGATGCATCCCCAGTTACTTCACCTGTAAATGGACTTATGGTATACAATACCGTAACCGCAAGTAGTGGCGCAACACAAGTATTACCCGGATTTTATTATTGGGATAGCGGCAACTGGATTGCTATGGGAGGCACAAATGGTAGAGACTGGTCACTGTTAGGGAATGCAGGTACTAATCCATCTACAAATTTTATAGGTACTACAGATAATACTGCTTTCGTACTTAGAACTAACGACACAGAACGCATGCGATTTCTTGATGTAGGTAATGCTGCTATAGGGGATCAATTACCCTATCTTAACGCTTCTTTACGAGTAAATAAAAACGCACAAGATTTTGGGGTGGTTGCTGAAACTAATACTAATATTGGTGGAGCTGCAATTTATGGGATAGAGACAAACGAAGGGGATGCAGTCCTTGGAGTAAATTATGGATCAGGTATTGGAGTAGTTGGAGTAAATTACGGAACTAGCATTGGTGTTTTAGGCTATGGAGCAAATACCCATGGGGTTTATGGAACTACAGCGTATACCGGAGGTGCTTTTTTAACCGCAGGAACTGTCGGTTGGGGATCTGGAGCTGATGGTGCAAATGGTGTCTTAGCAATTGCAAATACTACACCTTCAACAAAATCTAATATAGGAATAAGAGTGATTTCAGGAAGCACAACCTCTATCTCTTCAACGCAAATATTAACTGTAGGAGTAAACACCAACGCTAAAGACCTAGCTTTATATGCACTATCTGAAGGCCCAATTACTTCGGTTGGAGATATGGAAGCGGCACGTTTTCAAACAAATTATGATGGAAATGCAATTACACCAGATACGCGCGATCCTAGAGCACAATTAGCTGGATATATAGCAAGTTTATCAATACCTGGATCACCACCAATAAATAACAAACCAATGTACTATGGTGGGTATTTCTATAGTGGAGGAAATAACCCTGCGTATGCCTATGCGGGCGCAGATTTTGATAATACAAAATACAAAATAATTGGAGATGGTGTAGTATCCACAATTGTTAAAGGAGCAACAAGCGGTGATTCTCAAAAAATAATGTTTGCACCAGAAGCGCCAGAAGTTCTTTTTGAAGACTATGGAATCGGTCAGTTAACTAACGGAATTGCAAACATAGCCATTGACCCTATTCTTGCAAATAATATTTTAGTGGACAATGCGCACCCCTTAAAAGTTTTTATCCAATTAGAAGGAGATTGTAAGGGCGTATATGTAACTGATAAAACAGGAAATGGATTTACAGTAAAAGAACTTCAAAACGGAAACTCTTCTGTCTCATTTTCTTGGCATATAGTGGCTAACAGAAAAGATACCATGAATCCAAATAATACGGTATCATCCCATTTTAGTGATTTACGTTTTCCTGATGCGCCAAGTGCAATCATACAAAAAGGAAACAGTGCCACCGAAATTAAAGAAGACAAGCCAAAAAAGAAAGCTAAACTCCTTAGCAAAAAATAATAACTCCTCTTTTTAATACCCATCTAGAGTTGAATAAAGCCTATAAAATATTTTATAGGCTTTATCTTTTTTTTATTAGTAGTGTCCCGATTAAAATTTTCACGTTTTCTTGAAAAACTATATAGAGTAGTAGATTCAAAACTTTATTATAAAGAGACACCTTGCTTTTCTGTTTTTATTAATGCTGTCTGAATAAAAAACACAATAATAGCTACAGTCATTTTAGAATTAACAAATAATGTTGTGTAATTATATCAAGATTTAATCAATAACATGTATAGTTATTTTAGGATGGTCATACTTAGTAGATACTTAGTGGATACTTAGTGGATACTTAATAGATACTTAGTGTCTAGTTCGTGTTAAAGTAACAAGTACTAAGCAGGTCAAAGTAAGCGATCTTATCTCTTTTTCAAACAGTAATAATTTAACAATTAAGTTTTTAAAAATATTTTGTAAGTCTTTTCTTTCTTTTATCCGTTTTTCACACTTCCCAACAAGGGTTCATAGTGATTTTTAGCATTTTATCGATAATTTTAGTATTATTGCATAACCAAATCTATTAAAACTAAATTATGAAAGCCCCAAACACAACACAAACCTATATACTAGGAGTACTTTTACTTATATTTTCTTACAATGCAACTGCTCAGGTAGGAATAGGAAACACCTCCCCTGCTGACGGCTCATTACTAGATATAGAAAGCACCACAAAAGGTATATTAATCCCTAGACTCGATATTGCAGACCTTGCTACTATAGACCCCGTAATTGTGACAGGTACTGGTGAAGAAAGTCTCTTAGCCTACAACACCAATCTATCTTCTGGTAAAGGTTTTCATTATTGGGATGGCACCAAATGGGTAAAACTAGCCCAAGGTGAAAGTGATGACTGGACTACCACTGGTAATGTAGGTACCACTCCTACAGGAAACTTTATTGGCACAACAGACGCTAATGGGTTTGCTTTTAGAACAAATGATACTGAAAGAATGCGATTGACTACAGGGGAAGCAACCGAAAATAGTACTGATGCTGGCTTTTTAGGTATTGGAACCGATGCTCCTACCGAAATCCTAGATTGTAGAGGCGATGTAGATATGGGTGGACAGGGTGCTGATGCTGATGGACTAGCCGAAACCATACAAATAAGAGCGCAATCTGCAGATTGGTTTGTTGGAGTTAAAAATGCTATTGCTGCTGATGATTCAGATTTATTTATTGGACTAACAGATGATCCTGATGAAGCTTATTTTAGGATATCACATGATGATGGATATATTTCTATAGGTAAAGATGATGATGAACCGCAAGACATGCTTCATATCACCAAAGACCAAGAAGACATAACCACACTTAGAATAGATAATGCTAAATCCAATGGAGGAGGAGGAGATCTTGGTACTTCTGTGGGACTATATCAAAGCACTACTGAAAAAGCACATTTTAAGCATCAAAACAGAACAGATAGACTTGAAATTGCTCAAGTCGGTGGTGGGCAAATAGACTTATATATTGACACAAATGATATTATAAATATTAATTCATTAGGTGTAACTATTAATGGGGATTTGAATGTAACAGGAAGTTTTTCAAAAGCTTTAGGTACTTTTAAAATCGACCATCCTTTAGATCCAGAAAACATGTATTTATACCACAGTTTTGTAGAAAGCCCCGATATGTTAAATATCTATAACGGAAATGTTATAACGGATGCTAATGGAAATGCAACGATAGAATTACCCACCTACTTTTCAGTATTAAACAAAGACTATAAATACCAATTATCTGCCGTCAATTCTTTTTCTGAAGTAATGGTATCTCAAGAAATTACAGGTAACACCTTCCAAATAAAATCTGAACTCCCCAATATAAAAATAAGTTGGCAAGTTACAGGGGTACGGCAAGATCCCTATGCTAATAAAAATAGAATAATCCCTGAAGTAGAAAAAGAACCTTCTGCAAAAGGAAAATACTTACATCCTGAAGCTTATAACCTAGGAAAAGAAAAAGGAATCTATTATACTAAAAACTAGAACGATGAAAACAACAAATTTCTTTAAAGCGATTGCTTTAGGACTGTTTTTTTTAGTTCTTTTAAGCAATACAATGACAGCACAAGTAGGAATCAATACTACCAACCCTGGAGATGGTTCTCTTTTAGATATATCTAGTGACAATAAAGGCTTATTAGTTCCTAGAGTAGATATTGTAAATCTTAGTACAATTGACCCTATAATAGGAAGTACAGAAAGTTTATTGGTGTATAATACGGATAGTACAAACGGTGGTGCCGCTAAAGGATTTTACTATTGGAACGGAACTGATGAATGGATTTTACTAGGTATAAACATTCTTGATAGTACTGACGATTGGACAACTTCAGGAAATGGTGGAACAGATATTTTAATTAATTATTTGGGCACTAAAGATGATCAGGATTATATTTTTAGAACCAATGGTATCGAACGTATGCGACTCACCTATGAGATTGCTACAGGTGATGCCCGGCTAGGAATAGGCACTTACCCTTCAGCACCTAGCAATACATTGGATGTTAATGGTGATATCGCCATTGGCGGAGGTCCTGACCCTCTTGATGGAACTGAAAATTTTTGGGACAAAAGCGCAGAAAAACTTAATATCTTTACAGCTAGTACAGATTGGGAACTAGGAGTAACTAATGATGCGGCAGCGATTGACTCTCCATTTTTTTTCGGAAAAGCAGGGAATTCTAATTATAATCAGAGTTCATTTTATATAAATCAATCCTCAGGAAATATAACAATTGGTGGGAATAATACTCCTTTAGATGTTGTACACATGGAGTTAGACGCTGGTATGATTGGAGTAAGAATAGATAATAGTAGCAGTGTTAGTACTGGAGTCATCCATACTTCATTTGAATTATGGGCTGATTCTGTTGAAAAAGCATTTTTTAGACATAAAAATTTCGACAATATTCTAGAAATCGGACATGCTGATGGTGGCCAAATTGATTTTTATATAGACACGGATGACATCATGAATGTAAATTCAATAATTACAAACATTAATGGTAATATAACAGTCAATGGAACTGCTTCAAAAGGAGGAGGGACTTTTAAAATCGACCACCCGTTAGATCCAGAAAATAAATACCTATACCATAGTTTTGTAGAAAGCCCAGATATGATGAATATCTATGATGGGGTTATTACTACAGATGCTAATGGTTCTGCGACCATTCAATTACCTTCCTATTTTAACGCTTTAAATAAAGATTTTCAATATCAGTTTACTACCATTGGCGCTTTTTCAAAAGTGATGGTAAGCCAAGAAATAGCTGGAAACTCATTTATTATTAAGTCTCAAAAACCTAACGTAAAAATAAGCTGGCAAGTAACGGGTATTAGAAAAGACCCCTATGCCAATAAAAAAAGGGTGATTCCAGAAGTAGAAAAAGAAGCTGCTAAAAAAGGAACCTATTTACACCCTAGTGCTTATAATTTAATTAACTAATTTAGTGTTTTAACTAAAAAATCTTTGTTGCATTTTTGCAAAAACAAACCTTAACCATAACCTATGTTTAATAAAATTATCGTCCCCGCTTTTTTATTATTTTTTTTTCAAATAGGATTTTCTCAAGACCAAGATATTAACCTTACAGGTAATGGGAATGATATTTTCAATGGAGGCACAAACTCTCCTAGTTTAAATAACAATACAGCTTTTGGAGATGTTGAGGCAAACTCAAATTCTCAAATAACGTTTACAATTCAAAATACAAAATCTGGAGGAAGTCCACATAATAACAAGTTAACCGTAAACAACATTACGATTTCAGGAAGCAACGCAAGTGATTTTGTGGTTTCTGGTATTTCTTTTCCAACGGTAATTAACAGAAGTAACTCCACTACATTTATCATTACATTTTCTCCGACCCTATTAAGTGAAGAAATAGCTTCGGTATCTATTTCTAGTGACGACCCTGATGAAAACCCGTATGCGTTTAACCTTAGCGGAACTGGAATTGAAGCAGGAACAAACCCTTCACTAACATTAACAAACACATACCCCCTAAGTGTTTTAGAACCTTCTGGACTTGCTTTCGATAAAGCAACTAACCAATTAATTACAGTTAGTGATAATTCAAACTTAATTTATAGAATCTCTCTTACAGGAGCTGTTCTGCAAACCTATGGCTATACAGGTGATGATCTTGAGGGCGTATCAATGTACACTCCCAATAAATTTTTGGTTGCTGAAGAAAGACTTAGAGAAATAATAGAATACGATTATGTAAACAACACATACATCACCCATGCGATGACCTATAACAATACAACTTTAAATGATGCAAATAGTGGTATTGAAGGAGTTACATACAACCCAACAACGGGAGGTTTCTATTTTTTAAATGAAAAGAATCCCGGAGCTTTAATTGAAGCAAATAGTAATTTTACTGTCACTAACGAATATCCTTTAAACTATGCAGGTGATTATTCGGGATCGTATTATGTGGAAGAAACCGGTTTTCTTTGGTTAGCAAGCGATCAAGAGTCTACCATATACAAATGTAACACAGATGGCACCGTAGTAAATACGTTTCCTGTCACCACCGCAGGAGGTACAACAATTGACAAGTTAGAAGGGATTGCAATAGATCATGCAAATCAATTATTATACGCAGTAAGCGATTTAGGGCAAGAATTATATGTATTTGAAATTAACGACCCCACTATCGACCCACCAACCATTATTGCTTTAGGAGATACATTCCCTACTTTAGATGGAGTTAGTGGAGAAACAACAAGTTCAAGTGTTTTAGACAATGATACCTTACACAATTTACCAGCAACTTTAGCAGAAGTTAGTTTGTCTGCTATTAGTATCCTTGACCCTTCCAATAGCCCAACAACAAATATTGTATTAAATACAGATGGCACAGTTACCGTTTTGTCAAATACAACAACAGGAGCCTATAGTCTTAGGTACGAAATTTGTGAATTATTAGATCCTGCAAACTGTTCTCAAGTTACCAATACTATTTCAGTACTTGGCCCTGCTCCTTCAACTAATGAAGTTATTATAGCTGGAGATTCATGGAATTATTACGATACTGAAAATGAACCCTCAGGCTCTTGGAAAACTATTGCTTATGATGATAGCTCTTGGAATACTGGAGCTGCTGTTTTAGGATTTAATAACGGTGAAACAACAACCCTTAATGTTGCGGCAATTACTTCTTATTTCAGAAAAACCATTCAAATTACTAATGCAAGTGCAATTACTAATATTGATGTAAGCGCTATTAGGGATGATGGAATGATTGTATATGTAAATGGCACCGAAGTATGGAGAGACAATATGCCAACGGGAGCTGTATCCTATAGCACACAAGCTAGTGATTATATAAAAGATGTAGATGAAAACACCTGGATCAATCAAAGCATTGCAAACAACTTAGTTGAAGGAGACAATGTGATTGCTGTGGAAATTCATATTAAAAAACCAAAGGGAAGAAACAAAATCCCTGATATGAGCTTTGATTTTACAATGACGCTCACAAGTACGCAAAACATGAATGGTCAGAACATTGAAAAATTAAATAATTTAAAAACTGAAGACATAAGTTTATATCCTGTTCCGGCAGATCATACACTAAATATTAGTATCGGAGATGCGTATTTAGAAAACACCCCTATTCGTATATATGATATATATGGGGTTTTGGTTAAAAATACACTAACAAGTCCTGTAGATGTAAGCAATCTAAAATCAGGTATCTATTTTGTTATACTAACAACAGATAAAAATATATTTAAAAAAACAATTATAATAGAACACAACTAAATTAAATATAGTTTTTTAACTAAAAAAAGCTCTTAAAAAATTGATGTTAAAACCCAAATTTTGATATAAAACGTAACCTATGAATAACAATATTACAATTCTATTTCTCCTCTTTTTTTCAATTCAAATAGGGTTCTCTCAAGATCAAGATATCAACCTTACAGGTAACGGAAATGATATTTTTAATGGCGGAGGAAATTCCCCAAGCACACCTAACAGCACAGACTTTGGTGACGTGGAACAAGAAGCCATCTTTCAAGGGATGTTTACTATCGAAAACACACTTAGTGGCGGAAGCCCAAATAATAACAAATTAACAGTTAGCGACATTTCAATATCGGGAATAGACTTAGAAAATTTTACTGTAACAGGAATTTCATTACCAATTATAATTAACAGAGGGGCTTCAACTACCTTTTTGGTAACTTATTCATCACCCTGTATTGGGGAGTCAAATGCATTGGTTTCGATAACAAGTGACGATCCAGATGAAAATCCTTATACTTTCAATGTAAGAGCAAATGGAGTTGAAACTGGAGCAGGACCAACATTAATTTTAATGGAAACGTATGCTATAGATGTATTGGAACCTTCCGGACTTACCTATGATAAAGTTAACAATCAATTATTAACCGTTAGTGATAATACCGCTCAAATTTATAGGCTTTCACTTACAGGTGATGTACTGCAAACCTATAATTATCTTAATGGAGAGGACACAGAAGGGGTTACTTTTTTTACTCCAGGTAAAGTGTTGTTTACAGAAGAACGTTCAAGGGAGCTTATTGAGTATGATATTGCGAATGATGTCTTGATTAGTCGTCATACTATGAGTTACGTGCCTGATGATGGGGATGCAAATAGTGGTATAGAAGGTGTTTCGTATGACCCAGCAACGGGGACTATATTCTTCTTAGGAGAATTTCCTCCAGTATTGGTTCATGCAAATAGCAGTTTTACGGTAACTAACGAATATCCTTTGACGTATGCTGCCGATATCTCGGCGACATACTTTGTAGAGGAAACTGGTCATCTTTGGCTGGCAAGCCATGAAGAATCAACCATCTATAAATGCAATACTGATGGCACTATAATATATTCTTTTCCTATAACAACCGCCACTGGAATAGTTATACCTCAATTAGAAGGGATTGCTATAGACCATACAAATCAAATATTATACGCGGTTAGTGATGTTAGTGAGGAGTTATATGTATTTGCTATCTGTGGCGTAGAACCTGACACGACACCTCCTGTTGTTAATTGCACAGACATCTCGATAACCTTAGACGGTACAGGAACAGCTATTATAACAGCAGATGATATTGATGATTGCTCCTATGATTTCTGTGGCGGAATTAACAGCTTATCAATATCTCAAACTACATTTACTTGTAAAGACATTGGTGTCAATACAGTTACTTTAACAGTCACTGATCTCTCTGGAAATACAGCTACCTGTGATGCTTTTGTTACAGTTATTGGAACTCAAACAACATTTTCTGGAGGATCTTGGGACAATGGAACTCCTACACTTGGTTCAGCAGCTAAATTTAACAGTGACTATAATACTGATTTAAATGGAAACGTAGATGCTTGCTCTTGCGAAATAGATGCTGCTGCTACAGTTACCATAAATGCAGGAGGTTATCTTAATGTTGATGGAAACATCAATGTCAATGGAACTCTAATTGTAGAACACCAAGGAAGCGTTGTTCAAATAAATGACAATGCTTCTGTAACAAACAATGGCACCATCAACGTAAACCTAAGCACTCCCAACCTAGCCTCTAGAGATTTTATGGTGATGGGAAGCCCTATGACGGCAGAAACTCGTAACGGAGTTTTTACTAATGCCTTTTTAGTGCTAGACCATACCACGGCAAACTTTGTCCCGCACCCACAAGTAGCTATCGATTTTCCTTTAGCTGAAAACTTTGCAGATGATAATTACGATAATTGGAATGCATATTCAGGAGCTATAAACCCTAGCGAAGGCTATATTGTTCGCCCACAAGCTGGATTTGGACAACCGGGAGGAGTATTTAATATGACCTATGCTTTAGGAACACTAAACAATGGGGATATTAATTTCAATGTGCTGTTTAATAACAATAAAAATGACAGTCCTAATGTATTAGCAAACCCGTACCCATCTGCGATATGGGCAAACGATTTTATTAATGCCAATACAATGATAGACGAAGTTTATTTCTGGGAACATTTAACCCCTCCTAGCTCAAATCTACCTGGAGCAGGTGCCATGAACTTTTCTATGGAAGACATCTCTATGTATAACCTTTCTGGAGGAATAGAGGCTGCGAGTGACACTGGAACTAGCACAACTCCTAATGGATATATCTCCACAGGGCAAGGGTTTGGTATTAAAGCAACAGCAGCCGGAACAGCAGTATTTAATAATGCAATGCGTAGAACTACAGATAATAATACCTTACGCACACCAGAAAATAACAACAAAATCTGGCTACAGGTAAGCAATGCAGACTACCAAATGCAAAAATCAACCTTAATAGCATTTACTCCCCTTGCTAGTCAAGAAATAGATCCAGGCTATGACAGTAGAAGGTTAGCAACAATAGTATCCATATATTCTCACCTAGAAGACGGTAGCCAAGAACTAGGCATTCAATCTAGAGAAACTTTTGAAGACGGAATCAAAGTCTTGTTAGGGTTTTCTACAATGATAGAAGAAGAATTAGAGTACACCATCACCATTGCCAATATCCAAGGAGATGCAATCAACAATGCAACTGTTTATTTAATAGACAATCAAGAGCAAATAATCACTAATTTAAACGAAACTACCTATACTTTTAAAAGCAATAAAGGAACTTTTAACAGCCGTTTCACACTCTTGTTTGAAGAATATCAAATTCTAAACAACCCAAATGCTACCCTAGAGGCAATCACATTGTATCCTAACCCAACAAAACATATAATTAACATTGTTTCCCCTCAAACAGAGATTACCAATATTACCGTGTTTGATGTAATGGGAAGAAAGGTCTATAGTAAAGATGTTAATCAGCAAAAAAACTGTCAAGTAGATATTTCTAACCTAGAAGCGACTATGTATTTTGTGAAAATTAATACCCAAAAAGGAGCTATAACTAAACAAATTATTAAAAAATAACCTAAATATTTCATCCCCATGAAAACCCTTAACCTACTTACGCTGTTTTTAATTAAAACAGCTGTTATTATTGCTTCGGCTTTCTTATCAAACCCTAAAAAAATGGTTAATAAATAAAAGCGTCTTTAGTCTTATATAGAGTATTTGAGTGCTTTGCTTTTTAGCGACAGAGCACCACACTTAGCAAGTGTTTTCCTACATTGTTGATAACTAATATTCAATATTTGTCATTGCAATTTTATTTTTATGAGAATTATTTTGTAATCTTGCTTTTTCAATACACTTAATCTCATACACTTATGTTTTCTTTTTCCCCCACAAAAACTCAAATTTTCGGGTTACTTTTTACATTATTTTTATCTTTTACAACCATTGCTCAAGTAGGAATTGGAAATACAAACCCAGATAGTGATGCACTATTAGAGGTTGGTGACGGCACTGATACCAAAGGAATACTATTACCCAGATTGTCGTTAACAGGAACAGGTGACACAGCTCCTCTATCTGCACATGTTGCTGGTATGATTGTGTATAACACAAATGCTGTTAGCGATGTAACCCCTGGGTTTTACTATAATGATGGATCTTCATGGGTGCGTCTAGCAAATAATAACGACTGGAAACTAACAGGTAATACAGGTACTACAGCAGGAACCAATTTTTTAGGTACCACAGATAATGTGAGCCTTGAGCTATTTACCAATAACTTAACGAGAATGAGAGTGGAAGATGATGGCCAAGTTACCGTTGGTTTTGGAGCTGCGGCAGCTAATGATTATAGAGATCAGTTTAGTGTTGAAGCCCCTTCAGACAGCTATGCAATTGTAGGCTATGGTAGTGGAACTGGTCGTGGAGTTTATGGACGTAATTCTGGAAGTGGAAATGCGGTTAGAGCATTTAATTATGGAACGGGATACGGTATAGTATCGTCTAAATCAGGTACAGGATACAGTATAGGTTCATGGAATAATGGTGTAGGTAATGGTATATATAATCAAACTACTGATGGAACTGGCATGGTTAACTTTATTGGTGGAGGAGGAACAGGAATTTACACTAATCTAGCTACTGCAGATTATCTATCTGCCTCTGGTGGAATAGGACAATATATAGATTTAGATGTAAATAATGGTATTGGTGTTTATGTTTCTGGGGTAGACAATAACACAACTCCTACAGATGGTGGTGATATTTTTTCTTTCTTTTCAGCAATTGATACCGATACGCCGACTATAAGCAGCACTGTTTCAGGGGCTATTTTAGCTGGAAGCCAATATGGGGTTGGACATGGAATTTTAGTCAATCATAGAGGTAGTGAAGGTAGAAATGCAGAATTTAATATACATGGGACTAGTAATAGTGATCCAGCAATTTTTTCAGTACATAGTGGTGATGGCTCTGTAATTATTGGGCAAAACCAAAATGATAGTCCAGCAGGAATTATAACTGTTGCTGATTTTTCTTATACTGGTTCTGATCAAAATGATCATATAGGAGTGTCTGGTAGTGCAATTACAGATACGGCTAGAAAATATGGAATTGGTGTTGAAGGTATTGGTGGAAGAATTGGTGTACATGGTGTCGATGCAGGAAATGGTTCGGCTGGTGGTACTGGTCCTTCTTTCGGAGTTTATGCAACTGGTGATATTGGAGCTAGCGGAACAAAATCATTTATAATTGATCATCCAAATGATCCAGCAAATAAGTATTTAAAGCATTTTGCAATTGAATCTAATGAAGTTTTAAATATATATAGAGGGACAGCCTTTTTTGATGCTAGTGGAAGAACAACCATCCAATTACCAGAATATTATTCGACTATTAATAAAAATGCTTCTTATCAATTAACTGCAATAGGGGCAGCTATGCCCAATCTTTTTATTGAAAGAGAAGTAAACAGCACCAATACTTTTGTAATTGCTGGAGGAATAGCTGAAAAAAAAGTATCTTGGGTACTCACAGCAGAAAGAAACGATCCTTATTTACAACAAAATCCTGAAAAAAGAGATAATGTCCTTGATAAAGGGGAAGATAGAGGGAAATATTTAACTCCTCAATTGTACAACCAGCCTAAAGAAAGTGGAATGTTTTACAGAGAAGTGATAAAACATGAAACTTCTAGTGCTAAACCCCCTAAAATAGACCATTCTAAAATACCAAAATTAGAAGTTCAAGAAGATGATGAAAAATCTTCAGACAAGAAACAAAAATCTAAAACTTCCGAAAAGAAAAACTAATTATAAAACTTTATAAAATTCCCAAAAAGACCTCCTTTGTAAATAATCGAGGTCTTTTTCATTTACACCTCTTCCAATCAAAACAAGATTCCCTATTTTTGTAAAATGCCCTTATTTAAAAAAAACGTAGAACTCGAAGAAGGTGATTATTACCTCACCCCCGAAGGTTATAAATGTTTTACAGAACAATATCACCTAAAACGTGGTTATTGTTGTGAGAGTAATTGCAAACATTGCCCGTATGGGTTTGATGTAAAAACGAATAAACAAAAAATGTAATAGGTTGTCATTCAGAACGTAATGGAATGAAGTGAAGAATCTCATCAAAAGATTGCCACGTCCTTACAGTCCCTGCCTACCGAACAGGCAGGCTCGCAATGACATCACAAATAAAGCTTTGCGCCCCTGCCTGCCTTTTTGGTAGGTTAGCGCCTTTGCGAGAAACATTAAATATGATGAACCTCAAAGAACAAATCAAACAAGGAATCCCAACAGAACTTCCTTCTCTAAAAACATACGACACTAACATCAATCACGCACCCAAGCGTAAAGATATTCTCTCTCCCGAAGAAAAAAAACTCGCCTTGCGCAATGCATTACGATATTTTGATGCCAAACACCACGCTACACTCCTGCCCGAGTTTAAACACGAACTAGAAACTTACGGTCGTATTTATATGTATCGCCTTCGTCCAGAGTATAAAATGGTTGCCAGGCCAATTTCAGAATACCCAGGAAAGTGTGAACAAGCAAAAGCAATTCAGTTAATGATTCAAAACAACCTAGATTATGCGGTTGCTCAACACCCTCACGAGCTCATTACTTATGGTGGTAACGGAGCGGTGTTTCAGAATTGGGCACAGTACCTGTTAACGATGCAGTATTTATCACAAATGACAGAAGAGCAAACCCTAGTAATGTACTCTGGACATCCGCAAGGATTATTCCCTTCTCATAAAGACGCTCCTCGTGTGGTAGTTACCAACGGAATGATGATTCCTAACTACTCAAAACAAGACGACTGGGAAAAATTCAATGCTTTGGGAGTGACACAATACGGTCAAATGACGGCTGGAAGCTATATGTATATTGGTCCGCAAGGGATTGTTCACGGAACCACGATTACATTACTTAATGGCTTCCGGAAAATTAATAAAGAAACTCAAGGAGGCTTATTTGTAACTTCAGGATTAGGTGGTATGAGTGGTGCACAGCCAAAAGCAGGAAATATTGCAGGGTGCATAACCGTTTGTGCCGAAGTCAATAAAAAAGCTACCGAAACAAGACATTCTCAAGGGTGGGTAGATGAAGTGTTTTCAGATGTAGATGAATTATCAAGCCGAGTAAAAGAAGCTATTTCAAACAAAGAAACGGTATCGATTGCCTACAACGGAAATGTAGTGGAAGTTTGGGAAAAGTTTGAGGAAGAAAACATCTATATAGATTTAGGAAGCGACCAAACTTCACTTCATAATCCCTGGGCAGGAGGTTATTATCCTGTCGGACTAAGCTTAGAAGAATCCAACGAAATGATGGCAAATAACCCGGAAGCTTTTAAAGCTGAAGTCCAAAAAAGTTTAGTACGACAAGCCGAAGCTATCAACAAACACACTGCAAAAGGCACCTACTTTTTCGACTACGGAAACGCTTTCTTACTAGAAGCCTCCAGAGCAGGAGCCGATGTGATGGCAGAAAACAATATCGATTTTAAATATCCTTCCTATGTACAGGATATTATGGGGCCTATGTGCTTTGACTATGGTTTTGGACCCTTTCGTTGGGTCTGTGCTTCAGGAAAACCCGAAGACCTAGCTATTACAGACCAAATTGCTTGTGAGGTTTTAGAAGAAATGAAAAAGACATCTCCACCCGAGATTCAGCAACAAATGGCAGATAATATTCAATGGATTAAAGGAGCTCAAGAAAACAAATTAGTAGTGGGTTCACAAGCCAGAATTTTATATGCAGATGCCGAAGGACGCATGAATATCGCGAGTGCTTTTAACAAAGCTATTTCAGAAATAAAAATTGGAATCATTGTTTTAGGAAGAGATCATCACGATGTTTCAGGTACAGATTCTCCCTATAGAGAAACCTCCAACATCTATGATGGGAGTCAGTTTACAGCAGATATGGCAATCCAAAACGTAATAGGCGATAGCTTTAGAGGAGCTACTTGGGTGAGTATTCACAATGGTGGTGGCGTTGGTTGGGGCGAAGTAATTAATGGAGGTTTTGGTATGGTTCTTGATGGTAGTAATGACGCGCAACGGCGACTAGAATCTATGTTATACTGGGATGTAAATAATGGTATTTCAAGACGTAGTTGGGCAAGAAATAACGAAGCGGTATTTGCAATAAAAAGGGCTATGAAAAAGAATTCTTTATTACAGGTTACACTTCCTAATTTTGTTGATGATGAATTAATAAATAAAATGTAACGCTCTATGAAAACACTATCACTATTCGCATTAATTATTACACTTACTTTTACTTCTTGTTCTTCTGTAAAAGTAGTTTCAGATTACGATTCTAAAACAGATTTTAGTAAATACAAAACCTTTGCTTTCTACAAGCCTGGAATTGACAAAGCAAAAATTTCAGATTTAGACAAAAAGAGGATTATGCGTGAAATAGAAACTAATTTAACTACCAAAGGAATCACGCTTTCTAAAGAACCTGATATGTTAGTTAGTATTTTCACCAAAGAGAAAGAACGAATTGATGTATACAATAATAACTATGGATATTGGGGTTATGGATACGGCCCTTGGTATGGAGGCTATGGAGGAACTTCGGTTTCTACCGCTACTGAAGGCACCCTTTATATCGACTTTATTGATACTAAAAAAAATGAATTGTTTTGGCAAGGAATTGGAGTTGGCGATTTGGTGATGAGCAGTGTCGAAAAAAAGGAAGCTCGAATTAAAGAAATTGTAACTAAAATTCTTGCACAATTCCCTCCTGGGTCTGACGCAAAATAACACCCAAATCAAATTTCTTAATCACTCCATAACATTCCTAAATATGAAAAATATTTACTATATTTTAATAGCATTCATTTTCACTTCTTCAACTATCAATGCTCAGTTTTTCCAAAATGGCAGTATTACAAATAACAACAACCAAATTACTGAAGGTCGCGTATTAATTGATAATTCTGATAAAAAAGTTTTTATAAAAACCGATGGAAAAACACAAACAAATAATTTTAATAGTATTTTGAGTGTTACAGTAAATAGCCGTATATATTCAAAAATAGAATTTGAAAACGAACTGTTTTTAGGATATGAATTAGTTTCAGGAAAAGCGACTTTATACCACTTAACAGCTAAAGATTATATCATCATTAAAAATAATGAAGAAGGAAAGGGTTTCAATCTTGAAGAAAATAAAGCTCAAATCCCAGGTATTCTAGCGCTGCTTTTTAATAATTGTAATTCAATTAGAGATGCTATTCATAAATCAGGTACTATAAATGAACGAATACTAAGAGATCTAGTTTCAGATTACAACAACTGCAATTACAGTGACTATACTCCTACCGAAAATGAAATGAAAAACACTAACATCCACAACACAGATGTTTATCGGTTTTATGGAGGATTTCAAACCGGATTTAACAATACAACTGTAAATGATTTTGATGCTAATAATACAACTGGTTTTGGACTTGGACTAGGATTAGCAGCATCTCCAGGGTTTACAGGAAACCTCCAAGGAAATTTATATTTTGATTTTGATGTTTCTATGATTTTTACAGGTGATACTAATTTTAACAATCATTTAGAGCAACCCTTAAACTATAACGTTAATTCGTTTAGATTTTCTATAGGAATGGAATATTTATTCAATAAAGAAGGAGTTTTACAACCCTTTTTAGGAATTGGTTATGGCTATACTTCAGATTATTATAACGGTACAATTGGCACAATTGACTTTAAAGACCATGACCAAAATTATTTTTTTATTCCAAAAGCTGGATTATTATACAAGCTTAATAATGGAAAACACATTGGACTAACAGTTAGTTATATCTCTGAATATGAAAATGACTTGAGCTTTCGATTTGGCGAAGAACTAACCTATTATCCTTTAGTAATTGAAACAAGTGCTATTAATGTAGGATTGAATTATTATTTTTAAAAAATTACTTTTAAAAAATCAAAAGGCTGCATCTTTATATAAAGATGCAGCCTTTTTTAAAATTAACTAGGGGTTAATTTTTTATAATCTGTTTTAAAATTGTTCCTCCATCTGTTGAAACCTTTAATATATAAATTCCTGAATTCCAGTTTTCCGTATTAATAAAAACTTTATTTGTAGAATTATTTTTCAATTCAAAAATAGATTGCCCTAATACGTTATAAACCGAAACTGATGATATTGAGTCTTCGCTTTTAATAATCCAACTTTCAGTTATTGGATTAACAAAAAAGATAGTGTTGTCATTTTCAAAATCGCTTATAGATAATATTTCATCAATAAAATTTTGGGCATAAATTTTTGAGCCCGCTCCTTTATCTTCAATAAATACTGCTACGCTTTGATTGTTAACTGGAGCTGTATATTGAATTCTACTTTTATTTGCAGAAAATGTTGCTATTGGCCTTGTTTCTTCTGGCCATGCAAAATCTCCATTTTCATCAAGATATAAAGCATTTAACGTAGTAGGTGTTGCACCATTATCCACTCCACTTTTAAGCAAAATCAATGGGCTATCATTTTTTAATTGTAAAGATCCTGAATGTACTTTTTCTTCGCCAATAGAGTAAATAACTTTTGCATTATCTGTTAAAAGTCTTGCCCCTGTATCTTTATCAAACTTTTGAACATATTCTCCTTTTTCAGACTGACTTGTATTGGTATAGGTGCATACTGCCCAAATATATTGTGAACCAGACTCATGTGCTATTTTTGTATCCATTTCAAAATCAGTTTGATTTGTGTCAAAATCCATACCATTAATACCCCAAGGCAGCGTTCCATCAGAATTCAATCTTTGTAAGTAAGAATCAAACCG
Source organism: Flavobacterium sp. (assembly GCA_030591585.1). GTDB lineage: Bacteria > Bacteroidota > Bacteroidia > Flavobacteriales > Flavobacteriaceae > Marifrigoribacter. The sequence continues at coordinate 33,713 of JAUVAS010000005.1, read as the reverse complement.
GTTACTATGAGATCCTTTATATCCATAATAAACAACATCACCATCATTTACTCCATAGTAGGATATATTCCATTGCAAAGAATTATCTGAAAGCTGTGTAGCATTAGTCCACTGAGGGTCACCATCAGCGTTGAAACGTTGTGCAAATAATTCAGAGTAAATATTATATGTAATGCTATGAAAAACCATAATATAATCTCCACTAGAAGTTTCAAATAAACTTGCTGGAACTGTATCGCTTCCATCGCTTGTAACAGGTTTAGGAACACCCCAAATCGCAGTACCAGAAGCATCGTATTTTTGCATCACACTTTCTCCACTAGGAAACCAAGAAACAATAGCCTCTCCAGTTGTCAAAGGCAATATTGTAACAGAATATCCAGACCCAACATTAACACCATTAGATCCCCATAAATGATTCCCACTATCATCTAATTTAAATACAAATGCAAGTTCTCCACCGCCAGTACCTGTTACTCCTATATAAATATTATTATTTTCATCTGTAAAAATATTCCAAATAACAGTGTAAGTACTCATAGGTATAGCATCACTCACAAGCATCCCATCACTTCCTAATAATTGCGAACCATCTACATCAAGTATTTGTAATCTTAATTCATAATTTACAGGTGCGGAGACCACCTTCCAAAAAACAACATAAGTTTTACCATCTGAAGTCCCAATAGCTTTCATATCTCCACCTTCTGAATCAACTACCTGAGTGTTAACATCTGTATCTGTTGTCCATTGTGCTTGCATACTTAACGTAATAAATAATGCAATAAAAAATGTAATTGATCTCATATTATTAAATTTAAATTAATATTTTAAAATTTCTTCAATCTTTGCTTTCACCTTTTCAGTCGAAGGAATCATCGTTTGTTCTAACGTAGAATTTAACGGAATGGCAGGCATATTTTCGCTGCCAATCACCATTACAGGCGCGTCTAACTCTCTGAAACATTCTTCTTGAATCCTTCCTTGTAAGGCTCTTGAAAAACTATTTTCTGAAGGCTCTTCTGTTACCACTAAACACTTCCCGCATTTTTTAACGGAATTGAAAACGGTTTTATAATCCAACGGGTGAAGGGTTCGTAAATCCACCACTTCTATTTTATCTTGCATTCCTAACTCTTCCGAAGCATTCATCGCCCAATGCACTCCCATTCCGTAGGTAATAATAGACAGGGTTTCTTCCTCCTCTTGTTTCCAGATTTCTTGCAATACCCAGGCCTTTCCAAAAGGCAATACATAATCTTCAGAAGGCTCCACCGAAGTCGCTCCTTTTGTCCCAGGGACTTTACTCCAATACAAACCTTTATGTTCTAGTATCACTACTGGATTTGGATCGTAATAAGCAGCTTTCATCAAGCCTTTTAAATCGGCTCCATTACTTGGATACGCTATTTTTATCCCCCGAATATTAGACACCACACTTTCTACCGAAGAGGAATGATACGGGCCACCGCTACCATAAGCGCCAATCGGCACACGTAATATCATAGAAACTGGCCACTTTCCGTTAGAGAGGTAACAACTTCTACTCACTTCTGTAAATAACTGGTTCAATCCTGGCCAAATATAATCTGCAAACTGAACCTCAACAATAGGTTTTAATCCAACTGCACTCATCCCCACCGTACTTCCAACAATAAATGCTTCTTGAATAGGTGTATTAAAAACTCGATGATCCCCAAACTTTTGAGCCAATGTTGCGGCTTCTCTAAAAACACCTCCTAATCTTCCGCCAACATCTTGACCGTATAGCAAACACTCTTTATGTTTTGACATCAATTCTTCAATGGCAAACAAAGCACAATCTACCATGACCACTTTATCAGCTCCTTCAGGTTCTCGCACCCCTTTTTCTTCGGTGATGGGAGTAGGTGCAAAATCGTGTGTAAATAAATCTTCAGGTTTTGGATCTTCCGCTTTCAAAGCTTTTACCAAACTTTTAGCTACTGTTTCTTTTGCCGAAGCTTCTATTTTCTGAATTTCTTCGGAAGTAAAACCAGTATCCAACAATAACTTTTTCATCTTCGGATAAGGATCTCTACTCCTAGCCTCTTCTAAATCATCCCGATACCATTCCATTCGCACTCCAGAAGTATGATGATTCAATAAAGGAACTTTCGCATGAACCAGAAAAGGTCTTCTTTCTGTCCTTATTGTTTTTATTATTTCCTGAAGGCTTTGATAACATTCCTCAAAGTCAGTACCGTCTATTGAAACTGCTTCCAACCCTTTAAATCCTTTTGCATATTCAAAGGCGTTTTGTGCCCTGATTTCTTCGGCGGTTGCTGAAATATCCCAGCCATTATCTTGTACCAAATACAAAATTGGAAGTTGCTTTAATGCTGCCATCTGGAAAGCTTCTGCTATTTCACCTTCGGTTACAGAAGCATCTCCAAGGGAGCATACTACTATTGGCAAATCCTCGCGTAGGCGGGAATCTTTTAAATCGAAAGAAATATCATCATCACCATCCATCTTTTCTTTAGTATTCTCAGTATCTCTCATAAGATTCCCGCCTTCTCGGGAATGGATCTCCTTATACCAAAAGCCTAATGCAACACCTGTTGCAGGAATTGCTTGCATGCCTGTTGCTGAACTTTGGTGTGGAATCTTTGGCTTGTCATCATCCTTTAAACTAGGGTGCGAATAATACGTTCTTCCTCCAGAAAAAGGATCATCTCGTTTTGCTAACACTTGAAGCATCAAATCGTAGGGTTTCATCCCTATCGCTAACAGCATAGAATCATCACGATAATAAGGAAACGCATAATCTTGAGGTAATAATTGCATCCCCATAGCAGTTTGAATTACTTCATGGCCGCGAGAAGTTGCATGTACATATTTAGAAACCTCCTTAAAGTTTTCTTCGTACAATTCTGTCATTGCCTTGGCAGTACACAGATTTGAAAATGCTTTTTTTAGTGTTATTTTGTTTATTTTTTTCTCCAATGTTTATATAATTCTTTTTGTCATTCCGTGCTTGACACGGAATCTATTATAATACTATTATTACGTTAACGGTTGGATCCTGAATCAAGTTCAGAATCCATTAATCAAACCAATCAAAAGCCAAGTCTTTCCACTCTTTATTTTCTTCTTCAATTAAAGCAATCTTCCATGCTCTATTCCAATTCTTCAGTTGCTTTTCCCTTTTTATGGCATCGTGCACATATTGATAAAATTCACAATAAACTAGTTTCTTTAAATCATATTTCTTCGAAAACCCATCAATAATACCCTTCTTATGTTGGTACATTCTTCTCTCCATATTATTTGTCATTCCAATGTATAAAGTGCCGTTTTTTTTATTTGAGATTATGTATACATAAAATTGATAACTTCTTTTTGGCATTTTTTTACAATTTGGATCCTGAATCAAGTTCAGGAGGACAAAGCAATTCATTTATTATTTCTGACTACTGAATCAAGTTCAGGAGGACAAAGTGACTCTTATCTTTTGTCTTTCTGGGCTTGACCCAGAATCCATTATAATACTATTATTCCGTTTACGGTTGAATCCTTAATTATTACAAAACCGAAACCATCCAACCAAAAACATCTTCAATTTCTCCAATTTTAATACCATTCAAGGTATTATTTACATCTTCGGCAACTGGACTTTCATCAGAAACGTGAATCGTTCCTTCATCAGTTCCAATTTCTTGAATATAAGCGATTCCAACAGCAGTTCCTGTTCCAAAGGCTTCTTCAAGGGCTCCGTTTTCTGAAGCTTCTTTTATTTCATCAATAGAAATACGACGCTCTGTTACTTCAAAACCCTTATGACGTAATAAATCAATCACACTCATTCGGGTAATTCCGTCAAGGATGGACCCATCTCTAACTGGTGTTATAAATTTCCCATTTATTTTAAAGAAAATATTCATCGTCCCCACTTCCTCTATATATTTATGTTCTGCTGCATCTAACCATAATACCTGATTATAGCCTTTTGCTTTTGCATTTTCGGTAGGTAGAATTGCCGCTGCATAATTTCCTGCTGCTTTCGCTTCACCGGTACCTCCATGCGCTGCACGAATGAATTTTTTCTCAGTCCACAATTTAATTCGTTCACTAAAATAAGGTCCGGCTGGAGAACAAATAATTAAGAATTTATAATTGGTTGCCGCACGCATTCCAATAAAATGCTCTGTAGCATACATAAACGGACGTAAATACATGGCACTTCCTTTTTTCTTCGGAATCCATTCTTTATCTAAAGCAACAAGTTTTTTTAATCCTTCAGCAAATATTTCTTCAGGTAATTCTGGCATTCCCATTCGTAATGCGCTTTTATTTAATCGTGCAGCATTTTTATTTGGACGAAATAATAAAGGTTCCCCAGCAGAATTTAAGGTGGCTTTCATTCCTTCAAATATTGCTTGCCCATAATGCAACACCATTGTTGCTGGATGGGTTGCAATTGCATGTACAGGTTCTATTCTAGGGTTTTTCCATTCTCCATTTTCATAATCACAGATAAACATATGATCGGTGAATATTTTTCCTAAAGGAATATTATCAAAATCTAATTCGCTTAATTTTGAGTTTTCTGTTTTTGTAATTTTTATTTTTTCCATTGTTTTTTTATTTTTATTTTTTTCTTTGCTTAACCTCTTTTTGTTATTCTCAATTTAGCTTTCTTTTGTCATTCCGTGCTTGACACGGAATCTATTTACTGGATCCTGAGTCAAGCTCAGAATGACAAAGCGTTATATTTTTCTATTTGAATCAAAATTCTCCATATTATCAGCGATTCTCTTTAAAAAAGAACCTGCCAAAAAACCATCAACAATTCTATGATCGAAGGAAAGTGACAAATACATCATATGCCTAATTTCAATAGCATCTCCACCTTCTCTTTCCATTACCTCAGCACGTTTTTTAATGATTCCCGTTGCTAAAATTGCAGCTTCTGGCTGATTGATAATAGGAGTCCCCATTACCGAACCAAAGGTTCCCACGTTTGAAATTGTGAATGTGCTTCCACTCGTATCATCTGCTTTTAATCTTCCTTCTCTTGCTTTTAGCGAAAGCGAATTGATAGCTGTAGCTAATTCATTTAAATTCTTTTTATCTGCATTTTTCACTACGGGAACAATTAAATTTCCAGAAGGTAAGGCGGTTGCCATTCCAATATTTATATTCTCTTTTACAATAATATTTTTTTCATCTAAAGTGGAATTAATCATCGGAAAATCTACAATTGCTTTGGCTACTGCTTCCACAAAAAGAGGAGTATAGGTTAATTTCTCATTGTATTTCTTCTGAAAATCTACTTTTACCTTATTTCTCCATTGTACCATTTCGGTTAAATCGGCTTCCACATAAGCAGTTACATGAGGTGAGGTATGCTTACTAAAAACCATTCGGTCGGCGATTATTTGCCGCATACGGTCCATTTCAACAATCTTCCCTGTTCCTTTATCAAATTTTAAATCGGGTACTTGAAAGCCACTTTTTTCAGCTACTGCTTGAGCAAACTTAAAAGGTCGCCCTTCTTCAATGTAATTCATTAAATCACTTTTCCTAAGTCGGCCATCATTCCCGGATACTGAAATTCTTGCTAGTTCTTCAAAACTAATATGTTGCTGTTTAGCGATACTAACTACTAATGGCGAAAAATATAAACTAGAATCAGGTACCGAAAATTTGGTGCGTTGAAATGAAGGAGTTGGTTTTTTTTGCGGTGTACTTGGTTTCTTTTGAGCTTTTGGTTGTTTCTTTTTGGAAGTAACTTTACCGTCAGTTTTAATAACAGCAATAGTTTCTCCAATTTTTATAACATCGTTTTGCTTGTATAAAATCTCTGTAACCACACCTGAAATTAATGAAGGTACTTCTGAATCTACTTTATCGGTAGCAACTTCTAATAGAATTTCATCTTCTTCTATAACATCACCCACGTTTTTAAACCATTTGATAATGGCTGCTTCGGTGATACTTTCGCCTAGTTTAGGCATTTTGAATTCGTAAATTCCTGCGGAGGCAGGAATCTGATTATTGTTTTCCAAACCTAATTGTTTTATAGATTAAATCTTCTTTCATATTCCAATTAATACTTATATCTCCCCATTGTGGATTCATCTCCTCAATTAATTTTATTTTCCACTCTCTTTTCCATTTCTTCATCTGCTTTTCTCGTTGTAAGGCTTTTAATCCATCTTTAAATTCTTCAATATAAATCAACTTATCACAGTTATATCTTGCTGTAAATGATTTTGGAAAAACTTTATTTTTGTGCTCAACAATTCTTTCATCTATATTATCTGTCACACCAATATATAGTACTCCTTGTGGTTTATTTGTCAATATGTATATATACCATATTTTCATCTTTCATTTATGAGATTCCCGCCTTCGCAGGAATTTAGCTGCTTCGGTGATACTTTCGCCTAGTTTAGGCATTTTGAATTCGTAATGAGACATTTATCTTTTTATCTAGACCTACTAGGCCTTGGTTAACTAATGTTTGTTAGTTGTCATTGCGAGGAGTAAAGCGACGTGGCAATCTTTTGAAAGATCCCTTCACTCTGCACAGAATGACATTCTCTATATTATTATTTCTTTTTAAACTCTTGCAAAGTCTTTAAAAAATCTTCCTGTTTTGGTCTATTCTCAGGGATTTCCCTTAATGGTTCTACTGCTCTCAAACTCTCATGACAATCTACTGGCAGTTGCTGATATAGTTTTGTTCCCGCTGTTTTCCACTCCATCATTTCATCTGAAATATCTCGGATTACTTTTGCAGGATTACCAACTACTAATTTCCTATTCGGAATTATTGTTTCTCCTTTTACAAATGCCATAGCACCAACGATACATTCATCCCCTATTTTCACATCATCCATAAGCACAGCGTTCATTCCTATAAGGCAATTACGCCCTAGGTTTGCTCCATGTATAATTGCTCCGTGACCTACATGTGCTCCTTCTTTCAATACAATTGTTTTACCCGGAAACATGTGTATGGTGCAATTTTCCTGAACATTAACTCCATCTTCTAAAATAATTTCACCCCAATCACCACGAATGGCAGCTCCAGGACCGATATAACAGTCTTTACCAATTATTACATTACCTGTAACTGCTGCCAACGGATGTACAAAACTGCTTTTATGTACTACGGGTATATGTCCTTTGAAACTGTATATCATATTTCTAATTCCTGCGTAGGCAGGAATCTTATTATCTGTCATTGCGAGCGTAGCGTGGCAATCTTTTGATGAGATTCCTTCACTCCGCTCAGAATGACATTCTATTTAAACTTTTTCAACGTTTCTTTTGTAAAATCACTCAGCACCAATCGTCCACTAATAGCGGCTCTTTCTGCTAATAATGTATCCCAATTTTCGGTACCACTCCACATTATTTTCTTCATTTCTTTCATTGCTTCAGGGTTATAATTACATAGGTTTTCAGCAAATGACTGTACTGCTTCGTCTAGTTCTTCAACAGAATCAAACACTTTTGTAAATAGTCCTTTTTGCATCGCCCATTCAGCAGAATAAAACGAATTAGCATCAATGGCTATTTGTGACATTCCGCTTACTCCAAGTTTACGTTCTACCGCAGGACCAACCACAAAAGGGCCTATTCCCACATTTAATTCACTTAATTTAATAGAAGCAAACTTAGTCGCCATACAATAATCGGTTGCTGAAGCAATTCCTACTCCACCTCCTACTGTTTTACCCTGAACTCGCCCAATAATAAACTTCGGACATTTTCGCATCGCATTAATCACATTTGCAAAACCACTAAAAAAGACCTTTCCAGTTTCTGCGTCATTGATATTAATAAGTTCTTCAAAGCTGGCTCCTGCACAAAAAGTACGTTCTCCTCCACTTTTTAAGATGATTACTTTTACTTCATCGTTCTTTCCAGCTTGGTTTATATTGACCACTAATTCTGCTAGAATATTCCCTGGCAGACTGTTGTGAGCAGGATGAAAGAATTCGATGGTGGCGATGCCTTTACTTACTGAACTTTTAACGTATGGTTGTTTCATATTCATTTCCCACGAAAGTGGGAATCTTATTAATTATACCTCAATTACAAATCTAAATGCAAGTCTTTCCAACTTGAATTTGATTTTTCTATTAATTCAATTTTCCAATCTCTATTCCATTTTTTCATTTGTCGTTCTCTTTTTAAAGCGTCCTCTTTAATTTCAAAATTTTCAAAATAAACCAATCTGTTTAAATTATATCTAGCAGAAAAAGTTGACTTATGAACTTTGTTTTTATGCTGATAAATTCTTGTTTTTAATCTTTTTGTAACTCCAATATATAAAACTCCATTTTTCTTATTTGTGATTATATAAACACTATATATTGTCATATTTATCAACTCAATTTTACATCATATAGATTCCCACTTTCGTGGGAATTTTAATCAGTTTGGGCTACAAAAGCCCAAACTGATTAAAATGATGATTCAAATGTTTGCGTTCTAATAAATACCAATCAAACTTTTCTAAATTTCCAAATACTACATTCTTAGTGGTTACACTTGGGTATTCTTTAAAAAATGCCAGATATTCTTCACGAGCTTCTAATAATTTTAACTTAGCTACTTGTAAATTTTCATGATTTAATTTTTCTAACATCCCTTTTTTAGATAATGGAAAATCATACCTTTGTGGCATTGGCTCATAATTATACAATGTTTCTTGTACTTTTTCAATATGTTTTTCTGGTGTTGCAATTTCAAAATCTTGAATTTCACCCGATGCAATTCTGTATGAGTATTCAAGATGCTCTAACATATGTTGAGGGGTTAATGTCCCCCACTTTGATTTAGAATCATCAGATAGTTTACTCAAGCATTCTTTAATTTTTCCTGAAGTCATTTCAACAAAAACGGTCTGCTTTTTCTGAACCATTGTCAATACCGTTGCTATTGCAACTAGCTCATCTTCTGTATCGAATATTTCGGCATACCATTTTACAATTCCGCTTGGCAACTCTTTTCCTCGTTGATCTCTATCAATTTTTTGCTTACAGGTTAATCGAACATAAATAGTGTCGTTATGGTAAATAGGTCGAATAAAACGACAATCTTCCAAGCCATAATTTGCTGCAACAGGTCCTTTATTTGGGTATACAAAAAGTCCAGCAGCAGCAGCTAAAATAAAGTAGCCGTGAGCTGTTCTTTTTTCAAAAATACTTCCGTCAAGCGAGGTGATATCTGTATGTGCGTAAAAATTATCCCAGGTTAAATTGGAGAAATTGATAATATCGGTATCCGTTATGGTACGTTTATGTGTTTTCATAGACATCCCGACTTTAATATCTTCCCAATGATATGAAAACGGGTGTTTTTCGGCTTCTTTATAAGCTCCTTTGGGTTGATAAATACCCGTGATTTCGGTTAAAGTAGTTGGTGTTCCTTGAATAGCACAACGTTGTAAATAATGCTTCACACCTCGTATACCTCCCATTTCTTCTCCTCCTCCAGCACGACCTGGACCTCCGTGAACTAAGGTTGGTAATGGAGAACCATGACCTGTACTTTCCTTTGCATTTTCTCTATTTAACACTAAAATACGTCCGTGATGGGTTGCTGCTTCCACTACATATTCCTTAGCAATTTTATCATCGTTTGTTACGATGGAAGAAACTAAAGATCCTTTCCCCATTTGTGCTAAATGAATCGCTTCATCAATAGTTTTATATGGCATCATCGTACTCACCGGTCCAAATGCTTCTATTTCATGAACTGCAGTATTCGTAAACGGATTGTCTTCTCTTAATAATATCGGTGCCAAAAACGCGCCTTCTTTTGCTGAAGCTCCTATAATAGAAACCTCATCTAAATTACCATAAACCATTTGAGCTGTTTTGGTAATTTCTTCTACACGTTCTCTTACTTCTTTTACCTGAGCTTTACTTACCAAGGCTCCCATTCTTACCTCTTTCAATCTTGGGTCTCCAATAGTAACTTTATCTAGCTGTTTCCCGATAGCAATCTGAACATCATCTATTAAATTTTCAGGAACAATAATTCTACGTATTGCGGTACATTTTTGACCACATTTTACGGTCATTTCTTTTCGGACTTCTTTTACAAAGATGTCAAATTCTGGAGTCCCTGGAACGGCATCTTCTCCTAAAATACTCGCATTTAATGAGTCAGCTTCCATATTAAATGGTACTGCTTCTTCAATAATTCTTGGGTGTGCTTTTAACATTCTTCCAACAGTCGCCGAACCTGTAAATGTGACTACATCTTGTGATTCAACCGAATCTAAAATACTTCTAGCAGATCCTGAAATTAACTGTAATGATCCTTCTGGTAAAATATTTGAAGCAATGATTTCTCTAACCACAGCTTCGGTTAAAAACGAGGTGTTGGTAGCTGGTTTAACTATTGCAGGAACTCCCGCCATCCAGTTTACAGCACATTTCTCTAACATTCCCCAAACTGGAAAATTATAGGCATTTATATGGATGGCTACCCCTCTCTTCGGAACTAAAATATGATGTGCCATAAATTTCCCTCCTCTAGACAAATCTATAGGATCTCCTTCCACATGGTACGGTTGATTAGGAAACAATTTCCTAAGAGAAGCATTGGCAAAAAGATTACCAAACCCTCCTTCAATATCGATCCAACTATCTACTTTGGTGGCTCCCGTACGGTAACTGATATCGTAAAAATGTTGCTTCTTTTTAATAAGGTAAAATGCCAACTTTTTAAGCATATTCCCTCTTTCTTGAAAGGTCATTTTACGTAATGCTTCTCCTTTTGTTCTTCCGTAATGTAGCACTTCAGAAAAATCGAATCCTGAAGTATCTGACAAGGCAACCACTTCTCCTGTAACGGCATCGTGCATTGGCACTCCTTCACCGTTTCCTGAAATCCATTGCCCGTTGATGTAGCTTTCTAGTTTTTTCATATCTATTGCCCCGATTAAATCGGGGTAACTTTTAAATTAGATTTTATTCCTGCGTAGGCAGGAATCTTCTTATTCTTTTCTAAACTTTCTAAAATTCATGTTCCAGTTAATACTTAAATCTAACCAAGATGGATTCATTTCTTCAATTAAACTTACTTTCCAATCTCGCTTCCATTTTTTAAATTGTCTTTCCCTAACTATAGCTTCATCTACATTTTCAAATTCTTCAAAATAGATTAATTTATCACAGTTATACCTAGCTGTAAAAGCTCTTTTATATAACTTAAGTTTATGTTCTTTTACTCTTTCTTCTATATTATCAGTTATACCAATGTAAATTACTCCTTTTGGCTTGTTTGACATTATATATACACCAAAAAATCATAATTCTTTCATTCCATGAGATTCCTGCCTACGCAGGAATTCTTTCTATCACAGCAGCATACCCCTGCCCCACACCAATACACATCGTTATCAATGCATATTTTTTTTCTGTTTCTTGTAACTCTAAAGCTGCTGAATATGTAATTCTCGTTCCTGTCATTCCTAAAGGGTGTCCGATAGCGATTCCTCCTCCGTTAGGATTGATTCTCGGATCATTATTTTGTAAACCCCATTCTCTAATACAGGCCAAGGCTTGTGATGCAAAGGCTTCGTTTAATTCGATGATATCCATATCATCCATAGTCAATCCTGCTTTTTCTAATGCTTTATTGGATGCTAATACTGGTCCGATTCCCATAATTCTTGGTTCTACTCCTACTACCGCAGAACTTACAATTCTGGCCATTGGTTTTAGATTGTATTTTTTTACCGCTTCTTCGGAAGCAATGATCGTTGCTGCTGCTCCATCATTTAATCCTGAAGCATTTCCTGCAGTAACAGTTCCTCCTTCTTTTTTGAATACAGGGCGTAATTTTGCTAAAATCTCTTTGGAAGAATTCGGTTTTACAAACTCATCATTTTTAAAAATGATTGAGTCTTTTTTCCGTTGTGGTATTTCTACTGAAACTATCTCCTTTGCTAATCTTCCGTTTTGCTGAGCTTTTGTAGCCTTCATCTGACTCCAATACGCAAATGCATCTTGATCTTCGCGAGAGATATTATACTTCTCCACTAAGTTTTCGGCAGTATTCCCCATCCCTTCCGTTCCGTAGAGTGCTGCCATTTTTTTATTTATAAAACGCCAACCAAAACTTGAATCATACATTTTTGAATCGTTCCCAAAAGCACTTGATGTTTTAGAAATCACAAAAGGTCCGCGTGTCATATTTTCTACACCTCCCGAAATAAACAAATCGCCATCTCCAGCTTTTATAGCTCTATTGGCATGAATGATTGCTGAAAGTCCACTACTGCAAAGCCTATTGACTGTTTCACCAGGAACGGTGAAAGGAAGTCCTGCAAGCAATAATGCCATACGAGCAACATTCCGATTGTCTTCACCTGCTTGATTGGCACAACCTATAATCACATCGTCGTAAGCTTCTTTTGGTATATTTGGGTTTCGTTTTACTAGTTCTTCAATTACCAAAGCAGCCAAATCATCTGTTCGAATAGTGCTTAACGTTCCTTTGTAGTTTCCTATTGGAGTTCTAATTCCGTCTATGATGTATGCGTTCATATGAATTTTGAATGTTGAATTTTGAATGCTGAATATCGAAGTATTGTCCCCTATTTCAATTCAAAATTCTATTCTTATTATTATATTTTATTTCACTTCAGAATTCGTTATTCTTCAGTTCTGTATTCGTTATTCTTTTATTCCCATTTCTTTGAAGTACGATAGACAACTCCTTTGAAAAGTGCTACTAATTCGTTTCCTCGTTTTACTTCAACTATATGAAAGCCTAGCTTATTTCCTGTTTTTTCAATTACAGATTCAGCAACTAATACATCTCCTTGTTCAACCGATTCAATGTGATTAATCGATGTTTCAATTGAAACCGCAAACTTTCCATGGGTATTTGCTGCAAATCCAAAAGCTGTATCTGCTAATGAATAAGTGATTCCGCCATGAGCATAATTCATACTGTTTAGCATATCCTTTCTTACGGTAAGTCCTACTTTGCAATAGCCTAATCTTACTTCTAAAATTTCAATCCCTAACCAAGAACTAAATTGGTCTTGTGAGAGCATTTTTTTAGGTATTAATTCTCCTTTCATATTCTTTTTAGTCTTTGCGAGCGAAGCGTGGCAATCTTTTGATGAGATTCCTTCACTACGTTCGGAATGACATTTAATTAAAAAACATTTTATTCTCTCTCGTCATCTTCCGTAATAATGGTGAACAACGATATCTATCTTCATGATACTCATTATACAACTTATCCATTTTCTCTACACACCATCCAATTCCTTTTTCATTAGCCCAAGCTAATAAACCTTTAGGGTAATTTACTCCTTTGGTCATTGCATTGTCAATATCTTCTGCCGAAGCGATGTTCCAGAAAAGAGCATCTGCTGCTTCGTTGATAAGCATTACTAGGATTCTGTTGAAAACTTCTTCTTTATTATTGAATCCTGAATCAAGTTCAGGATGACAAGTAGAATCATGAGATTCTTCGCTATCGCTCTGAATGACATTTCCATTATAATTATAATATCCTTTTCCTGTTTTTCTTCCTAGATACCCAGCTTCCGAAAGGCGTTGTTGGGTGAATGATGGCTTGTAACGAGGATCTTGATAAAAGGCATTGTAAACGGTCTCTGTTACGGTGTAATTTACATCGTTTCCTATAAAATCCATTAATTCAAAGGGACCCATTCTAAATTCACCTAATTCTTTCATTGCTGAATCTATTTCTTGAAAACTTGCTATTCCTTCTTCATAAATCCGAAGTGCTTCTCCATAAAATGGTCTCGCTACTCGATTAACAATAAATCCAGGAGTATCTTTTGCTACAGCCACCGTTTTTTTCCATTCATTAATAGTAGTAACTGTTTTTTGTAAAACTTTATCTGAAGTCTGAATCGCAGGAATTACCTCAACCAATCTCATTAAAGGTGCAGGGTTAAAAAAATGAATCCCGATGCAACGTTCCGGTTTTTGCAAAGAGGATGCAATTGAAGCAATGGACAAGCTTGAAGTATTGGATGCGATAATACATTCCTCTGAAACATACGATTCTAATTCTGAAAACACTTTTTGTTTGATCTCTATGTTTTCAACAATTGCTTCAATTGTAAGGTCTGAATCACTTAACTCCTTTAAAGAATTTACATAAGTGATGTTATTTTGAATTCTATTTTTCTCTTCAGAATCTATTCTTCCTTTTTCAATAAGCCTCAATAATACTTTTTCAAGAGCTACTTTACTTTTATTTAAAGCATCTTTATTTGTATCGTATAGTTTTACTTTACATCCAGAAGTTGCAGCTACTTGTGCGATGCCGCTTCCCATGGTTCCACTTCCTATAATTCCTACCTTCATAATATCGAATATCGAATTCTGAATGTTGAATTTCGAAGTTTACATCGAGATTCAATTCAAAGTTCTTGTTTTATTTGTTGTTTTGCGAAGTCCGAATACTTGAAACGAAAATTGCAATTAGTTCATTATTTTCTTTCATTATTTTATCTAATATTATTAAATCTAATATTAGATTTGCTCCTTTTTGAATTTTCAAATTCACCAAAGATTCTCGAAGTTCTTTTAAACAAATTTTTATTTTATGAAGAAAATCTCTTTTTGATTCTGCACTTTGTGCCTCTCCGTAATTTAATGCAGAAGAAGTTGCCGATCTAATTAATTGTTTAGATAAATGCTGAGATGCAAAGTTTCCTTCAATTTTTCCACAAAGCAAAATTACATCTACTGCAAACTGAATTAATCTTTCCTCTAAATCATATTTATTAGCTCTCATTTTCCGGTTAAATTACTTCATTATTCAAAATTAATCAGTTCGATATTCAAAATTCATTTAGTTCCCTTTAAAATTAGGTTTCCTCTTCTCCACAAAAGCATTCACTCCTTCTTGATAATCTTCAGATTGGGCTGATTCTATTTGCAATTCCCCTTCTAAATCCAATTGCTCTTCCAACGTGTTAGTCATTGATTTATTAAGTAACTTCTTTATAAATTCTAGTGCTTGTGTTGGCATATTTGCTAAATGAATCGCTAATTTTTCTACTTCTTCTGAAAAATTCTCAAAAGGAATAACTTTATATATCATTCCTAATTTTTCTGCTTCTTCAGCCGAAACTTTTTCTCCTAACATCATCAATGCAGATGCTTTTTGAAATCCTATTAATCTTGGAAGAAAAAATGTTCCTCCACTATCTGGCACCAGTCCAATTTTACTAAATGCTTGAATAAAACTCGCTTTATCTGAAGCAATAACTATATCGCAAGCTAGTGATATATTAGCTCCAGCTCCAGCAGCCACTCCATTTACTGCAGCTACTATTGGCTTATTAATGTTTCTTATTCTGGTAATTATTGGATTGTAATGCTCTTCTAATATTTTTCTAAATCCTGGGTTTAATTCTGGCGAAGTAACTTCTTTTAAATCTTGACCCGCACAAAATGCTTTTCCAGTTCCAGTAATAACGATGGCTCTTACATCATTATTCTTTTCACAATCGTCCAATGTTTTTTGGAGCAACAATGCCATTTCACGATTAAAACTGTTGAACACTTCTGGGCGATTCAAAGAAATAAAGGCTACTTGGTTTTTTATGTTTATGAGAATACTTTTATTCATGAATTTGATTTCTTGATGAGATTCTTCGCCTTCGGCTCTGAATGACAAATTAAATGCACTTAAAATAATCAAACGGTTCTAAGCAGTCTTCACATCTATACAATGCTTTACATGCGGTTGATCCAAACTGACTTATTACTTCAGTGTTCGTTGATTTACATACAGGACACCTAACATTTTTCACTCTTTCTTTAAACAACACCCCTTTATCTTCTGTGCCTTTAATTGGTGGTGCAATTCCATAATCTTCTAATCGCTGTCTTGCTTCTTCATTAATCCAATCTGTTGTCCAAGGCGGATCGTAAGTCATTTTAATCCGAACATCTACTATATTAATTTCTTTCAACTTTGCTACGATATCATCTTCAAATTGATTCATCGCTGGACAACCCGAATACGTTGGAGTTATAGTAATAACCAATGTTTTCCCTTCTGAAGAAATATCCCTTACAATTCCTAAATCCAATATTGACAATACCGGGATTTCGGGATCTGGAATCTCTTCAAAAAGTTTCCAAATGTGTTGATATGCTTTTTCTACTACTACCATTTAGCAGTTGGATATGCTCTTGGCAAATACTGCATTTCAGCTAATATATAGCCTAAATATTCTGTATGGTATCCTTTTCGGCTTCCGGTAGCTTCGTATCCATCTTCAGGACGGGTTAAGGTTGCTCTTTTTAAAATAGTGTTTACTCTTTCATTCCAAAGGTCTTTAATCTTATTTAAATCAACTGCAATCCCTTCAGTAATTAATTCTTCATCAACCTTATCCATCTCAAACAATTCAGCAGTAAATCGCCAAAAATCTTCAATTGCTTCTTGCATTTTAATTTTACTAGTTGCAGTTCCGTCTCCCAATCTAATTACCCATTCACTACTTCTTCTAAGGTGATAGGTTACTTCTTTTAGAGATTTTGCCGAAATTGCTGCAATGGTACTATCGTTGCTTTCTTTTAATGCAGTGTACAAATAATAGTTATACACATCCATAAAAAACTGACGCGCCATCATATGGGCAAAATCACCGTTAGGTTGTTCTGTAAGCTGAACATTATAAAATTCAATTTCTGGGCGTTTATAAGCTAAATCGTCTGCGGTTCTTCCTTTTCCTTCAACTTCTGCCGCATAGATTAATAACTCTTCGGCTTGACCTAATAAATCTAACGAAGTATTTGTAATGGAAATATCTTCTTCTAAATAAGGCCCGTGGCTGCAATTTTCTGCCAGCCTATGTCCCAGAATAAGACTATTATCTGCTAATCTTACTATATATTTAAATAAACTATTCATATTTTATATTTCTTTAAGTGATATTTCTGCTTTCACAGAAGTTTACATGTCTTTAACTCCGTCTGGAACTTTAAAGAATGTTGGGTGGCGATAAATTTTATCATCTGCTGGCTCAAAGAAACTTTCTGCATCTTCGGGTGGTACTGATACAATATCTTCAGATTTTACAACCCACAATCCTGTTCCTTCATTACGTCTTGTGTACAAGTCTCTTGCTGCTTCTATTGCCAAATTTTTATCGTAAGCGTGAACACTCCCAGAATGTTTAAATGCCATTCCTGCTTTTTTTTGGGTAAATACTTCCCAAAGAGGTCCTTGGTTATCTGTGCTACTCATTGCTTTTGTTTTTAATTAATTATTTTGTTTTTCTGCGAATGCTATGGCTGCTTCTCTTACCCATCTTCCATCGTTATGTGCTTTTTTATGATGGTCTAAACGTTGTTTGTTACAAGGGCCATTTCCTTTTACAACATTCCAAAATTCTTCCCAGTCAATAGCTCCTGTTTTGTAAGTGCCATCTGGCTGTAACATTGCATCTGGATCTGGAACTTTAAGTCCGATAAACTCCGCTTGAGGAATTGTTTTATCTATAAAACGTTTTCTAAGTGAATCGTTAGATTCTCTTTTTATCTTCCATTTTAAAGCTTTTGAGGATCTTGCAGAATCACTATCATGAGGACCAAACATCATTAAAGAGGGCCACCAAAAACGATTCAATGCATCTTGTGCCATTTCTTGTTGTTCCTTGGTTCCTGCCATCATTTTTACCATGATTTCATAGCCTTGACGTTGATGAAAGCTCTCTTCTTTACAAATACGAACCATCGCTCTAGAGTAAGGACCATAAGATGTTTTTTGAAGTGACACCTGATTTACAATAGCTGCACCATCTACCAACCAGCCGATGGCTCCCATATCTGCCCAATTAAGTGAGGGATAATTAAATATACTTGAGTATTTAGCTTTTCCTTCATGAAGCCATTGTATAAATGTATCCCTACTTACTCCCAATGTTTCAGCAGCACTATACAAATACAATCCGTGTCCAGCCTCATCTTGAATTTTTGCCAATAGTATTTTTTTAGCTCTTAAACTTGGTGCTCTGGTAATCCAGTTTCCTTCAGGTTGCATTCCAATCACTTCGGAATGTGCATGTTGAGACATTTGCCTTACCACATGCTGTCTGTAACCATCAGGCATCCAGTCTTTAGGTTCAATCTTTACTTCGTTATCGATTTTTTCCTGAAACTGTCTTTCTAATTCTTCAATATTCTCTGCCATAATTCTTATTTTAATCTTTTAATAAACATCATCATAATCAAGCACTACTTTATCTGATGTTGGTACCGCTTGACAAGTTAATACTATATTGTTTTTTAAATCGTCTTCATCTAAACCGTAATTAACTCTCATTTCAATAGACCCCTCTAACACTTTCGCCTTGCAAGTACAACAAACTCCACCTTTACAGGCAAAAGAAACGTCGGCATCATTTTCTTCTGCAACTTCTAAAATTGTTTTTCCTTTCGGGATGTTAAACGTATATTCCTCGTCATCAATAGTAATGGTCACTTCAGCATTATCAATAATAGCACTAGTTTCTATTTTCTTTTTACTGACTTCAAATAGTTCAAAATGAATTTTATTAGAATTCAATCCGAGAGAAATAAATTGATCTTTAATCGTAAAAATCATTTCCTCAGGACCACAAAGAAAGCACTCATTAATAGTAGTAATATCAATTATTTCTGAAGTTAATTGTTCTAGTTTTTCTGAAGTTATTCTTCCATTAAACAATTCATTTTCTTGTTTTTCCTGAGTTAAAAAATGAAACACTTTAAATCGATCTCCATACTTTGAAACCAATGCTTCTAATTCTTTTTTAAAGATAATTGAATTGGAAGTTTTATTCAGATAAAAAAGTTGGAATGTACTTTCAGGCTCTTCAGCTAGATGTGTTTTTATTATTGAAATAATGGGTGTAATTCCACTTCCTGCAGTAAAGGCTATATAATTTTTTGGGTTACTGGAATCTACCTCAACAAAAAACCTTCCCATAGGCTTCATTACTTGTAACTTATCGCCTTTTTTTAGCGTTTGATTTACAAATGTTGAAAATTTGCCTTGTGGAATTTGCTTTACCGCAACCTTCCACTCATTATCTTTTGGGCTAGAGCACAAGCTATAGGAACGTCGAATATCCTCATCGTTTATAGTTGCTCTAAGTGTTAAATACTGCCCTTGTTTAAAGCTAAACTCTTCCTTTAACTCTTCAGGGATTAAAAAAGAAATAACCGAACAATCTTCGGTTTCCTTATATATATCTTTGATTTCTAGATTATGAAATTTCGCCACGTAGTCTTCGTTATTATTTTTAACTAACACTTGTTAGTTTACACTACAAAGATAGGAAATATTTAAAACCTAATTGTTAATTCCGTTAAGAAGGATATCGCTTAAATTGGCTGCCATTTTTTTTGAATCTAAATCCTCTTTTTGAGGAATCCAGATATAAAGTGAGCGTAATGTTGAAAGCATTGAAAACAACATTATATCTTCGTTTGAATTAGCTATCTCCTTATTTTTAATACCGCTTTTTAAGATCCCTCTAAAACTATTCTCATACTCCTTTCTAAGTGCAAGATAATGTTCCAGCTCATCTTTTAAATGCATCCAATCGTTATTCAAAGAAGCCATCCCATTGGTATTTCGACTTGTAATATCAACATGAAGAGACACAATTTGTTTTAACTTCTCCAGACTATTTACATTGGAGTTTTTGATTATTTCCATTCCTGAAATAAATTCTTCAGCCAATGAAATAATTATAAAAGTGAGAATTTCTTCCTTGTTTTTAATGTGATTGTAAAGACTTGCTGCCTTTATTCCCATAGCCTTCGCAATATCCCGCATGGTAACGGCACTATACCCTTTTTCTTTAAAAAGGGTGGACGCTACAGCGATAATTTCTAATTTTCGAGGAGATGGGTTCATAGTAGTTGCAAGGTACTATTTCTTATTCAACTATAAGTTTAACGAGTAAAAATCCAAATCCAGAAAGTGCAGTTCCCACTAAAAATATCATAAGAGACTTCCGAATATTAGAATGTTTCTTTTGTATTCTTTCTCCTAAATAATAAATATCTCTAATTAAGGAAGAATACAAATAATCCTTATCGGTTATCATTTCGAGCATTGCCCATTCATAATCTCGATAACTCATATTATAAAAATTACCAAAATAAAGTAAGTTTCCTTGTTTATTTCTTATTTCCTCTTCGGTAAATTCTCCGTGAGTTCTATCTGGTTTAACTGCTAAAATTGCATAAAAAATAGAAAGAGAACTTGCTGTAACTAAAACAAAAGCAGGCAATAAGGAGATGTCTATAATTGTTGCTGAAGGACCTAAAATACCTCCTATTACTATAGAATTAATAATAGCGTTTATAGAAATCATGATGTTTGCTTTTCTGTCCACCATCTGATTTAAGGTGTAATGATTACGTGAGGTGTTTCTGAAAAGCGTTTGTATCGTCCTAATATCAACACTATTATTAGTTTCAGAAAGTGACTCTTTTAAATTTTTTAATTCTCTGTCACTTATTTCTAATTCTTTTTTTAGTGCTGTATTTTGAATGCTAATTAATGCTTTTGCTTCTTTTTTTATTTCTTTTATTAAGCTATGTTTTTTTGGTTCCAGAGCAGATTTTCCATAAGCAGTAAAATAGGTATGATTTTCAAGAAGCTTTATCAATTCATCATTCCATTTCTTTTTACCTATACTTATTGCATGAAAAATCAATAATTCTTGATACATTTTTTTTAGATACTTTTTTCCTTTCTCTCTGGCAAAATCGTAATACAATGCATCTGCAAAAATTTGCTCTAATTTATTGGTTGGATTTAATGGGTGTTTTGTGTTTTCAAGTATTGTATATACCGCATCAATATGTTCTTGCAGATAATTTACTTCTTCTAAAAAAGGTTTGCCAATTCTAATAGTACATTTTATACATCCCGAAATAATATTTTTACTTCCAAAGGATTCCGCATCATAATAACCCAATCCATAAATCCAAGCTGCAACTAATAATAATTCTTTTTCTTTTTCTGATACATCTTCTTTTTCTGAAATTACTTTAATAGCACTTACCAACCTATGCGTAAAACTAATATCATGATAAACAATGCTTTCAGGGTTTTTATTGGTGATAAACTCTGTTGCAAAAACTTCAATTTTACTTAGAAAGGAATTTTCCATAGTTTTAATTTCTTATTGAAAAAATCAATTATCAC
Source organism: Flavobacterium sp. (assembly GCA_030591585.1). Classification (GTDB taxonomy): domain Bacteria; phylum Bacteroidota; class Bacteroidia; order Flavobacteriales; family Flavobacteriaceae; genus Marifrigoribacter. The sequence continues at coordinate 12,497 of JAUVAS010000005.1, read as the reverse complement.
TTCTTATTTATAGCGTTTAGTATTTCAGGTAATTTACAAATTTACTCTAAAAACCCATACTAAGTCCAAATGAAAACAACGTATCTTCATTAGAGCCAAACACTCCTAATTTGGCAGACGTTAATCCATATAAATCTATAATTAAACCGCCTCCATAAGAGTTGTGCCATTTGTTAGAGGTGTCGTTTTTTACCCAAACCCTACCATAATCAAACCCTCCAAAAACACCTAAACTTATTGGCAATACGCCTGTTTTTAGTTTATTAAATTTATACCGTACATCCATATTTTGATAGAAAGAAGATTTACCTGTAAATCGCTGATTTCTAAAACCTCGTAACCCACCACTCGCTCCAATACTTACTGCATGGTAGAATTCGTAATCATCTCCTATATTAATATGTGCTTTAATTTTAGTGGCAAAAACTAATTTTCCACTTGAAATTAATTTATAAACAAATCCAAATTCAGGAATCACATATCCAAAAGTATTTTTACTATCTATATTGCTTTTTACTCCAATTTGAAGTGACGTTTTTAACCCTAAAGTTGGGTAAATTTTATTATCAACATTTTCAAATTTATAAGTTACATCTGCTCCAATATAATTCTGATCGTCAAAAATAGTGTTTGGAACTTCGTTTAAATCATTTGAATCTGAAATATATCGTCCTTCTGTTTTATCAATTTCAATAATTTCATAATTTAGAGCTACTTTAATACTACTCCCGTTGATTCCTTCCCTTACTAAAGAAGGTGAAAAAGCGACTGTTTTTAATTTTACTCGATTGTAATCCTCGCCAAAATAATTCTCCATATTTTGAGTTTCATTACCAAACCCAAAGAAATTTAAACTGTAATTAGGACTTGTAAAAAGCGCATCCACATGTAACTTGAAGTTTCCAACTAATTTATTAAATTCACCCTTATATTTAATCTCAAATCCGTTAGTTGAAGTAAAATAATTCGCCTCAATAGTTTGTCGTTGCGAAAAGTGATCCTTATGAAATCCATTATTCGTATAGATATTCTTTGCTCCAATTTTAAATCCATCATCTTTATTATAACCAATGTTCGGAATGATTTGATTGACATTATACTTTGCGTTTTTATGATTATATACATTCACATTATAATCATCGGATAAGCTTTTCTTTCCTTTGGTTGTTATGAAGGTGTTCTTTTTAGATTTGTAATCTCGGATTTTAACTTTTCTTCCATTTAAGATATTATAGGTGTCATTATTTTGGCCTCCAACAATAGTAATATGAATTAATTTATTTCCATCTCCTGAGACTTCAAAATAATCATCGTCATCCAAACCAAAAATTAATAATTCTTTAGTGATTTTATAATTGAACGTGCTATTATAAAATTCTTGTTTCCGTTCTTCATCTTTATACCCAACAACTTGAGTTTCTCCATTTAGCAATCTTTTAATCTCAAACCAATCCTTTTTATCAGTTCCTTTTACAATACTATATTTCTGAATTTCATTATAATAACTATCTGAAATTTGTTGCAATTTTGAAATTCTTCCCATCAACTTTCGTTTAATCTCATCAATGGTTTCATCCATCACTTCCGGTGGAAAGTTATTAAAAGCTTTATCTATTTCTTCTTCGGTTAAATGAGATTGAATATAGGAGACCTCAGCATCCCAAAGTGATTTTTCAGTTCCATTTACTAATGCCATATCTAATGGATAAGGTCCTAAATTAAATCCCTTTGGCTTTTTAAGCTCATCATCATACGATTTCAGCATATGTAAAGAAGGAGTGATACTCGTTAGAACACTCATTAAAAAACCATCGCCCATAATTGAAAACGCCTGATCTCTATCTCTAGGAATAGGTTTATAAACAATTGATTTTCCTTCCCCTTTAAATTCGGCCCAACGCCACTGATCCTCGTGCCGATCCCAATCACCAATAACCATATCAAACAATCGCGCCCTAATAAAAGCAGATTGATCTACGGAATACTTAGTGCTTTTCCGAAGCTTTTTCAGCAGATCATCGGTGCTAATAATTTTATTCGCAAACCCAAAACTTTCCATATCTCCATGGCCTGAAGTTACTCGTTCTTCAATCATATATAGTTCGTCTCCATATTCATCATTATATCCTCTTAATGCATTTTGCTTTGGAATATAATATAAAACAGGATTGGGATGGTACACTTCTATGGCATCAGATAAGCTAGCAATGGTAAACGGAGCATAGGGATAAGAACCTGTAAAAACATCAAGAATTAATTCTTCTGAAAAAGTTTCGTCCAACTCTTTACCAACATATTGATTTTGAAAAGCAACTGCTTGTAGATATTTAGTTGCACTTTTATGCATCGCACGCATTACATATTCTTCCCCTTTTTTATTAATTAAAATTAAGGAAACAGACTGATGTCCTCCTCCTTTTCTTTTAGGAGTTAGTCCTCCAAAAATAGTATCTAAATTTACTGTTGGAACTTTTACTTTTTCACTATAATAATCCCGATAACGCTCTCCCCACATCGCTTTACAAAAATTACTTTTTGTAGTTTCCACCTCTGTATAAACTGAACTTTTTACAATAGCAGGAAAATTGGTTTTATATAGTATCGTATCTTTTTTATAGTTTGGAGGAAATACTTCCGTTTGGAACACCAGTTTTTCTTGATTGTTTTCAATACCAAAAAACTGCACCTCTGAAGAACCATCTTTATAAATATTCAGTTTTGAAAAACCTAAATTGTTATATGAGAAAGCACCATCAACATTTCTGGTTGGAGTAAATTTTGCCCCAGAACCACTTATAATTTGCGGTAAATTGTTTTTAACAATATATTGAAGGTTGTGCTCATGACCCGAAACAAAAACAACTTTTTGATTGTTTTGAGCAATAGTAATCAACTTAGTTCTTAACGCTACATATCGTTTACTTTGTAAATCTTGATGCGAAACTCCCCCTATTTTTCTAAGAAAACTTACTAAAGACCCCAAAATTGGAGCAGGTTCTATTTGATGTTTAATAGAATATTGCCCGCCATGAGAACCATTGGAATAAATAGGGTGGTGAATTGCAAGGATGGTCGTTTTTCCATTGCTTTTTTTGATTAAACTTTCCAACTCATCTAGAAAATTTAACCGTGTTTTTATAGCACAGTTATCATTAATGTTAGGTTCTTTATCCCAATCTTGCAAATACCATTGGCTATCAATAGCAATGATAACCACATCATCATTAATTTTAATTTTTTGTAATGGGCAACCCTTTTCTGGGAAAAAGATATTTTTATTATCTAGCTGTTTTTCAATATATTTTGCTTGTCTATTAACTCCCTTTACTCCTTTTCGCCAATCATGATTTCCAGGAATAAAAATAGTTTTCCCTTGATAATCTTTTACCGTTGCAATTTGAGCATCTAGAATTTTCTCTGCGTTTTCTCTTCCTTTTTTGTCCTTTTTAGGCATTCCGTTAGGATAAATATTATCTCCTAAATAGATAACAGCACTTTGTTTGGTTTCAGATTTTAATTTTTCGGCAACCACTTCACTTACAATAATTCTCCCTTCATCGTTCAATTTTCCAGCATCCCCAATAAGATACACTGTATAAACGGGGTCTTCTTTAACTTGAATTTCAGATTCCCAATGCTCAGTATCTTTTGAGATTTGTGTTTTATAGCTTGCACAGGAATTCAATAACCAAACAGCCATCGAAATAAGTAAAACAGGAAGTGTTTTTATTCTCATAAATGATTTCTTCAATTGATTCCTTAGTAGATTTAATGTGCTAAAAATTACAATATAAGATTGCAAAACATAATAATTTAGTTTTTAAAAAAATAATTGCTTTTATTTTTGAATTTATGAATCACCAAATTACATCCAATCCTTTACTCGATAGATTGCCTGCTCATTTAAAGCAATGTATGGGTTAACTAAAAATGAAGGTATTTTAGAATATCTTAAACAGTTAAAAGTAACTAGACCTGAGGTTGCTCATTTGATTGAGGGTGGGGTTGAGTTGGTTTAAAATTAATGAAAATTCATTTGTTTTTCACCACAGTTCTTTGTTATGCGTAGTTTATTTTAATGATAACTTAATATTTTCTACATCTTTTTCAGATAAATCAAACCATTCACCCCTTATTCGTTGGTCTGAATATGTTTCGTGAAGTGCTTTTTCAAAACTTTCTGCTATTTTTCTAATAGGAAATCTCTTTGAAATAATTAGTTCTATTGTTGGTTTTTCACTTTGTAAAGTTCTTTCTCGATACTTTGGATTATTAGATATTCCTATTTTATAAAAGTTGTTTGTTGTATCGTGCATAAGGTAAACATAACAAATCTCATCTTTATTAGGTTTATTGGTTGAAGTAGGAACTAATTCCCTTTCTTCTATTGGTTTGTAATTTTTAATCTCCTTACTGATCAATTTGATGTATTCATTTGTAAATTTATTAATTACAATTATTAGGTTTGATTTTGTTTTGTAATTATTTTCTTCTCCAGTATTTCCGCCTAAAATATATTTTCCATTACTAAATAGATTTATCTTCCATTTTTTAAATTTTTGTTTAGCAAACAACTCAAGTTCTGACTTTGTTATTAAAGACTTTACTTCAACTATCTTTTCATTCCGATTATTTTTAGAAAATATAGGATTATTACTTATCGAAAAATCAATTTTTTCATCATTTTCAAACAAAAAACTTATAATGTCATTTGACTTAGGCTTTATTTGTTTAGGATTGAAATGGAAAATGATATAATCATTTCCATTAATAAAATTGAAAGTAAAAAGTAAGTCAATAAAAAAATTATCTGATTTTGAAATTACTCCTTGATAACCTTTTTTTAGATAAATAGATAGGGAAATACTAACATTTTCCCATTCAATAATTTTAGTATTTGAAAAATCATCTATAATTATTTTTGGTTTGTTGATGTATTTTTGGTTTATTCTTTTAGAATCATCATCCCTAATTACACATAAAAGTTTTTTCTGGTTTTCTAAATTCGAATAAATGCTTAATGTTTTATAGTGACAAATATCGATATATCCTTTTTTTTTAGCTTTATGATTTTCAATTTGATGTTTAAAATTTTGAGATTGATAAATATTATCGTTTTCTTTCACAAACTCTCCATCTGCTACTAACCATTTACTGAGATTTGAACTATAATGGAAAAACTCACTTTTATCGGGTGAATTTTCATTAATATATTCTCCTTTGTCGTGTATTTTTGAAAGTTCATCATTTTCTGAAAGGGGCGCGCCACTTTCTTTAGTATGTTCTAAGTATCCAGATTTTGGTGAATATATCGGTGAGCCAGAAAGTGATTCTGCTGCAGTATCAACATAACAAAGAATATCACCCTTATTTATCCATTCACCATCTTTTTTATCGTACTCTTTAAAGTAAAACGGTGTATTATAATATTTTACTTGATATTCTGGTATAAACTCTTTTATATGATTGATTTTATAGAAAACACCAAGAGTTTTAGATTTTTCGCTTTTATCAAAATTATTAATAATGTTTTTTAGTTTTGACATTTGCATATCACTTTCAGAATTATTGTTTTTTGTCGATAATTTATTGCTTTTTTTTTCAGTCCTCTTTATCAATGGGTTCATTAAAAAGTTAACAAATTTTACCCATAATTTTATTAAAATATACCCTATTAGGAACAAAAATAACAGTCCAATTATAATTTCCATTTATGAATTTTCTTCTTTTTTAAAATTCCGTACAACGGGAGTCTGCGCATTAACTAAATTTCAAGCTCTGAGAATCCCGTATTTGATTTTTTTTCAGCCACCTTCCCCGAATACGCCTTTGTTTAAAATAAGTTTTTGCGCAGTCTGACGGTCTGTATATGAAACGTAGCGTATAAAAATACGACAACTTTCAGTTTAGCACAGAGCCAAATTTTTACATTTTGTTTTTATCTTTTCTATTTTAAAAGCCAAATTAAAAATTTGGCGGAACTTTGTAAATAAGCACAAACCTTTGGGTTTAGCACTTATTAGCTATGTTTTATATACTTTGTTTGCAAATCGTTTTGTTTATTCCATCTTTCACTGTTATTCCATTGGGACTCCATTAATACACTGAAATCAGAGTCTATTTTTAACTTTCTTTTATCTAAATTTAATTCGGTTATTATTATTTTGGCAATATTTAATTGTATGGTTGCTAATAACAATAAAGTGCTTTCTATAAATGATTCATTTCTTTTTTCATATAGAATAGTCATTCCTAAACCGTGAACGTAAGTTGAATAATGATTCTGGATAAGTTTAGAAAAACGCTTAGGAATTCTTGATATATTATACAAATCCTCCCAACTTAGGCGTTCCTTTTTTTCGAGTTTCGGCGTAAATTTCCAATTCCTTTTTTTAATTTCTTTTTCAGTAACTATGTTGTCTAACTTTTTTGAATATATAAATTTAAGAATTCGGGAGATAACTTTTTCATCGTGTTTAATTATCTCCTTTGAATCATCAAGCGATTTCATTAGATTATTATCTTTGGTGCTTTCAGAAAACTCTGTAATTGAGTTAATTCGTCCGTCTAATGAATCCATTAAATATAAACAATACCTTAACCATTGTTCCTCCTTTGTAGAATAGGAAGAGAGTATATAAAATACTGAATAATTATCAAAAATCATTCTACTTATTGTCGCAAAAGATTGAGTTTCAGTATTTTGTTTGTGTAGTTTATCTAAAGTGTTTAAACTAGTTACAAGGTTTTTGAAAATCTTGTAAATTCCAATTTTTATATCCAGTATATTTGAATTTTTCGGAAAATTATTGTCAACGTATTTGTCAATTTTATTTAATTCAATTAAACTTATTTCAAATGTTAATTCCATCTATTTCTTCAAATGTTTGCCAACAACTATATATCTACAATTGCTGTTATATCGTTTATGTATTATCCGTTTTTAAGGGATAAAGCACTAAAGTAAGAAATTACAGGAAGAAACCCTACAAATCATACTTAACAATAAACATCACAATCCTAGGTAAGACAAAATATTGAGTCGTAGTATTAAACTCATCATTAAAACTATCACTATTGGTAAACTCGGTATTCAGAATATTGGTGGCTTGTATTTTAAACTCCCAAGGGCTGTCTTCTTTCTGAAAATACAAATTGGCATCTAAAAAAGAGTATTGGTTTTCAATGGTGTTTGCCTCGTCTGTATAGTTATAGAAATTCCAATCTGCTGTAAAGGTAAAATGCTTTAAAAACTTAATATCTACATTGGCAAATGGACTGTTTGTGTAAAATATTTGTACCAATCCACCATTGTCATAATCGTTAATAATAGCACTGTAACCTACTTCAAAATTTGGCCAATCTCTAAAGTTAGAGCGTACACTTGCCTTGTAATTTTGTGTAAAGCTAGTGCTCTCGGTGATATTGGCATTAATATTATTAAACGTAGTGCTATAACTTAATCGTGCACTTGCTCTAAACTGAATTTTCTTAACCCGTTTGCTAAACTGCCCAAAACCAGAGAAGGTCTCATCTGGAAAATTACTACCCATATTAATGGGTGTACTCACTTGGTTAATTCCAACTAACACCGAATTATTCTTAACAGATTCTATACGTTTCGAATAACTTAGAGAGCCATTTACATTGGTATAATTAAACATATTAAAGCTGAAATAATTCAAACTATAATTGTGTGAAAGTGAATTTTCAAGGTTTCTGTTTCCTCTAAACATTCGGTTATAATCACTAAACACATAGGCTTCTGCATAATTATTTACATCGGTATATTCTTGAGAAATAGAATAATTAAATCGTAAACTTTCGCTCTTTTTAAATTGAAGAATTACATTTAAATCTGGCAAAACATTCCAATCGTTTTGAATAATTGTACTTCCAAATTGTTCATTTTTTAAGATATAGTTATGTAGAATCAAGCCAGGAGTAAATGTAAATTTTCCTGTTTTAAATTTATAATGGGCTCCTAAAAACAAGTCTGTAAAATTATATTGCACATCGTTAATTAACGAATACACCTCATCATTTGGATCTGGCAAGGCATCATCAAAATCTATACGGTCATTATTGTCTAATAACTGAAATATATTAGAGTCAAACAACTGCTTACTCAATGTGGTTCCTAACGTGAAATTAATATTACTCTTATTATTAATTACATAGTAATAATCAATCTTGGCATCTAGTTTATTAGTTCGAATATTCTTTTCTTGATTGATGTTAAAACGGTCTTGATCTTGATCTACGGGAATAATTCCGCTAAAAGGAAGCAAATCGACAACAGCATTATAAAACGGGTCTTCATCCTGGTATAAATGTTGAATCTTCCCTGCAAAAATATGATCTTCACTTGCCGTGTAATACAAGTTTACATTCTGATTAATTGAAGAAGGTTTGTTCTCTTTTTCTTCGTCAATTTCGTTGATAATAGCATCTACCAAAGACAATGTTTCTGTATTTTCAGTTTGTTTCGAAGTCTTAAATAGCGCATCATAATCTAACTGAAAGTTTGCATTAGGCTTATACACACTGCTCAATTTCAACATTCCTAACTGCGTACGTTGATCACTGATATTGCTGGTGGTTTCTTGTGCTTCTGAAACCACATAATTCCGAATAGAATTGGAAACAAAGTTTGTTTTATTGTCTGAAAGAATTGCAAATCCACTTAAATCCCAAGCATCGGAAGCTTCCCAACTAAAATTTCCTGCAAAAAATTTAGTTTCAATTTCATTGGCTCTGTTATTTTGCATCATTGCAAACCCTAAGTCACTCTGACTTACATTAAAATTGGTTCCGCCGCCTCGATTAAAGTTTCTAAAACCTCCTGTAAACTTGAAATAATCTCGAAACGTAAAAGGAACTTCTCCAATATTATTAAAATCGGTGATGATATTGATACTGTATTTAGGGCTGTAATAAAACAGTTTAGGGTGGACAAGGTATCTTCCTTCTTCCTCATTGCTTATCCCTGCTCCTGCAGTAACCTCTCCAAACCAGAAATTCTTTTTACCTTCTTTTAGTTTAATATTGATGGCTACATTATCTTGATCGTTTCCTAGCCCTCTCATTTGGTCTACTTCATTATAATTACGAAGTACTTCAATTTTATCTACGGCATCTGCAGGAATATTTTTAACAGCTAGTTTTGAATCTCCATCGAAGAAATCTTTCCCTTCTACCATCACTTTAGTGACAGTCTTCCCTTCCACTTCTATTTCACCATCATCATTTACTTCCACTCCGGGAAGTTTTTTCATAATATCGCCTAACTTTCTTTCGGTTCCGTTGGTAAACGAATCTGCATTATAAATTATAGTATCTCCTCTTACGGTAACGGGCATTTCATAAATAAGTTCTACTCCATCTAATTCTGAAGCCATTGGATTTAACGCAAAATTTACTGTTAAATCGGTTGCATCTTCAGTAACAACCAATTCTTTGGCTACAGATTCATAACCCAAAAAACTTGCTTTTAAAATATACGTGTTATTTACAGGAAGGTCTAACTGAAAACGCCCTTCATAGTTAGAAATACCATACGATTCTATTTCCCCAGATTCTTTGACTGTAGCTATTACATTGGCTAGTTCAAGCGGATTACCTATACTATCTGAAATAACTCCCCTTACTTTTATGCTTTGTGCAGAAAGTGTAATTGTGAAGAATACGATTATTATTGTAATTAGTTTTTTCATTTTAATTATCCGTAAAAACGGGTGATTTTTTGATTGATTGATATTTACATCCCCTAGCCCCATTTCGGCACTGCTCAATGCATCGCTTCAAAAGGAAGAGGAACTGTTGTTTTTATAATTCACACCGTGACTTAAAGTCACGGTGTGAATAAATATATCGTTAATTTCCACCCCGCATATGGCCTCCACCACCTCGTCCTCCACTATTTCTAAAATTCTCACGCATCTCTTCCATTTTGGCTTTTACAATTTTGTTGTATGCTGCCCTGCTTACCTCTTTCCCTTTTTTAGGAGCTTTAATTTCTTCAACATCTTTTGGATTCAAAACAATTTTCGAACATAAAATAGTAGTCCTATAAAAGTTAAGTTCCAAAATTAATCCTGGCAAACCTGAAAACTCTCCAGGGCCATTTTTTACAGGAATCATGGGTGTGTACCACGCAGTAACAATTACTTCTTTAGGAACTTCAACCTCATTAAAAGTGTCTTCAGTTTTTGTACTATCTTTTACAACTTCTACTCCTTCTTTTTCCTCTTCTACTTCTTTTTTGGTATCGTCACTACGTCTTCGTCTAGCCATACTCATATCGTTTTCATCAATTTTCTTGACTGCTGTAGCTTTAAAAACTACATATTGACCAATTTGTTTGGATTCTTTTTCCAGCCTCCATTCTAAGTTGGCAATGGTGTCATTAATTAAAAATTGTTTGCCAAAAAACTCCCGTTCTTCTAATATTTGTTTGGTTTCTAGATTTTTGTATTGAACTCCAGGCACAAAACTCCCCATCATCATAGCCATTCTTCCGCTACTGGCACCTGTTTCTAATTTTTCATCTTCTATATATACCGATTCATTACCATTAAAGGTTAAAATATATGTTTTTTCAAGGTAACTTTTCATGCGTTCAGCTATCATTTTACGCATATTTTCATCCATATCTTTTCTGCCAATCTCACTTGTTTTTACGGTGGTTTTAGATTCGTAATAGGCTTTACCACTAATGTTTTGTGCAATAGAAGCAATAGTAAATAATGCAATGATTAGGGTACTAAGGAGTTTCATAATTGTTGTTTTAGTTGGGTACTAAATTACGGTTTTGTTATGGTTTCTTTAGACTATTATTTATTGGAATGGTTTAATTACCCACCAATCCTAATTTCAATACTATTGCCATCGTCATGCCTACTAGAATTAAATTGTTCATCCATCTCTCTCATTTTCTTTTCCATAATAGCTTCAAATTCTTCTTGGTTCACTTTTTTACCTTTTTTGGGCTCTACAATAGTAACTCCGTTTTTAGGGTTCAGAATAATCTTACTGCATAATATAGTTTCGGTTCCGTAGCTTATCTCTAGTATTAATCCTGGTAAACCACTATAGTTTCCAGGACCGTGTTTTACAGGAATCTGTAAGGTATACCAAGCGGTTACCGTTTGTTCTATTTCTTCTACTTCAGGTTCTTTGGGCTCTTCTTTTGAGTTTACGGTCATTGTCATAGAACTAGACATCGTTACTTTTCTTTTAAATGTTGCCTTAAAAGAGGTGTACTCTCCAATGTTTTTAGTTTCTTTTTCTAATTGCCATTCGGGTTGCTCTAACTCATCTTGAATTAAAAATATTTTTCCGAATAAATCAGTTTCAGTAGCATACCTGTTTTCTTCTAAGTTTTTATATAACAAATCTCCGGCACCATCTCCTGCAACCATAACTACCATTCCTCCAGAGCTCATACCACTAGGTTTGTCCAAGTTTTCAGCTTCCTTATATAAGGATTCTTTTTTATTAAAATCTAAAGTAAATTCTTTTTCAAATTGCTTTTTAAGCATGGCCATCATTTGTTTTTGCATCTCATCATTCATCTGTGTGCTATCCATCTGAATGTCCATTTTGCGTTGAGATTTGTAGGTAGCAATTCCTTTAAAATCTTGTGCAGAAAGTAAGGATGTGAAAAATAAAGTAAGGGCAAGCGAAATGTAAATTAAAATTTTCATAAAGTCGTTTTTTAAATTGATAGGGCAAAGATGAATGATAAAAACCAATATCAAGGTTAACTACTGTTAATGAGTGTTAAGTAAAACATCATATTAATTTGTCATATTAAAATTACCATTTTCCTTAAAAAAAAACACGTTAAACACTAACAAAAGTCATATTTATCTTGATTATTATATTATAATTTTACAATAATAAAGCTAAGAATTTTATGAAAAATCTTCATACAGAAAGTTTTAACTCTTTAGGTAGATTTGATATCAATCATAAAGGTATTATTTCAAAAATTTCTGAAGGGGTATTAACTGTTTCCTTAAAAGGAAACATAAATTGTGAGGGTTGTAAAGCTAAAGCTGCTTGTGGAGTTTCAGAATCTAATGACAAAAAAATTGATGTGTTTGAAACCAACCAATCTTTTAACCTCAATGAGTCTGTACAAATTGTCTTAGAAAAAGGATTAGGCTTAAAAGCAGTATTTTTTGCCTATGTTTTACCATTTATATTACTAATTTTTACGCTTTTTGTCAGTTCTAATTTCCTTAAAGAATGGGTAGCTGGTCTTATATCACTTTCAGTTCTTATCCCTTATTACTTATTGCTTTATTTCATGAAAGGTTCCTTTCAAAAGGTGTTTAAACTCTCAATTCACAAAACCATTAATGATGACTGATTCCGTTTTACATAGCGTATTGTTATTGGTTTCTTTAGGAAGTATTGCTGCTATCATACTCTACTTTGTTTCCAAAAAGTTTTATGTGTATGAAAACCCTCTTATTGCCGAAGTAGAT